>JADLIA010000058.1 GCA_020848515.1 Rubrivivax sp. | reverse complement strand
TGCACCGGTGGCTGAGCGACAATGCCTGATCCGTCACCTCGAAAACTATTGATTTGATAGCTGCTGGCGCAATATGGACAACGATCTGAGCCCGGTTTACCTGTGCGACAGCGCCGACCTGCAGGAAGGCGGGCTGGCGGTGCCGTTCGACGTCGCGCATGGTGGCGAAAACCTGCGCGCCTTTGCCGTGCGCTTCGAAGGCCGGGCGCATGCCTACCTCAACCGCTGCGCCCATGTGCCGATGGAAATGGACTGGCAGCCCAACCGCTTTTTCGACGACAGCGGCCAATGGCTGCTGTGCGCCACCCATGGCGCCACCTACGCCCCGGACACCGGCCATTGCGTGGCCGGCCCCTGCAGCGGCGCGCAGCTGGTTCGTATCGAGCTGATCGAAGCGGCCGGCCAGGTGCACTGGCAGCCCACCGGGGCGCTGCGGCCGATCGCCTTCTGAAGCCCAAGGCCGAGCCTCAAATCAAGTTCAAACCCTTGCGCAGCAAGCGCCACAAGCTATGGAAAACGAAGTGCATGTGAACGGCCAGCCGGTGCCCTGGGAGCGCGCCACGATCGAGAAACTGCTGTTCGCCGAGCTGCGCGAGCGCCGCGCCGCGCGCCGCTGGCGCACCTTGCGCACCGCGCTGTGGCTGGGCCTGATCGGCGCCCTGGCCTGGCTGCTGTGGTCCGACCACCTGCCCAGCGCCACGCCCAGCAGCGCCCACACCGCCATGGTGTCGATCAAGGGCGAGATCAGCGACACCGGCGAGGGCAGCGCCGAGTACATCCTGCCCGCGCTGCGCAGCGCCATGGAAGACAAGGGCGCGCAGGCGCTGGTGCTGCTGATCAACTCGCCCGGCGGCAGCCCGGTGCAGGCGGGCCTGATCCACGACGAGGTGCGCCGCCTGCGCGCGCTGCACGACAAGCCGGTGTACGCCGTGGTGGAAGAAAGCTGCGCCTCGGCGGCCTACTACATCGCCGCCGCCGCCGACCGCATCTACGTCGACAAGGCCAGCCTGGTGGGCAGCATCGGTGTGCTGATCGACGGCTTCGGTGCCGTCGGGGCGCTGGAAAAGCTGGGCGTCGAGCGCCGGCTGCTGACGGCGGGCGAGAACAAGGGCTTTCTCGATCCCTTCAGCCCGCAGTCCGAAGCCCACCGCGCCCATGCCCAGCGCATGCTGGACCAGATCCACCAGCAGTTCATCGACGTGGTGCGCCAGGGCCGTGGCGAGCGCCTGAAGGAAACCCCGGACATGTTCAGCGGCCTGTTCTGGACCGGCGAGCAGGCGGTGCAGCTCGGCCTGGCCGACCAGCTTGGCAGCCTGGACATGGTGGCGCGCGAGGTGGTGAAGGCCGAGAAGCTGGTGGACTACACCAACAAGCAGAACTTCGCCGAGCGCTTTGCCAAGCGGCTGGGGGCGCAGGTCGGCGAGGGGGCGCTGGCGGCGCTGCGCGGCGCGCCGGGCTGGCGCTGAGCCCAACACAGGCGGCCGTAGGGCGCGGCGCCGGCCCGCAGATGGCCGGCGGTCGGCCGCCGCGTTCCGGCCGAATCCTCAGGTCGACGCTGCTGGCGGCAGCTCCGCCACGTCGAAGCCCTGCGGCGGCAGGCCCTGGGCGTGGCGCTCGATCATGTGCTCGAAGGCGCGCTCCAGGTGGCGGGTGAAGCGGCGCGTGTCGAACAACGGGCGGGTCCGGATGTTGGCGGCCAGTCGATCGCGCAGGCCCGGCAGCAGCCCCGGTTCGGTGGCCAGCCGATGCGCCAGCGCCTCGTACTCGGGCTGGCTGTGGGTGATCAGTTCGGGCAGGCCGATGCAGTCCAGCAGGCTGGCGGCCATGCGGCCGGCAAAGCGGTCGCCGACCTGGGTCAGCACCGGCAGACCGGCCCACAGCGCATCGCTGACCGTGGTGCCGCCGTTGAAGGGCAGCGTGTCCAGGAACAGATCGGCCTGGCGATACTGGGCCAGGTACTGGTCGTAGGGCCGCCGTTCGGCGAACACCAGGCGCTCGGGCGCCACCCCGCGCGCCTGCGCGTGGGCGCGCAGGTTGCTGCGGGCGGTGTCGTTGTCGCCCAGCAGCCACAGCACCGAACCGGGTGTGTTTTGCAGCAGCCGCATCCAGCCATCGAACACGCCGGGCAGGATCTTGTAGCTGTTGTTCAGGCAGCAGAACACGAAGCCCTGGTCCGGCAACCCCAGTTCCCGGCGGGTCGGGGTTGCGGCCGCGATGCGGCGCTGGTCGTCGTTGGCCTGGAAGCAGTCGGGCATGCGCACGATGTGTTCGGAAAACGCCTGCGCCAGCTCGACCGGCGTGACCCAGCGGTCGCCAAGGATGTAGTCGATCGCCGCCAGCCCGCTGGTGCCCGGGAAGCCGAGGTACTGCACCTGCACCGGCGCTGGCCGGCGGGCCAGGATGCCGGGCCGACTGAAGGTGGTCAGGCCGTTGAGATCGACCAGCAGATCGATGCCGTGGCCAGCGATCAGGGCGGCGGCCTCGTCATCGCCCAGGTGGTGGATGTCGATGAAATGATCGAAGGCCGCCTGCGCGCGCTGCCGCTCGGGCGACCGATCGGGTTGCGGGTAGATGGAGAACGCGAAGGTTTCGAAGCGCTGGCGGTCATGGGCTTCGAACACGCCGGTCATCAGAAAGCCGACTGCGTGGTGCCGCAGATCGGACGACAGGTAACCCAGTCGCAGCCGGCGCCCGGCCGGTGCGCCACGCGCCACCTTCGCGTGCATGGCGCGAAAGGCGTCGTTGAGTGGGGCGTGATACGCCTGCGCAATCTGCAGCAGATCGGCGGCGCCGACGTCGGGGTGGGCCAGCAGCGTCAACGTGTTGGCGTCGCGGGCGCCGGCGCGCCAGTGGCGCAGCGTCTGAGCCAATACCTCGGTCAGACCTTCCCAGTGGGCGGTCTTGAGCATGAAGTACAGCAACTGCATGGAGACGGACAGATCGTCGGGTGCCAGCGCATGGGCTTGCAGCAGCGGCACCAGCGCCGCCGCGTCGCCGCGGGTCTTGGCCAGGGCGGCCGCCTGGGTCAGCAGCACGCGGGGCGACTGCGGCGCCAGGCGCTGCGCCACCTCGATGCGTTCGAGCGCCAGGTCGGGGCGTCCAAGCTGCAGCAGCACGCCGCCGAACTTCAGCCAGCCGTCCAGGTTGTCCGGCTCCAGGGCCACGACTTTCTCGAAGCAGGCCAGCGCGTCCGGCAGGCGCTGCGCCTGCTCCAGCGCGCTGCCCAACAACAGCCAGGTGCTGGCCCGGGGGCGCAGGTCGATGGCGCGCTCGAAGCTGGCGATGGCGTCGCCCAGGCGGTGGAGTTCCAGCAGGGCATGGCCGCGGTTGAGCCAGGCGTCGGCGTGCCCCGGGGCCAGCGCCAGCGCCCGATCATGGCTGGCCAGCGCCTGGAGGTGCTGACCCAGTCCGTGCTGCACGTTGCCCAGGTCGTACCAGATGTTGGCGTCCCGGGGTGCCAGCGCGAGCGCCTGACGGAAGTGGTCGATGGCCTGCTCGGATTGCCCCAGTCGGGCAAGCACCGTGCCGAGCAGGCACAGGATCTGGGTCTGCCGCGGGTTCAGCGCCAGCGCCCGCTGCAGCGCCGGCAGGGCCTCGGCCGGGCGGTTGCCGACCACGTGCACCATGCCCAGCAGTTGCCAGGCATGGGCGTGGTTTGGCTGCTGCTGGAGCACCTGCTGGCACAAGGGGGCGGCCTGATCCGGCTGGCCGCCGTTGAACAGGCGCACGGCGCGATCAAACAGGGCCGGCACGCCGCTGGCGGCGGACGATGGCGAGGGGTGAGCTTGTTGCTTGGACATGGCGGCGCTGCCGTCTGGGTGTGATGGGAGGGCGGTTCGGGGCGGCGACGGCAGCGCCTCAGGGGCCGATGGCAAACACCGCCGGCTGAGCCGACAGGTCTGCCGTCAGTGCCGCTGACCGTCGGCGCCAGTCGGCCACGCGCAGGCTGGTGCAGCGTTGCTGCGCCAGCGTCAGCCCGCTGCACACCGCCAGCCGGGTGTCGGGTCGGAGCTGCTGCAGCAGGGCCTGCAGCAGGGCTGCGTTGCGGTAGGGCGTTTCGATGAACAACTGGCTTTGGCCGCTTTGCTGTGCCCAGGCCTCCAGTTCGCGCAGGCGCGTGGCGCGGCGGCTGGCCTCCTGCGGCAGATAGCCCACGAACGCGAAGCTCTGGCCGTTCAGCCCGCTGGCGGCCAGCGCCAGCAGCATCGACACCGGACCGACCAGGGGCCGCACCTCGATGCCCAGATCGTGGGCGGCGCGCACCACCGAACTGCCAGGGTCGGCCACCGCGGGCATGCCGGCTTCGCTGACCAGGCCCAGGTCGTGGCCCTGCAGGGCCGGGGCCAGCAGCGGGCGGGCGTCCCAGGTGCCGGCGCGCCGGTGATCGCCCTGTTTGTGGATGGCGTGCGGCAGCTGCTGGATGTGCTGCGCCTGCAGCGGTTGCGCCAGCGGCACCAGCGCGGCGACGCGCTTGAGAAAGGCGCGGGTCGATCTGGCGTTCTCGCTGATCCAGTGCGACAGGCGCGCGGCGACCTCGATCGTGCCCTGGGGCAGGGCGTCGGTCAGGGGCGCCTGGAGGGGGCAGCCATGGTCCAGCGGCGTTGGCACCAGGTACAGCGTGCCGGGGGTCGGGGCCGCGCTCATGGCAGCCGCAGCCCGGCGGCGCGCAGCAGCCGGGCGGTGCGGATCAGCGGCAGGCCGACCAGCGCCGTGGGGTCGTCGTTGTGGATGGCCTCCAGCAGGGCGATGCCCAGGCCTTCGCTCTTGGCGCTGCCGGCGCAGTCGTAGGGTTGTTCGGCGCGCAGGTAACGCTCGATCTCGCCCGCGTCCAGCGCGCGAAAGCGCACCTCGACCGGCGCCAGCTCGCTCTGCTCGAAGCCGCTGGCCAGGCACACCACCGACAGGGCGGTCTGAAACACCACGGTCTGCCCGCTCATGCGCTGCAACTGGGCCACGGCGCGTTCGTGGCTGCCGGGCTTGCCCAGCGGCTCGCCGGCCAGGTCGGCCACCTGGTCGGCACCGATGACGATGGCCTGCGGGTGGCGGGCCGCCACTTCGCGCGCCTTGGCCAGGGCCAGCCGGCGCGCCAGCGCCGCCGGTGTTTCGTGGGGGAGCGGGGTTTCGTCCACCTGCGGCGCAGCGGTGGTGAACGGCAGGCGCAGGCGCGACAGCAGTTCGCGGCGATAGGGGGAGGTGGAGCCCAGCACCAGCGGTGGCGCGGCGCTGGCGTCGGTGGTGTCGGTCGGCATGGCGCCGATTCTCTTACACTGGCCGCATGAGCAGGAGCTTTGATGCGCGGCGCCTCGACGTGGCGGCTTTGGCCGAGGCCGGGGCCAGCCTTTCGGGCGCCGATGAGCTACAAAATTATGAGCGCCTGGCGCTCGAAGCGCAAGGCGCGGACAAGGATCTGACGGTCGAATGGAAGGTCCAGGGCGGGCGCCGTCAGGCGGTCGATGGCCAATGGCGGCCGTCGCTGCATCTGCAGGCGCAGACACGCTTGCCGCTGACCTGTCAGCGCTGTCTGGGTCCGGTGGCGACGCCGCTGGTGGTGGACCGGCACTTGGTATTTGTTGAAAGCGAGGCGCGCGCCGCCGCTCTGGACGACGCGTCCGACGACGACGTGCTGGCGCTGACACCGGCGCTCGATCTGCGCGAGCTGATCGAGGACGAGCTGCTGCTGGCGCTGCCGCTGGTGCCGCGTCACGAGGTCTGTCCGGACGCCGTGCGTCTGTCGGCGCACAGCGAGGGGTTCGACGCCGCACCGCCGCAGCGGCCCCATCCCTTTGCTGCGCTGGCGGCGCTGAAGCAGGGCGGCAAGGGCCGATAGTGCGTGCCGCTGTGGCGCGCCCACGCTTTCGCGCTATAATTTAAGGCTTCGCATTCGGCGGGGCGCGGCCATTGGCTGCCCCAGGCCAGGATGCATCGCTTACCCACTTGCCCGCGTCCACGCCCGAGCGGCGGGGCCCATCCAACAAGGAGCCACCATGGCTGTTCAGCAAAACAAGAAGTCGCCGTCCAAGCGCGGTATGCACCGTTCGCACAACGCGTTGTCCGTGCCCGGCATCGCTGTGGAACCGACCACCGGCGAAACCCACCTGCGCCACCACATCAGCCCCAACGGCTTCTACCGCGGTCGCCAGGTCATCAAGTCCAAGACCGAAGCCTGATCGATGGCGCGGGCGCGCGGCGTGCGTGCGACCGTCGCCGTTTTCCATCCGCCGATGACTCCCTGGCCCGGCGCTACGACCCGTAGCCTCGGGCCTTCGGCGTTTGCGCGTCCGGGCGATCCAGCCCGGTTCATGGTTCGAGCCGTGCCGTCGCGCGACGGCGGCGGCGCTGTTGCGGGGCTTGCATGATCGTTCTGGCCGTCGATTGCATGGGGGGTGACCACGGCCCCGCGGTCACCTTGCCGGCGTGCCGGCAGTTTCTCGACCGCCACCCCGAGGCCGAGCTGCTGCTGGTCGGCCAGCCGGAGGCGCTGGCGGGCCTGACGCACGAGCGCGCCCGGGTGATCGCCGCCAGCGAAGTGGTGACCATGGACGACGCGGTGGAGGTGGCCCTGCGTCGCAAGAAGGATTCGTCCATGCGCGTGGCCATCCAGCAGGTCAAGGACGGCGCGGCCCAGGCGGCGGTGTCGGCCGGCAACACCGGCGCGCTGATGGCGGTGGCGCGCTACCTGCTCAAGACGCTGGAGGGCATCGACCGCCCGGCCATCGCCACCCAGATTCCCAACCAGAAGGGTGGCGCCACCACCGTGCTCGACCTGGGCGCCAACGTGGACTGCACGGCCGAGCACCTGCTGCAGTTCGCCGTCATGGGCTCGGCCCTGGTGTCGGTGCTCAACGACGACCCGCAGCCCACGGTCGGCCTGCTCAACATCGGTGAAGAGGCCATCAAGGGCAGCGAGGAGATCAAGCGCGCCGGCGAACTGCTGCGCGCTGCGGGCGATGCCGGCGACCTGAACTTCGTCGGCAACGTCGAGGGCAACGACATCTTCAAGGGCACGGCCGACATCGTGGTGTGCGACGGTTTCGTCGGCAACGTGGCGCTCAAGACCATCGAGGGGCTGGCCAGCATGATCGGCGGCTTCATGAAGGAAGAGTTCTCGCGCAACCTGCTGACCAAGGCGGCGGCCGTCGTCGCCTATCCGGTGCTGGCCGCGCTCAAGCGCCGCATGGACCACCGGCGCTACAACGGCGCCGCGCTGCTGGGGCTGCGCGGTCTGGTGTTCAAGAGCCATGGTTCGGCCGACGCGCTGGCCTTCGAGCAGGCGCTGGTGCGCGCGTATGATGCCGCCAGCCATCAATTGCTGGCGCGCGTGCAGCAGCGCATCGCCCATGCGGCGCCGCTTCTGGCGGCGTCCGGGGCGGCTGCAGCGCCGGCTGCCTGAGCCCGGCGCGGCCGCGGCCCGGCATCCACACAAGCATGTTCATGAGCAGACGCTATTCCCGCATCACCGGCACCGGCAGCTACCTGCCGCCGCGCCGCGTCACCAACGCGGATCTGGTGGCCGAGCTGGCCAGCCGCGGCATCGAGACTTCGGACGAATGGATCGTCGAGCGCACCGGCATCCGTGCGCGCCATCTGGCGGCGCCCGACGTGCCCGCCAGCGAGCTGGCGGTGCCCGCGGCGCGGCAGGCGCTGGCGGCGGCGGGGCTGCAGCCGGGAGACATCGACCTCATCATCGTCGCCACCTCGACGCCCGACATGGTGTTCCCGTCCACCGCCGCCATCGTGCAGCACAAGCTGGGCATGGCCGGCTGCCCGGTGTTCGACGTGCAGGCGGTGTGCAGCGGCTTCGTCTACGCGCTCACGGTGGCCGATGCGCTGATCGCCAATGGCACGGCGCGCCGCGCGCTGGTGATCGGCGCCGAGGTGTTTTCGCGCATCCTCGACTGGAGCGACCGCACCACCTGCGTGCTGTTCGGTGACGGCGCCGGCGCCGTGGTGCTGGAAGCCAGCGACCGGCCCGGCATCCTGGCCACCGACCTGCACGCCGATGGCAAGTACGTCGACATCCTGTGCGTGCCCGGTGGCGTCTCGGGCGGGCAGGTGCTGGGCGATCCGCTGCTCAAGATGGACGGCCAGGCGGTGTTCAAGCTGGCCGTCGGCGTGCTCGACAAGGCCGCCCGCGCCGTGCTGGCCAAGGCCGGCAAGAGCGAGGCCGACATCGACTGGCTGATCCCGCACCAGGCCAACCTGCGCATCATGCACGGCACCGCCAGAAAGCTGCACCTGCCGCTGGACAAGGTGATCGTCACCGTGAACGAGCACGGCAACACCTCGGCGGCGTCGATCCCGCTGGCGCTTGACCACGGCGTGCGCAGCGGGCAGATTCAGCCCGGCCAGACGCTGCTGCTGGAAGGCGTGGGCGGTGGCTTCACCTGGGGTGCGGTGCTCCTCAATATGTAGCTGCTGGCGCTTGCTGGATAAGCGCTGGAGTGTTTTTTCTTCATTTTTCCTGAGCCCATCATGAAACCCTTTGCTTTCGTCTTTCCTGGCCAGGGCTCGCAGGCCGTGGGCATGCTGGATGCCTGGGGCGACCACTCGGCGGTGCGCGACACGCTGGCCGAGGCCTCGGCCGCGCTGGGCGAAGACCTGGGCGCACTGATCGCCCAGGGTCCCAAGGAGGCGCTGGCGCTCACCACCAACACCCAGCCGGTGATGCTGGTGGCCGGCGTGGCCAGCTGGCGCGCCTGGCGCGCCGAAGGTGGCGCGCTGCCGGCGGCGGTGGCCGGGCATTCGCTGGGCGAGTACTCGGCCCTGGTGGCCGCCGAAGTTCTGACGCTGGCCCAGGCCGTGCCGCTGGTGCGCCTGCGCGCCGCCGCCATGCAGCAGGCGGTGCCGGTGGGCACGGGCGCTATGGCCGCCATTCTGGGGCTGGATGCTCAAAAAGTGATCGCCGGCTGCGCCGAAGCCACGGCCGCCATGGGCCAGGCGGGCGCCGAAGTGGTGGAAGCGGTCAATTTCAATGACCCGGCGCAGACCGTGATCGCCGGCAGCAAGGCGGCGGTCGACAAGGCCTGCGAGGTGCTCAAGGGCCTGGGCGCCAAGCGCGCGCTGCCACTGCCGGTGTCGGCGCCGTTTCACTCCAGCCTGATGAAGCCGGCCGCCGAGCAGCTGAAGGCGGCGCTGGCGGCGCTCGAATTGGGGGCGCCGCGCATCCCGGTGGTCAACAACATCGACGTCGCGGTCGAACAGGAGGCGGACCGCATCCGCGACGCGCTCTACCGCCAGGCCTTCGGGCCGGTGCGCTGGGTCGAGTGCGTGCAGAAGATCAGGGCGCTGGGCATCGACACCGTGGTCGAATGCGGCCCCGGCAAGGTGCTGGCCGGCATGACCAAGCGCATCGACGCCGGTCTGACCGGCGCCGCCCTGTACGACCCGGCCACGCTGGCCGAAGTCAAGGCGCTGCTGGGCTGAAGCCGCACGCCACGAGGAGACCCATCACATGTCAGACACCCCATTCGCAGGCCAGGTGGCCCTGGTCACGGGCGCCTCGCGCGGCATTGGCGCGGCCATCGCGGCGCAACTGGCCGAGCGCGGCCTCAAGGTGATTGGCACCGCCACCACCGAAGACGGGGCGGCGCGCATCGGCGCCGCGCTGGCGGCGCACCCCGGCTGCCGCGGCGCCGCGCTCGACGTCAACGACGCCGCCGCGGCCGAAGCGCTGATCGAGGCCATCGTCAAGGAACACGGCGCGTTGCACGTGCTGGTCAACAACGCCGGCATCACGCGCGACATGCTGGCCATGCGGCTGAAGGACGAGGACTGGGACGCGGTGCTGGACACCAACCTGAAGGCGGTGTTTCGCATGAGCCGCGCCGTCATGCGGCCCATGATGAAGCAGCGCTATGGCCGCATCGTCAACATCACCAGCGTGGTCGGCGCTTCGGGCAACCCGGGGCAGGCCAACTACGCCGCCGCCAAGGCCGGCGTGGCCGGCATGACGCGCGCGCTGGCGCGCGAGCTGGGCAGCCGCGGCATCACCGTCAACTGCGTGGCGCCCGGTTTCATCGCCACCGACATGACCGCCGCCCTGGGCGAGGAACAGCACAAGGCGCTGGCGGCGCAGATTCCGCTCGGCCGCCTGGGTCAGCCGGCCGACATTGCCGCCGCCGTGGCCTATCTGGCCAGCCCCGAGGCGGGCTACGTCACAGGTCAGGAGCTGCACGTCAACGGCGGCATGTTCATGGCCTGAGCCATTACCATCGGCCACTGGCCGTCGCCTGTCGCGTCTGCTCCGGTCTGCGGGGCGGCGCGGCTAGAATCCACCATTTCTTACTAGCCCCAGAGGGAACCCATGAGCGATATCGAAGCACGTGTCAAGAAAATCATCGCCGAGCAGCTCGGCGTGGAGGAGTCACAGGTCACCAACGAAAAAGCCTTCGTGGCCGACCTGGGCGCCGATTCGCTCGACACGGTTGAACTGGTGATGGCGCTGGAAGACGAGTTCGGCATCGAAATCCCCGACGAGGACGCCGAAAAGATCACCACCGTGCAGGCGGCCATCGACTACGCCGTCAGCAAGAAGGCGTAACCCCCACCGCGGTTTTGCCGCCGGCGTGGGCGCGACCCCCAGCGGCCGGCCCGCGCCACGCAGCGCTTCGTGGCCGAGCGCGTGCGGTCGGACGGTCTGAGCCGTCTTGCACGCACCGTCCGGCGGAGCACGACCACAGACAGACAAGCAAGATCGGATGACCATGAATCGACGCCGTGTTGTCGTCACCGGCCTGGGTTGCGTCAGCCCCGTGGGCAACACGGTGGCCGAAAGCTGGGCCAGCCTGCTGGCCGGCCGTTCGGGCATCGACCTCATCACGCGCTTTGACGCCAGCGCCTTCGCCAGCCGCATTGCCGGCGAGGTCCGGGGGCTGGACATTTCGCCGCATATCTCGGCGAAAGAGGCGCGCACCATGGATACCTTCATCCACTACGGCATCGTGGCCGCCGCCGAGGCAGTGCAGGACGCCGGCCTGGCCACGGGCGAGGCGCTGGACGACGAGGCCGCCACGCGCATCGGCTGCGTGGTTGGCTCGGGCATCGGCGGCCTGCCGCTGATCGAAGAGACCCAGACCGAGTACGCCGCCCGCGGTCCGCGCCGCATTTCGCCGTTTTTCGTGCCAGCGTCCATCGTCAACATGGTGGCTGGTCATGTGTCGATGAAGTTCGGCTTCAAGGGGCCCAACCTGGCGATCGCCACCGCCTGCACCACCGGCCTGCACTGCATCGGCGAGGCCGGGCGCCTGATCGAGTACGGCGACGCCGATGTGATGATTGCCGGCGGCGCCGAATCCACGGTGTCGCCGCTGGGCGTGGGCGGTTTTGCTGCCATGCGCGCGCTGTCCACCCGCAACGACGACCCCAAGACCGCCTCGCGCCCCTGGGACAAGGACCGCGACGGCTTCGTGCTGGGCGAGGGTGCCGGCATCCTGGTGCTCGAGGCGTACGAACACGCCAAGGCGCGCGGCGCCCGCATCTATGCCGAACTGGCGGGCTTCGGCATGAGCGCCGACGCCGGCCACATGACCGCCCCCAACATGGACGGCCCGCGCCGCGCCATGGTGGCTGCCCTGCGCAACGCCGGCCTGAACGCCGACCAGGTGCAGTACGTCAACGCCCACGGCACCTCCACCCCGCTGGGCGACATCAACGAATCCAACGCCATCAAGGCGGCGCTGGGCGATGCCGCCCGGCGCGCGGTGGTCAGCTCCACCAAGTCCATGACCGGCCACCTGCTGGGCGGCGCCGGCGGCATCGAAAGCGTGTTCAGCGTGCTGGCCCTGCACCACCAGAAGGTGCCGCCCACCATCAATCTTTTCAACCCGGATCCCGAGTGCGACCTGGACTACTGCGCCAACAGCGCGCGCGACATGAAGATCGACGCGGTGCTGAAGAACAACTTCGGCTTTGGCGGCACCAACGGTTCGCTGGTGTTCAGGCGCCTTTGATTGCGCTGCAGCGCGCGCTGGGCGACGCCCGACGTCTCCGCCCGGCGGCGCCTGACCGACAGCCCACGTGGCCCACGCCCCTGCCGTGAGTTATCCGGTCGGCCGCAGCGCCGCGCTGGCGCGCGTGCTGCTGGGCCTGGCGGCGGCCGGTTGGCTGGCCCTGGGTTTGACATATTTCTTGGCTCCAGCGCTTATCCAGCTTGCGCCAGCAGCTATGCTAAGCATAGCAATCAATGCGCTGGTGACGCTTGGGCTGTGGCGCTTCTGGCGCGCGCAGGAGGCCAGGCAGCTGCGCTGGACCGGCGAACACTGGCTGCTGCACACCCCTGGCACCGAGCCGGACCGGGGCGGCGAGGGCACCGGTGTCGAGGTGCGGCTGGACGCCCAGCGCTGGCTGCTGCTGCGCTTTCGCGACCCGGCCGAAGCGGGTGCGCACTGGCTGTGGGCCCAGGCTTCCCACGATCCGGCGCGCTGGCACCTGCTGCGCTGTGCGCTATATTCGGCCGCGCCTTCGCCCGCCGCGACCCAGGCTTCGCGCCCCTGACCACCGGCGCGCCGCCTGTGCTGGACCCCTGTTCGTGACCGATTCCATCGCCCCCCCGCCTGCGCCCGCCGACAGCGATGCGCTGCTGGTCGAGCGCGCGGCGGCAGGCGACACGCGCGCCTACGAGCTGCTGGTCATCAAGTACCAGCGCCGCATCGAGCGCCTGATCGGGCGCCTGGTGCGCGACGTCGATCTGGTGCCCGACATCGCGCAGGAAACCTTTCTGCGCGCCTGGCGGGCGCTGCCGCAGTTTCGCGGGGAAGCCCAGTTCTACACCTGGCTGTACCGCATCGCGGTCAACACGGCCAAGAAGTCGCTGCTGGAGCTCAAGCGCGATCCGGTGCTGACCGAGTCGGCCCTGCACACCAGCGACGACGACGATGAAACTTCCCGGCGGGAGAACGAACTAATCTCCGAGTCCACGCCGGAGAGCGAACTGGCGGCACGTGAAATCGCCGCCGCCGTCAATGCCGCCGTCGAGGCCCTGCCCGAGGATCTGCGCCAGGCCATCACGCTGCGCGAGATCGAGGGCCTGAGCTATGAAGAGATTGCACACACCATGAACTGCCCGATCGGTACCGTCCGCTCGCGCATCTTCCGCGCACGCGAAGCGATTTCGGCTCGGGTCAAGCCCCTGCTGAGTCACCAGACCGGCAAGCGCTGGTGACGGCAACCCCTGCAATCGGTGATCACCCATGAACGCTCGAATCGATCAAACGCTGGATCTGGAAGCCATCTCGGCCCTGATGGACGGGCAGCTGCGCGATGACGACGCAGCCCGGGCCCTCGGCATGATGACCGCCTCCGGCCAGGCGCGTGAATCCTGGCAGCTGTATCACCTGGTGGGCGATGTGCTGCGCTCGGCCGATCTGGCCGCCTGCGGGCAGGATCGGGCCTTCGCGGCACGCCTTGCCGCAACGCTGGCGGCGCAGCGACCGGCCGAGGTCGCCGCGCCGCGGGCGCCGGCCCTGTCGCCGCATGCGCTCACGCGACCGGCGGCCAACGACGGCCTGTTTGGCTGGCGCATGGTGGCCGGACTGGCCTCGTTTGCCGCCGTGGCCGTGATCGGCTGGGGAATGCTGGGCGATCTCGGACCCCAGCGTCAGGGCGGGGCGCAGCTGGCGCAGGGCGCTGCCGCGCCGCGGACCGCGCTGCAGACCGTGGCCGGTCCGTCGCCTGCGCTGAGCACCGCCGAGCCGGATGAAATCCGGGTGGCCGACGGGCCGGCGGTGATGTTGCGCGATCCGCGCCTCGATGAACTGCTGCAGGCGCATCGCCAGGTGTCGGCAACGCCGGCGCTGGGCGGTTTCGTGCTCAACGCCACCTACGAGGGTGCAGGGCGTTGAAGGCGATCGGGTGGGGTCGGGTCCGCGGCGGTTTGCGCCGCGCTGCGCTGCTGTGGTGTGTCGGCGGCATGGTCAGTCTGGCGGGCGCGCAGAGCATCGGCCAGTTCGGCGGCGGTGCGCCCGCCGGGGTGGTTGGTCCGTCGCAGCGCAGCGTGGCCGAGTGGCTGGCCAGGCTGCAACAGGGGTCTCGGGTGCCTTCCTACATCGGCACCTTCGTCGTGTCGTCGGCGTCTGGCGCCATGTCCAGCTCACGCATCTGGCATGTGTGCGAGGGCGATGTGCAATTGGAGCGCGTCGATGCCCTGACCGGCGTGCCGCGTTCCACCCTGCGGCGCAACGACACGGTGATGACCTTCCTGCCCGATGCGCGGGTGGTCACGCTGGATCAGCGCCAGCTGGGTGCCGTGTTCCCCAACCTGCTCAATCTGGCGCAGGGGCTGCCGGTCGCCGACTACTATGACGCGCGTGAACTGGGGCGCGGCCGCGTGGCCGGCTGCGATGCCGAGATCGTGCAGCTGCTGCCGCGCGACGAATGGCGCTACGGCTACCGCATCTGGAGCGAACGGCGCACCGGCCTGGTGCTCAAGACCCAGACCCTGAACGCCCACGGCCGGGTGCTGGAGCAGGCCGCCTTTTCCGAGGTGCAGCTGGACGCGCCGGTGCAGGCCGAGCAGCTGCGCCAGATGATGGCCAACACCCAGGGCTACCGCATCGTCAAGGCCGAGCACGCCAGGACCACGCCGCAGGCCGAAGGCTGGCAGCTGACGACCATGGTGCCCGGTTTCGAGGCGCGCAACTGCTACCGCCGTCCGCCTTCGGCCAGCGCATCGCTGGTGCAGTGCCTGTTTTCGGATGGGCTGGCCACGGTGTCGCTGTTCATGCAACCGCTCGATCCGGCGCGGCACCAGCAGGAAGGCGCGGTCGCCATGGGCGCTACTCAGACCCTGACGCGCCGCGTGGTCGACCGCTCCGGTCAGTGGTGGGTCACCGCCGTCGGCGAAGTCCCGCCAGCCACCCTGCAGGCCTTCGTCCGCGGGCTGGAACGCATTCCCTGAGCGCGGCGTTCACCCACCCCGCCGCCCACGCAACGATCACCGACATGCCTTTGCTGAACATGAACAAGTTGTCCCTGGCCGCGCTGGCCGTCCCGATGCTGCTGAGCGCCACCCTGAATCTGCCGCTGGCCGCGCAGGCCCAGGCGCCCGCGGCACCCATCGTGCGTGGGCTGCCGGACTTCACCGATCTGGTCGAGCAGGTGGGCCCGGCGGTGGTCAACATCCGCACCGTCGAGCGCGTGCGCACCGGCATCGGGCGCAATGGCCCGATGATGGATGAGGAGATGCAGGAGTTCTTCCGACGCTTCTTCGGCCTGCCGCTGCCCGGCGTGCCGCGCCAGGGCCCGCGCCAGCAGGAGCCGCAGGAGCCGGCCGAGCGCGAGGTGCCGCGCGGCGTGGGGTCCGGCTTCATCCTCACCGCCGACGGCTTCGTGATGACCAACGCCCATGTGGTGGACGGCGCCGACGAAGTGCTGGTGACGCTGACCGACAAGCGCGAATTCAAGGCTCGCATCGTCGGTGCCGACAAGCGCACCGACGTGGCCGTGGTCAAGATCGAGGCCAGCGGCCTGCCGGCCGTGCGCATCGGTGACGTCAGCCGCCTGAAGGTGGGCGAATGGGTGATGGCCATCGGCTCGCCCTTCGGTCTCGACAACACCGTGACAGCCGGCATCGTCAGTGCCAAGCAGCGCGACACGGGCGACTACCTGCCCTTCATCCAGACCGACGTGGCGGTCAACCCGGGCAACTCGGGCGGGCCACTGATCAACATGCGCGGTGAGGTGGTGGGCATCAACAGCCAGATCTACTCGCGCTCCGGCGGCTTCATGGGCATTTCGTTTGCCATCCCGATCGACGAGGCCATGCGCGTGAGCGAGCAACTGCGCGCCAGCGGTCGCGTCACGCGCGGCCGCATTGGGGTGCAGATCGATCAGGTGAGCAAGGAGGTGGCCGAGTCCATCGGCCTGGGCAAGCCGCAGGGCGCGCTGGTGCGTGGCGTCGAATCCGGCTCGCCGGCCGACAAGGCGGGCGTCGAGGCGGGCGACATCATCACCCGCTTCGATGGCCGGGTGATCGATAAAGCGTCCGATCTGCCGCGCCTAGTGGGCAACACCAAACCCGGCACGCGCAGCGCCCTCACGGTGTTCCGGCGCGGCCAGACGCGCGAGCTGAACATCACCATCGCCGAGCTGGAACCTGAGCAGACCGCGCGCCGACCCAGCCAGCGCGGCAGCGCCCCACCCAAGGCCTCTGAAGCCACCCAGGTGCTCGGCCTGACCGTCACCGAACTCACCGAAGCCCAGAAGAAGGAGCTGAAGGTGCGCCACGGCGTGCGCGTGGAAGCGGCCACCGACGCCGGTGCGCGCGCCGGCCTGCGCGAAGGCGACGTGATCCTGTCGGTCGGCAACGCCGAGGTCCGCAGTGTGCGGGACTTCGAGGCGGCGGTGGCCAAGGCCGAGCGCGGCAAACCCATCAGCATGCTGGTGCAGCGCGGCGAGCTGGTGCAGTTCGTGCTGGTCAGGCCTGGTCGCTGAGCCTGCCTGGGCCGGGGCATAACCCGAAACTGAGGTCGGGTATGGGGCTATTCGGGGTGCTGACGGCCGCCCCGAGGCGGCAGGCCAGTCGGGCAGGCCGCCTGTGGCACCGAAGTTACATACGCGTTTGGATAGAATACGGGTCGGTCAAAGGTCGTGATTCGCATATGATCCGGCCGTCACACCGCCATGTGGGACGCGGTTGGATGATCCACCGGATTTCCACAAGCCGCTGAAAGTTGTTCAGAAATTATCCTGCAAATCATGTTGACAACCTGTTGATAAATATTCGTTGCAGCGTCACAACGTGGCGGAGATGAGATTCCGTATCGCTTGGCCGGGTGGTTTTTGCCTACAATGAAGTCCCAACCATCGCAGTTGCCATAGATTGTTGGTTTGAGGGCGCGCCGCATCACTGGCGCGCCCTTTTTTCATGTGCGCATCTCGGTAATTCAAATACTTGCCTTCTTTCGTTGATGGACCACATCAGAAATTTCTCAATCATTGCGCACATCGATCACGGCAAGTCCACGCTTGCCGATCGGCTCATCTCGCGTTGCGGCGGCCTGTCCGACCGTGAGATGAGCGAGCAGGTGCTGGACTCGATGGACATCGAGAAGGAGCGGGGGATAACCATCAAGGCCCAGACCGCCGCGCTGCACTACCAGGCGCGCGATGGCAGGGTCTACAACCTCAACCTGATCGACACCCCGGGCCATGTGGACTTCTCCTACGAGGTGTCGCGTTCGCTGTCGGCGTGCGAAGGGGCGCTGCTGGTGGTCGATGCCAGCCAGGGCGTGGAGGCGCAGACGGTGGCCAACTGCTACACCGCACTGGAGCTCGGCGTGGAAGTGCTGCCGGTGCTCAACAAGATGGACCTGCCGCAGGCCGACCCGGACAACGCCAAGGCCGAGATCGAGGACGTGATCGGCATCGATGCCAGCGAGGCCATCGCCATCTCGGCCAAGACCGGCATGGGCATCGACGACGTGCTGGAACAGATCGTCGCCAAGGTGCCGCCACCGCGCGGCCAGGCCCAGGCGCCGCTGCGCGCCATGATCATCGATTCCTGGTTTGACGCCTACGTCGGCGTGGTGATGCTGGTGCGCGTGGTCGACGGCCGACTGGCCAAGGGCGAGCGCTTCAAGATGATGGCCAGCGGCTCGGCCTATGAAGCCAACCAGCTCGGCGTGTTCACCCCGGCGCAGCAGGCGCGTGAGGTGCTGGAAGCGGGCGAGGTCGGCTACATCATCGCCGGCATCAAGGAGCTCAAGGCCGCCAAGGTGGGCGACACCATCACGCTGGAGAAGAAGCTGCCGGGCAACCTGGGCCCGGCCGACAGGCCGCTGCCGGGCTTCAAGGAAATCCAGCCGCAGGTGTTTGCCGGCCTGTACCCGACCGAGGCCAACCAGTACGACCAGCTGCGCGACGCGCTGGAAAAGCTCCAGCTCAACGACGCCTCGCTGCACTTCGAGCCGGAGGTCAGCCAGGCGCTGGGCTTCGGCTTTCGCTGTGGCTTTCTGGGTCTGCTGCACATGGAGATCGTGCAGGAGCGCCTGGAGCGCGAGTTCGATCAGGATCTGATCACCACCGCGCCCAGCGTGGTGTACGAGGTGGAAAAGGCCGACGGCGAGGTGATCCAGGTCGAGAACCCCTCGAAGATGCCCGACCAGGGCAAGATCCACGAGATCCGCGAGCCCATCGTCACGGTGCACCTGTACATGCCGCAGGACTATGTGGGTCCGGTGATGACGCTGGCCAACCAGAAGCGCGGCGTGCAGATCAACATGCAGTACCACGGCCGCCAGGTCATGCTGACCTACGAGCTGCCGCTGGGCGAGATCGTGCTCGACTTCTTCGATAAGCTCAAGAGCGTCAGCCGCGGCTATGCCTCGATGGACTACGAGTTCAAGGAATATCGCCCCTCCGACGTGGTCAAGGTCGACATCCTGCTCAACGGCGAAAAGGTCGATGCGCTGTCGATCATCGTGCACCGCAGTCAGGCGCAGTTCCGCGGCCGGGCGGTGGCGGCCAAGATGCGCGAGATCATCAGCCGCCAGCAGTTCGACGTGGCGATCCAGGCGGCCATTGGTGCCAACATCATCGCGCGCGAGAACATCAAGGCACTGCGCAAGAACGTGCTGGCAAAATGCTATGGGGGTGACATCACCCGCAAGCGCAAACTATTGGAAAAACAGAAGGCGGGCAAGAAGAGAATGAAGCAGATCGGTTCGGTCGAGGTGCCGCAGGAGGCATTCCTCGCCATCTTGCAGGTGGAGGACTGATGCCCTTGCTGACCGCCGTCATTCTGGCCGCCTTCGTGGCCTACGCCGCCGCCTGGTACGTCGGCATCCTTCAGGGCAACTTCGCGTTGCTGCTGCTGCTGGCCACGCTGGTGACCGGTGCGTACTGGCTGGGCGAGCGCTTCGTGTTTCTGCCGCGCCGTCGTGCCGCCGCCCAGGCCCTGGAGGCGCAGGCGGCCCAGCGCCGCAGCGAGCTGGCGGCCCAGGGCATCACCCAGGTGGACGAGGGCGAGCTGACCCAGGCGCGCGAGCGCGTGCTGGCCCAGCCCTGGTGGCTGGACTGGACGGCCGGCCTGTTCCCGGTGATCGCGGTGGTGTTTCTGCTGCGCTCGTTCGTGTTCGAGCCGTTCAAGATTCCCTCCGGCTCCATGGTGCCGACCCTGCTGGTGGGCGATCTGATTCTGGTGAACAAGTACACCTATGGCCTGAAGCTGCCGGTGATCCACACCCGCCTGACTCAGGGCCAGCCGGTGCAGCGCGGCGACGTGGTGGTGTTCCGCTATCCACCGCAGCCCAGCGTGGACTACATCAAGCGCGTGGTCGGCCTGCCCGGCGACGAGGTGGCCTACCTCAACAAGCAGCTCACCATCAATGGCCAGCCGGTGCCGCAGACGGCGGTGTCCGACTTCTTCGACGAACAGGCGATGGAATACTTCAAGCAGTTCGACGAACGCCTGGGCGTGACAAATCACCGGATCATCGTCGACGGGCGGCGTCCGGCTTTCGTGGGCGGGGCTTCGGACTTCGAATACAAGGACAATTGCCGCTATAGCGTCGAGGGTGTCCGCTGCAAGGTGCCGCCCGGGCATTACTTCATGATGGGCGACAACCGCGACAATTCGCTCGATTCGCGCTTCTGGGGCTTCGTGCCTGACGGCCACATCGTCGGCAAGGCGTTCTTCGTCTGGATGAACTTCGGCAACCTCAAGCGCATTGGCTCCTTCCATTGATCCTTTCCGACCCTTCGCGAGAAAAATGAAACATCAAGGTCCATCGTCCCAGCGTGGCATTTCCTTTTTCGGCCTGCTGTTCCTCGGCGTCGTGCTGGCGCTGCTGGCCATCGTCGGTGCACGGGTGGTGCCCACGGCGTCCGAGTTCATGACGATCCAGAAGGCGGTCAAGAAAGCCGCCGCCGACGGCGACACCGTGCCGGCCGTGCGCGCCTCGTTCGACCGCACCGCCTCGGTGGACTACATCACCTCCATCTCCGGCAAGGACCTGGAGGTCACCAAGCAGGGCGACAAGGTGGTGGTCAACTTCGCCTACGACAAGGAAATCCCGCTGTTTGGTCCGGCCTACCTGCTGATCAAGTACCGTGGCTCCTCCGCGGGTGGCTACGACTGAGCGTCCGCCGACGTCCGCGCCCGGCTCGTCGGGTCGCGCACGTGCGCCCTGGAAGGCCCTGCAGGAGCGTCTGCAGTACCACTTTCGGGATGAGTCGCTGCTCGAGCGGGCGCTGACGCACCGCAGCTTCTCGGCCGACCACAACGAGCGCCTGGAGTTCCTGGGTGACTCGGTGCTGGGTCTGGGTGTGGCTCACATGCTTTACCAGGCGCTCGGCGGGGGTGCCGAAGGCGATCTGTCGCGCCTGCGCGCCCAGCTGGTGCGGCAGGACAGCCTGCATCAGCTGGCGCTCCACCTGGGTCTGCCGCCACTGTTGCGCCTGGGCGAGGGCGAGCTGCGTTCGGGCGGGCAGCGCCGGCCCTCGATCCTGGCCGACGCGCTGGAGGCCCTGATCGGCGCCGTCTACCTGGACGGCGGCCACACGCCCGCCGATGCGCTGGTGCGCCGGCTGTTCGAGCAGGTGGAGATTTCCCCCGCCATGTCGGCCGCCGCCAAGGACGCCAAGACCGCCTTGCAGGAATGGCTGCAGGCGCGCAAGATGCGCTTGCCCCAGTACGAGGTGGTGCGCGTGCTCGGCGCCGCGCACCGTCAGACCTTCGAGGTGCGGTGCCAGGTGGCCGAACAGAACCTGGAAGTGCTAGGGCAGGGCGCCTCGCGCCGTGCCGCCGAGCAGTGCGCCGCCGCGTCGATGCTGGAGCAACTCCAGAACCGTCCATGAATACTCCTGAAATCATAGCTGACGGCGCTGATCCAGAGCGCGCTGGAGCCCGATATGGCACTCCATCCGCGCCCGATCCCGGGGCCAGCGTGCAGCGCTGCGGCCTGATCGCCATCGTCGGCAAGCCCAACGTCGGCAAGTCGACCCTGCTCAACGCCCTGGTGGGGCAGAAGATCAGCATCACCAGCCGCAAGGCGCAGACCACGCGCCACCGCATCACCGGCGTACGCACGCTGCCCGACGGGCAGGGCGGTGGCACGCAGTACGTGTTCGTCGACACGCCAGGCTTTCAGACCCGGCACAGCACGGCGCTGAACAAATCGCTCAACAAGACGGTGCTGGGCGCCATCGACGGGGTGGATCTGGTGCTGTTCGTGGTCGAGGCCGGCAGCTTCACCCTGCAGGACGCCAAGGTGCTGTCGCTGCTCAAGCCCGGCACGCCGGCGCTGCTGGTGGCCAACAAGCTCGACAGCGTGCACCGCCGCGCCGAGATCGCGCCCTGGCTCAAGGGCATGCAGGAGCGCCACCCATTCGCCGAATTCGTGCCCATGTCGGCCAAGAACCCGCGCGACGTGGCGCGCCTGCTGGAGATCTGCGCCCGTTACCTGCCCGAGCAGCCCTGGTGGTACGGCGAAGACGAACTGACCGACCGCAGCGAAAAATTCCTGGCCAGCGAAACGGTGCGCGAAAAGCTGTTTCGCCTCACCGGCGACGAGCTGCCCTACACCTCCACCGTGGTGATCGAGCAGTTCAAGGAAGAAAAAAGCCGTGCCCACGGCCGCCTGCTGCGCATCGCCGCCACCATCGTGGTCGAGCGCGAAGGCCACAAGGCGATGGTCATCGGCCAGCAGGGCGAGCGCCTCAAGCGCATCGGCACCGAAGCGCGCCAGGAGCTCGAAAAGCTGCTGGACGCCAAGGTGTTCCTGGAAATCTGGGTCAAGGTGCGCTCCGGCTGGGCCGACGACGAGGCGCGCGTGCGCAGCTTCGGCTATGAATGACAGATGACGAATGACCTCGCCTGCGGCTTCGATGGCGAATGCGCGAATGGCCGGCCGTCGTCTGTCCGAAGTCAATCGTCATTGGCATGAAGCGCGTCGTTCACGAGCCCGGCTACGTGCTGCACCACTACGACTGGAGCGAATCCAGCCTGATCGTCGAGGCCTTCACGCGCGCGCACGGCCGCGTGGCCCTGGTGGCCAAGGGCGCCAAGCGGCCGTCGTCCAACTTCCGGTCGGTGCTGCTGCCGCTGCAGCCGCTGCTGCTGTCCTGGGGTGGTGACGGCGAGATCCGCACGCTCAAGGCGGCCGAGTGGGGCGGCGGGCAGGTGATGCCGCGCGGCGATGCGCTGCTGTCGGGCTTTTACGCCAACGAGCTGCTGCTGCGCCTGCTGGCGCGCGAGGATGCCCACCCGCGCCTGTTCGACGCCTATGCCGCCCTGGTGCATGCGCTGGCGGCGGGCGATGCCGAGCCGCTGGCGGCCGCCGCGCTGCGCGCCTTCGAGCTGCTGCTGCTGCGCGAAACCGGCCACCTGCCAGCGCTCGACGCCCAGACCCTGACCCTGGCGCCGCTGCAGGCGAGCGAGCCCTACCGGCTGGTGGCCGAAGGCGGCCTGCGCGCCGCCCACGCCGACGACGCGGCCTGGCTGCCGGGCCAGAGCTGGCGGCGACTGGCCGCCTCCCTGGCGGACGAAGCCCCCTGGACCGCCACCCTGACGGTGGTGGCCGGCCTGCCGGGTGAACAGCGCGGCAGCCTGCGCCGCCAGCTTGGCGAGCTGCTCCATTACCATGGCGGCGGTGCCACGTTGCGCACGCGCCAGCTTCTGCAGGACGCCCAGCGCCTGATGGCGACCTGAGACGCGCAGCCACCGAGCCCGCCATGCCCACCCAGCTTTCCGTCAACGTCAACAAGGTCGCCCTGGTGCGCAACACGCGCCACCTGGGCATTCCCAGCGTCACCCGCGCCGCCCAGCTGTGCCTGCAGGCCGGCGCGCACGGCATCACCGTGCACCCGCGCCCGGACGCGCGCCACATTCGCGCCGACGACGTGCATGCGCTGGCGGCGCTGATGCGCGGCTGGCCGGGGCGTGAATTCAACATCGAGGGCAACCCGACGCAGAACCTGATGGACTTCATCCGCGCCGTGCGCCCGGCGCAGGCCACCTTCGTGCCCGACAGCGAAGACCAGTTCACCAGCGACCACGGCTGGGACCTGGCCGACGCCGGCGTGGCGGCCCGCCTGCGGCCGCTGATCGACGAATGCCAGGGCCTGGGCGTGCGCGTGAGCCTGTTCATGGACCCGCTGCCCGAACTGATGGCGGCCGCGCGCGCGGTCGGTGCCGAGCGCGTGGAGCTCTACACCGAGCCCTACGCCGCCGCCTGGGGCACGCCCGAACAAGGGCGCCAGCTGCAGCGCTACGCCGTCGCGGCGCAGGCGGCAGGCGACGCCGGCCTGGGCGTCAACGCCGGGCACGATCTGAACCTGCACAACCTGGGCACCTTCGTGGCGCGCGTGCCGGGGCTGCTGGAAGTGTCGATCGGCCACGCCTTCATCGCCGACGCGCTGGAGCGCGGCTACGCCGCCACCACCGAGGCCTACCTGAGCTGCATCGCCCAGGCCGGGCGCTCCTGAATGAATAGCTTGCGGCGCTTGCTGCATGCGCGTTGCAGGCGAATTCAAGCTTGATCCCATGATCCACGGCATCGGCACCGACATCTGCGACGTGCGCCGCATCCGCGCCAGCGTCGAGCGGCACGGCGAGCGCTTTGCGCAGAAGATCCTGAGCGAGGCCGAACTGGCCGTGTGGCGCCGCCGCAGCGCCCGCTGGCCCGAGCGCGGGCTGCGTTACCTGGCCACACGCTTTTCGGCCAAGGAAGCGTTTTCCAAGGCGGTCGGCCTGGGCATGCGCATGCCCATGCACTGGCGCCGCTGCGAAATCGCCAACCAGCCCAGCGGCCAGCCGTGCATCGTGTTGCACGGACCGCTGAAGGACTGGTTCGAGGCCCGGCACCTGGTGGCGCACATCAGCGTGAGCGACGAGAGCGACTACGCGGCCAGCTTCTGCGTGGTCGAGCGCCTGCCGCCGGTTCGTGAATGAAAAGCGGCTCTGGCGCGCTCCCGGCAAGCGCCAGAAGCTATGATAATTGTAGTCACCGAGCTTACCGAAAGGCCCCATGCAGCACGCCCCCCTGATCATCGACATCGCCGGCACCGCCCTGACCGAGGACGATGGTCGCCGCCTGGCGCACCCCCTGGTGGGCGGCCTGATCCTGTTTGCCCGCAACTGGCAGGATCGTGAACAGCTCGGCAGCCTGTGCGCCGAAGTCAGGCGCCTGCGGCCCGAACTGCTGATCTGCGTCGATCACGAAGGCGGGCGCGTGCAGCGCTTTCGCAGCGGCGGCTTCACCCACCTGCCGCCCATGCGCGCGCTGGGCGAGCTGTGGATGCAGGACGCCATGCGCGCGCAGGACGCGGCCAGCGCCTACGGCTACGTGCTGGGCGCCGAACTGCGCGCCTGCGGCGTCGATCTGTCGTTCACCCCGGTGCTGGACCTGGACTGGGGCCCCTCGGGGGTGATCGGCGACCGCGCTTTCCATGCCGACGCCCGCGTCGTCACCATGCTGGCCAAGAGCCTGGCGCACGGCCTGCGGCGTGCCGGCATGGCCTGCTGCGGCAAGCATTTCCCGGGGCATGGCTTCGTCGCCGCCGATTCGCACACCGCGTTGCCGCGCGACACGCGCACGCTCAAGGCCATCCTGGCCGCCGACGCCGCGCCCTACGGCTGGCTGAGCAGCGTGCTGGACGCGGTGATGGCCGCCCACGTCGTCTATCCGCGGGTGGACGCGCGGCCGGCCGGCTATTCGGCGCGCTGGCTGCAGGCGGTGCTGCGCGGGCGGCTGGGGTTTGGCGGCGCCATCTTCACCGACGACCTCAGCATGCAAGCCGCGCGCCACCTCGAAGGTCGCACCGTCACCCCGGTCGAGGCGGTGCTGGCCGCGCTCGACGCCGGCTGCGACCTGGCGCTGCTGTGCAACCAGTCGCTCGGTGGCGGCGCGGTGCTGGACGAAGTGATCGACGGCCTGGCGCGCGCCCAGGTTCAGGGCCGCTGGCAGCCGCGCGAGGCCAGCGCCGCGCGCTGCCAGGCGCTGCTGCCGCGCGAGCCGGCGCCCGACTGGGACGCGCTGATGCGCTCGCCCGCCTACCTGCACGCGCTGGCGCTGGTTCCCTGAGCCGCGCCGGGTGGGCGCCGCGGCTGGCCGCGCCGTGCGAGCAGCGCCGTCAGGCCGATGCGGCCCCGGGCCGCGCCAGCGCCGCATCGCGCAGCCGGCCGGCGGGGAAATCCACCGAAAACACCGACCCCTGTCCCGGCACGCTGGCGATGTGCAGGCGGGCGTCGTGGCGCTGCAGCACATGCTTGACGATGGCCAGGCCCAGGCCGGTGCCGCCGGTGTCGCGCGAGCGGCTGCGGTCGATGCGGTAGAAGCGCTCGGTCAGGCGCGGCAGATGCTCGGCGGCGATGCCGGGGCCGGTGTCGTGCACGGCAAAGCGCGCGCCGCCGTCCGGCAGGCGCTGCCATTGCACCGTGATGCGCCCGCCCGTCGGGGTGTAGCGCACCGCGTTGGTCACCAGGTTGGACAGCGCGCTTTGCAGCTCGGCCGGGTCACCCGCCAGCTCGCCCGCTGCGCGCAGCTCGTCCTGGGTCGGAAACACCAGCGTCTGGGGCGCGGCGCCAGCCGGTGTGAGCAGCGCCGACAGGGTGTGCGCCTCGTCCTCGCACGGGCGCAGCAGGGCGGCCACCGGCGTCCAGGTCTGAAAGCCGGGCAGGGGACTGCCTTCCAGGCGCGACAGCGTCAGCAGGTCCTGCACCAGGTGCTGCATGCGCTGGGCCTGCTGCGCCATCAGGCCCAGATAGCGCGCCCGCTCGGCCTCTGACAGCGGCAGCGACTGCATGGTTTCAATGAAGCCGGCCAGCACGGTCAGCGGGGTGCGGATCTCGTGTGACACGTTGGCCACGAAGTCGCGCCGCATGGCCTCGGCCTGCTCCAGCTGCGTGATGTCGCGCGACAGCAGCAGCCTGCGCCCTTCGCCGTAGGGGTGCAGGCGCACGGCCAGGCGTTGCGGCCGCTCGGGCGTGCTGGCGCGTGCGTTCAGCACCAGGTCCTGTGCGTCGTCCGGGCGCGCCAGGTAGGCGCTGAAGTTCGGATCGCGCAGCAGGTTGCCGATCTGCTGCTGCAGATCGCGCCCGGCGTCGAGGCCGAAATGCTGCGCCGCCGTTTGGTTGAACCATTCCATGTGACCCTGTGGATCCAGCAGCACCACGCCGTTGGGCGAAGCCTGCAGCGCCGCCAGGAACTCCTGCAGGCGTTGCCCGCTGGCCAGCGCCTGCTGCTCCTGCTGGCGCAGCCGCCGCCGCATGCGCGCCGCCGCCTCGCCCCACAGTCCGCGCAGCACGGGGGCACTGGACGCCGCACCGTCGCCGCGCAGCCAGCGGATCACGCGCTGCCCGCTCCAGGTTTCCCAGCCGAAGGCCAGCCAGGCGGCAAGCACCACGCCGCCGACCACCCCCCATGGGCCCAGCAGCAGCCCGCCCGCCGCGGCGCAGGCCAGCTGCAGCAGACTGAACATCAACACACGCCAGACCATGGGTTTGCAGCAATTCTGAAGAAATCGGGCTCCAGCGCAGGCGCATCAAGCGCCGGAAGCTATGGATTTGCTAGCGTCTGGCTGGGCCGTCAGCCGATAACCCGCGCCGCGCACGGTCTCGACCATGGTGGCGGCGTCGCCCAGGGCCTCGCGCAGGCGCTTGACGTGCACGTCCACGGTGCGCTCCTCGATGTAGACATGGTCGCCCCAGACCTTGTCGAGCAGCTGGCCGCGGCTGTGCACGCGCTCGGCGTTGCGCATCAGGTAGTGCAGCAGCTTGAACTCGGTGGGGCCGAGCTTGAGCGGCTGGCCCGCGTGGCTCACGCGGTGCGTGGCCGGGTCGAGCGAGAGCGCGCCGATGGCCACGCTCTCGCCGCTGTGCTCGGGCGCGCGCCGACGCAGCACGGCGCGGATGCGCGCGAGCATTTCCTGGGTGGAGAACGGCTTGGTGATGTAGTCGTCGGCGCCCGCGTCCAGGCCGGCGATCTTGTCTGGCTCGTCGCCGCGCGCGGTCAGCATGATGATGGGCACGGCGCGCGTGCGCGGGTGGCCGCGCCATTTGCGCGACAGCTCCAGGCCGCTTTGGCCCGGCAGCATCCAGTCGAGCAGGATCATGTCGGGCAGCACGGCATCGAGCTCGCGCTGGGCGCTGTCGCCGTCCTCGGCCCAGATGGGCGCGAAGCCGTTGTGGCGCAGGTTCACGGAAATCAGCTCGGCAATCGCCGGCTCGTCCTCGACGATCAGGATCGTGGGCAGCTTTCTCATTGGATGGTGGATTCGATGTCGGCGACGGGGCGGTGGCGCACGTCCTTGCCCTCGACGAGGTAGATGATGAGCTCGGCGATGTTCTTGGAATGGTCGCCGATGCGCTCTATGGCCTTGGCCAGGAACAGCAGGTCGAGGCTGGCCGAGATGGTGCGCGCGTCCTCCATCATGTAGGTGATGAGCTTGCGCACGAAGCCGTCGAACTCGCGGTCGATGAGGTCGTCCTCCTTGAGGATGGCGACCGCGGCCTTCACGTCCAGGCGCGCGAACGAATCGAGCGCCTTGCGCAGCAGGCCCGAGGCCAGGTCGGCCGCCACGCGCAGGTCGGAGCTCGGCAGCGAGCGCGCCGCGCCGCTTTCGATGATGGAGCGCACCATGCGCGCCATGCGTGCGGCCTCGTCGCCCATGCGCTCGAGGTTGGCCGTGGCCTTGGAGAAGGCCATCAGCAGGCGCAGGTCGCGCGCCGTGGGCTGGCGCCGCGCGATGATGGTGATGAGCTCGTGGTCGATGTCCACCTCCATCTGGTTGACGCGGCTTTCGATGGACTCGACCTGCGCGGCGGCCTCCAGGCTGAAGTGCGAGAGCGCGGAAATCGCCTCGCGGATCTGCGATTCGACCAGGCCGCCGAGCTCCATCACGCGGGCCGAGACCTGGTTGAGTTCGCTGTCGAACTGGGTGGAGAGATGTTTGTCTGTCATGGTGTTCTTTCTTGACTCCCTCGCCCCCTTGGGGGAGAGGGTGGGGGTGAGGGGGTGCAGCGCCTCTTGCCGAGACCCTCACCCCCGCCCTCTCCCGCACGCGGGAGAGGGAGTTCCGCTGTCAGCCAAAGCGGCCCGTGATGTAGTCTTCCGTTTCCTTGCGCTCGGGCTTGAAGAACATCTGCTCGGTGGCACCGAACTCCACGAGGTCACCCAGGTACATGTAGGCCGTGTAGTCGCTGCAGCGCGCTGCCTGCTGCATGTTGTGCGTGACGATGACGACGGTGTAGTCGTTCTTGAGCTCGGCGATCAGCTCCTCGATCTTGGCCGTGGAGATTGGGTCCAGCGCCGAGCAGGGTTCGTCGAGCAGCAGCACCTCGGGCAGCACGGCAATGCCGCGCGCGATGCACAGGCGCTGCTGTTGGCCGCCCGACAGGCCCGCGCCGCTTTGCGTGAGCTTGTCCTTGACCTCGTTCCACAGCGCGGCCTTTCTGAGCGCCCATTCGACGCGCTCGTCCATGTCGGATGCGTTCAGGTTCTCGAACAGCTTCACGCCGAAGGCGATGTTGTCGTAGATCGACATCGGGAACGGCGTGGGCTTCTGGAACACCATGCCGACCTTGGCACGGATCAGCGCCACGTCCTGCTTGGACTGCAGCAGGTTCTCGCCGTCCAGCACGATCTGGCCCTCGGCGCGCTGCTCGGGGTAGAGCTCGAACATGCGGTTGAAGGTGCGCAGGAGCGTGGACTTGCCGCAGCCCGATGGCCCGATGAAGGCCGTGACCTTCTTCTCGGGGATGTCCAGGTTGATGCCCTTGAGCGCGTGGAACTTGCCGTAATAGAAGTTCAGGTCACGCACCGCGATCTTGGAGGGCACGGCGGGGTGGGAGGTGGGGGGCATGAATGTCTTCCGGAAAAGAAGGGGTTACTTTTGACGGGTCAGCACGCGCGCCAGGATGTTCAGGCCCAGCACCGCGACGGTGATGAGGAACACGGCCGCCCAGGCGAGCTGTTGCCAGTTCTCGTAGGGGCTCATGGCGAACTTGAAGATGGTCACGGGCAGGTTGGCCAGCGGCTTGGACATGTCGCCGCTCCAGAACTGGTTGTTCAGCGCGGTGAACAAGAGCGGCGCAGTCTCGCCCGCGATGCGCGCCACGGCCAGCAGCACTCCGGTGATCACGCCGGCGCGGGCGGCGCGCAGCGTCACCATGGTGATGACCTTCCACTTCGGCGTGCCCAGGGCGTAGGCGGCCTCGCGCAGGCTGGCGGGCACGAGCAGCAGCATGTTCTCCGTCGTGCGGATGACCACGGGCACGACGATGAGCGCCAGGGCCACGACGCCGGCCCAGCCGGAGAAGCTCTTGAAGCGCACCACGACCACCGTGTAGACGAACAGGCCGATGACGATGGAGGGCGCCGACAGCAGGATGTCGTTGACGAAGCGCGTGGCCGGCGCCAGCCAGCCGCGCTTGCCATACTCGGCCAGGTAGATGCCGGCCAGAATGCCGACGGGCGTGCCCACGAAGGTGGCCAGCAGCACCATCATGAACGAGCCGTAGAGCGCGTTGGCCAGGCCGCCGGCCTCGTTGGGCGGGGGCGTCATCTCGGTGAACAGTGACAGCGACAGGCCACCCAGGCCCAGGCGCAGCGTCTCCCACAGAATCCACACCAGCCAGAACACGCCGAAGGCCATGGCGGCGAGCGACAGCGTCAGCGCCACCTGGTTCACGCGCTTGCGCGCCGCGTAGCGCCGGCCGCGTGCCTGCTCCAGTGCGGCCCGGCTCAGCAATTTTTGTGACGTGGTGGCGGCGTTCATGCGCGTGCTCCTTCGGCCTTCTGCAGGCGGCTCAGCAACAGCTTGGAGGCCGACAGCACCACGAAGGTGATGAAGAACAGCACCAGGCCCAGATAGATCAGCGACGCCTGGTGCAGGCCCTCGCCGGCCTCGGCGAACTCGTTGGCCAGGGCCGAGGTGATGCTGTTGGCGGCCTCGAACACCGACAGCGAGGCGAGCTGGTTCATGTTGCCAATCACAAAGGTCACGGCCATGGTCTCACCGAGGGCGCGGCCCAGGCCGAGCATGATGCCGCCGAGCACGCCGGCCTTGGTGTAGGGCAGGACGACCTTCCAGATCACCTCCCAGGTCGTGGCGCCCAGGCCGTAGGCCGATTCCTTGAGCAGCGCCGGAGTCACCTCGAACACATCGCGCATGACCGAGGCGATGAACGGAATGATCATGATCGCGAGGATGATGCCGGCCGACAGAATGCCTATGCCCACGGGCGGGCCAGAGACCAGCGCGCCCAGCCAGGGCACGCCCGAGAGCAGGCTCTGCAGCGGCTGCTGCACCCAGGTGGCCAGCAGCGGGCCGAACACCATCAGCCCCCACATGCCATAGACGATGGAGGGCACGGCGGCCAGCAGCTCGATGGCCGTGCCCAGCGGGCGCTTGAGCCAGGCCGGGGACAGCTCGGTGAGGAACAGGGCGATGCCGAAGCTCACGGGCACGGCGATGAAGAGGGCTATGGCCGAGGTGGCCAGCGTGCCGTAGATCATCACCAGGCCGCCGTAGTCGTTCTGCACGGGGTCCCAGGCGCTGCTCGTGAGAAAGCCCAGGCCATAGGTGGTGATGGAGGGCCACGCCCCCACCACGAGGGAAATCAATATGCCCAGCAGCGTGGCCAGCGTGAGCAATGCGGCCGATCGTGCGAGCCAGGCGAAGAGGCGGTCGGCCATGCTGTTGGAGAGCACCGGCCCGCGCGCGGGGGGCAGGGTCTGGCCGGAGCCGGACTGCCGCACCGGCTGCGGCATGGGGGGAGCGGTCAGCGTAATGGACACGGGAATGCCTTTGTGGTCTTGCATGGTGCGGCGGCGGGCACGATGGGGGCGCCCGCCGCCCGCGGATTATTTCAGTCTGTGCTTTGTCTTTACTCCCTCCCCCTTTGGGGGAGGGCAGGGGTGGGGGCCAGCGGCGCTTGGCTGAAAGCTGTCGTTCAGGCCGCGGCCCGAAAGCCCCCATCCCCGCCTTCCCCCAGAGGGGGAAGGAGCCATGCCAATAGCGCCTACTTCAGCGCCACCGGTGCCATCGGTGCGACCGGCTTGCCCGCGCCGTCCTTGATCTGGCCCCAGGACTTGTAGATCAGCTCCTTGACGCTGGCGGGCATGGGCACATAGTCCAGCGCGTCGGCCGTGGCGTCGCCGTTCTGGTAGGCCCATTCGAAGAACTTGAGCACCGTGGCCGCCTGCGCCGGCTTGTCCTGGTTCTTGTGCATCAGGATGTAGGTGGCGCTGGTGATGGGCCAGGAGGCATCGCCCGGCTTGTTGTTGAGCACCTGGTAGAACGAGCGCGACCAGTCCGCGCCCGCGGCCGCGGCCTTGAAGTTGGCGTCGCCCGGGCTCACGAACTTGCCGGCCGCGTTCTGCAGCTGCACGTAGTTCATCTTGTTCTGCTTGACGTAGGCGTACTCCACGTAGCCGATGGAGTTGGGCAGGCGGCCCACGAAGGCGGCCACGCCCTCGTTGCCCTTGCCGCCCGCGCCCGTGGGCCAGTTGACGGCCGTGCCCTCGCCGACCTTGGCCTTCCACTCGGGGTTGACCTGGCTCAGGTAGTTGGTGAAGGCGTTGGTCGTGCCCGAGCCGTCGGCGCGGCGCACGGGGGCTATCGTTGCGTCGGGCAGCTTGACGCCGGGGTTGAGCGCGGTGATCGCCGGGTCATTCCACTTGGTGATCTTGCCCAGGTAGATGTCGCCGAGCACGGCGCCCGAGAGCTTGAGCTCGCCGGCCTTGATGCCCGCGATGTTGACCACCGGAATCACGCCACCGACCACGGTGGGGAACTGCAGCAGGCCCTTCTTGGCCAGTTCCTCATCGGTCAGCGGGGCGTCGGAGGCGCCGAAGTCCACGGTCTTGGCATCGATCTGCTTGACGCCCGCGCTCGAGCCCACAGACTGGTAGTTGATCTTCACGCCGGTGGCCTTGTGGTAGTCGGCCGCCCACTTGGAGTACAGCGGCGCGGGAAAGCTGGCGCCGGCGCCGGTGGCCTCCAGCTGGGCCCACGCGGGAGCGATGACGGCGGCCGCAAGCACGCTGCCCATCAGCGCGCGGATTGCAAGTTGATTCATTGGTTCAGACCTTCAGAGTGTTGAAACAGACCACGCCTTGAACTCTAGAAAGCTTGTGTGACGGCGCTGTGACAGCCCTGACAGCCCTGACAGCCCTGGCGGGGCTGGTCGCACCCTGGCCGCCGCTTGTCCGTGACGCCAGAAGGCCTGCTGGAGCGAACTTTCGGGGTTCGCGACGATCAGGGGTAACATGACACGCATGTTCTTTCACTCCCTGCCTCCACCCGCTCCGGTCAGCGGCGGCGCCGACGGTCTGCTGGCGCGCGTGCTGGGCGCGCTGGTGTGGCTGATGCTGGCCGCGCTGGGGGCGGTGTTTGCCCTCAGTCTGCTGATCTGGCTGGTGGTGATGGTGGTGGTCAGCCTGGTGGGCAGCCTGTTCACCGGCCGGCCGGCCACGGTGACCCTGCTGTGGCGCCGCTACCGCGACATGACGCGCGAGGTGACGCGCAGCCGCTGGTCGCCGTCGCCCGCCAGCAGCACGCCGCGCGCCGACGCGGCCCAGGCCACCGGCGCCGCCAGTGCCCAGACGTCGGTGCAGGACGTGTCGTGGCGCGAGGTACCGGCCGCGCCGGCCGCCGACGGCGACGCGCCGGGGCGCTGAAACCCCTCCACCGTTGCTACATTAACAATAGCTGCCTGCGCTTTCCGGGTAAGCGCTGGATGCCGATCTGACCACGATTCGGCCGGTCAGAAGGCGGGCATGAGAGGCCCGCCCACAGCTGTTCAGGCCTCGTGGCGCAGCGCCGGGAACAGGATCACGTCACGGATGCTCTGGCTGTCGGTCAGCAGCATCATGAAGCGGTCGATGCCGACGCCGCAGCCGCCGGTGGGCGGCATGCCGTATTCCAGCGCGCGGATGAAGTCCTGGTCGAAGTACATCGCCTCTTCGTCGCCCGCGTCCTTGGCGCTGGCCTGGGCGGCAAAGCGGGCCGCCTGGTCTTCGGCGTCGTTCAGCTCGGAAAAACCGTTGGCCATCTCGCGGCCGGTGATGTAGAGCTCGAAGCGCTCGGTCACCTCGGGCCGCTGGTCGTTGGCGCGCGCCAGCGGGCTGATCTCGGTCGGGTGCTCCATGATGAAGGTGGGCTGCCACAGGTGCTGCTCCACCTCTTCCTCGAAGTACATCACCTGCAGGCTGGCCAGGCTGCGCTGGCTCAGGCGGTCCTTGTCCTCGCTCAGGCCGAGCTTTTTCAGGCGTCGGATCAGCTCGGCCGCATCGTCGACGTGGGCGCCGATGTCGGTGTGCGTGTGCAGCGCCTGACGGATGGTCATGCGCTGGAACGGCTGGCTCAGGTCCACCGCCCGACCCTGGTAGCTCAGTTGCAGCGAGCCGGTGGCCTGTTGCGCGGTGTCGCGCAGCAGCGCCTCGGTGAAGTCCATCAGGTCCTGGTAGTTCCAGTACGCGGCGTAGAACTCCATCATCGTGAACTCGGGGTTGTGCCGCACGCTGATGCCTTCGTTGCGAAAGCTGCGGTTGATCTCGAACACGCGCTCGAAGCCGCCCACGATCAGGCGCTTCAAGTACAGCTCGGGCGCGATGCGCAGGAACATCTGCTGGTCCAGCGCGTTGTGGTGCGTCACGAAGGGCTTGGCGTTGGCACCGCCGGGGATGGGGTGGAGCATGGGCGTTTCCACCTCCATGAAGCCGTGCCCTGTCATGAAGGCGCGCATCGCCGACAGGGTGGCGCTGCGGGCAGCAAAGCGGGTGCGCGCCTCGCCGTCCATGATCAGGTCGACGTAGCGCTGACGGTACTTCAGCTCCTGATCCTGCACGCCGTGGAACTTGTCGGGCAGCGGGCGCAGGCTCTTGGTCAGCAGGCGGATGCGCGTGGCGTGGATCGACAGCTCGCCGGTGCGGGTCTTGAACAGGTGGCCCTCGCAGGCCACGATGTCGCCCAGGTCCCAGTGCTTGAAGGCCTCGTAATCGGCCTCGCCGACGGCTTCGCGCGCGACGTAGATCTGGATGCGGCCGGTGGCGTCCTGCAAGGTGGCAAAACTGGCCTTGCCCATCACGCGCTTGAGCATCATGCGCCCGGCCACGCTGGCGTGCCGCTGGCGGCCGGCCGCCAGGTCGGCCTCGAATACTTCCTTTTCGATAGCGCCGTGCGCTTGCTGGAGCTGCGAGGCGCGGTCTTTTGGCTTGAAGTCATTGGGAAAGGCCACGGCCCCGCCGGCGGCCTGCACGGCGCGGATGGCGCGCAGCTTGTCGCGCCGCTCGGCGATCAGCTTGTTTTCGTCGTGTTCGGAAGCGGCGGCTTGCAGGTCGGCGGGCGCTGCGGGCTGGTTCATGGCGTGTCGGGCAGGGCTGGGGCGCGAGCAGGGCATGGGCGGCAGCGATAATTCGCCGCGACCCTTGCCGATGTCGAGGGAAACTGTCTATTTTAGGCGCGCGCCGCCCGTGACCCTGCCGCTGACCCGTTTCCGCCCGTCGACCCCGCGCACCCCTGCCGGCGCCTGCCCGCGGGCGCCGGCGGGCCTGGGAGCGCCGCGGTGAAGGCCGCCTCCGGCGCGCAGCCGTCGCTGACCCGGGCCACGCTCACCCTGTTGGGCGGCGGCGCGCTGGCGCAGCTGCTGCCGCTGCTGCTGGGGCCGTTCATCGCCCGCCTGTTCACGCCCGAAGCGTTCGGCCTGTACACCCAGTTTGCCACCGTGGCGGCGGCGCTGGCGGTGGCCGCCAGTCTGCGCTATGAGCAGGCGCTGCCGCTGGCACGCAGCGACGACGAGGCGCGCGCGCTGCTGGCGCTGGCGCTGCGACTGCTGCTGGCGGCGGTGCTGCTGGGCGTGCCGCTGGGCTGGGCGCTGCACGCGCTGGGCGCCTTGCCGCTGGCGGTGCTGCTGGCGCCGGCGCTGGCCACGGCCGGCCTGCTGCAGGTGCTGATGCTGTGGGCCAATCGGGCCCAGCGTTTCGGTGCCCTGGCCACCAGCCGGGTGCTGCACTACGGCGGCGCGGCGGCGCTGCAACTGGTGCTGGGCTGGGCCCTGTGGCGCGGCGCGGCCAGCGGGGCCGAGGGCGCCTGGGCGCTGGCGCTGGCTCCGCTGCTGGCGCAGCTGCTGGCCTGCGGCGGGCTGTGGCGGCCCGCGCCGGCCGGCGGCTGGCGGGCGCTGCTGGTGCCGGCGTCGGCCGCGCTGCGCACGCAGATGCGGACGGTGGCGCGGCAGCAGCGCGACTTTGCTCTCATCAACACGCCGCACGCCCTGCTGGGCCTGCTGCAGGACGCGCTGGCGGTGGCGCTGCTGGTGGCCTGGTCGGGCGAGGCGGCGGCCGGCGTCTGGGGCCTGGCGCTGCGCTACCTGAAGGCGCCGGCCACGCTGGTGGGGGGGGCGGTGTCGCAGGCGCTGTACCCGCGCCTGGCGGCGGCCCGGGCCGACGACGCGCGTCGCCTGGTGCGCCGGCTGATGGCCCTGCTGGGGGCGCTGGCCCTGGGGCTGATGGCGCTGCTGCTGCTGGCCGGGCCGTGGCTGTTCGAGCGCGTGTTCGGCCCGCCCTGGCGCGAGGCGGGCGAGCTGGCGCGTGCGCTGGCGCCCTACATCGCGGCGCATTTCGTTGCCGCGCCGCTGGCGGTGGTGACCATGGCCTGGCGCGCCCAGCGCTGGGCGTTTCGGCTGGCGCTGCTGGGTCAGCTGGCGCTTCTGGCCGCGCTGGCGCTGGGTCTGCGCCAGGGGGGGCTGCTGGGCGGCGCCTGGGCGGTTTCGGCAGTGATGCTGCCGTACTTCGGCTGGTACTTCTGGCGCCTGGCCGGCTGGCGCGACATTCCATCGCCCCCGGGCGTGCCGCCGCGCGAGGGTGCCCCATGATCGCGCTGCGTGCCGCGCTCAACCGTCTGCGCCGCCGGCTGTGGCGGCTGCTGTTTCACCGCATGCTGTTCGGCGAAGCCAGTGCCGGCGTGCTGCGCCCGGCCACGCGACTGTCGCCCACGGTGTGCATCGAGCACGAGCCGACGCTGACGCTGGCCGACGACGTGTTCATCGGCCATTTCTGCTTCATCGAGGCCAGTGGCGGCGTGCGCATCGGTGGCGGCACGCAGGTGACCAACTTCGTCAGCATCGTCAGCCACAGCACGCACCGCGCGCTGCGGGTGGCGGCCGGGTTGTCGGGCGCGCCGCTGGAGGCGGCGGTGCGGCGCGCGCCGATCGTGATCGGTGAACGCTGCTTCATCGGCCCGCACAGCACCATCGAGGCCGGCACCACGCTCGGCCACGGCACGCTGGTGGCGGCGCACAGCCGGGTGCGTGGGGTGTTTCCGGACTTCGCCGTGCTGGCCGGCAGTCCGGCGCAGGTGGTGGGCGACACGCGCGCGGCCGACGAGCGCTGGCTGGCGGCCCATCCCGAACTGCTGGCGGCGTATCGGCGCTGGCGCCAGGGGCTGGCGCAGTGACGGCGCCGCATCTGGGCCTTCTGGGCGACGCCAGCAGCGTGCACGTGCAGCGCTGGGCGCGTGAGATGCGCGCGCGCGGCTGGCGCGTGTCGCTGGTGACGGCGCGGCCGGCGCCCATCGAGGGCGTGTCGCAGATCGTGTTGCGCCCGGTGCGGCGCGCCAGCGACTGGCTGTGGCGCGTGGGCGAGGCGCGGCGCGCGCTGACCCAGTTGCAGCCCGACCTGGTGCATGCGCACTACGTCACCTCCTACGGCTACCTGGCGGCGCGCGCCGGCCTGCAACCGCTGGTGCTCACGGCCTGGGGCAGTGACCTGCTGGTCACGCCGCGACAGAGCGCGCTCAAGCGCTGGCTGACGGCCTGGAGCCTGCGCCGCGCACGCCTGGTGACGGGCGACTCGCGCGACTTGCTGGCTGCGGCGCGGGCGCTGGCGCCGGGTGTGCCGACCCAGCTGGTGCACTGGGGCGTGGAGCGCAGCCGCTTCGCACCCGTGCCCTGGGCCGACAAGCCGGCGGCCGAGGCCGTGAGCCCGCGCAACTGGGAGCCCAACTACCGCATCGACGTCGTGCTGCGCGCGCTGGCGCAGGTGCGCGCCGTGCGCCCGGAAGCGCGCCTGCACCTGCTGGGCGGTGGCCCGCTGGAGGCCGATCTGCGCGCCCTGACCGGACAGCTGGGGCTGCAGGACGCGGTGCGCCTGCACGGCCGGCTCGACGACGCCGGCATGGCCGCGGTGCTGGCGCGCTGCAAGCTGTCGATCAGCGTGCCCGAGAGCGACGCCACCTCGGTGTCGGTGCTGGAGAGCATGGCCTGCGGCCTGGCGGTGATCGCCAGCGACCTGCCGGCCAACCGCGACTGGCTGGCGCCCGAGGCGCTGGTGGCGGCCGGCGACGTGGCGGCGCTGGCGGCGCGCTGGCTGGCGCTGCTGCAGGACGACGGCCGCGCCGCGGCGCTGGGCGCGGCCAACGCCGAACGCATCGCGCGCGACGGGGATCGGCGCGTGCAGATGGACGCCATCGACGCCGCCTGCCGGCGCCTGCTGCAGGAGGCCGGCCGATGACGCAGGATCTGGCCACGCCGCCGCTGCCGCAGCTGCTGACGCCGGGCGAAGCCGGGCTGGTGAGCGTGGTGGCGCCGTGCCGCAACGAGCGGGCCCACATCGACGCCTTCTGCGACTCGGCGCTGGCTCAGCGCCTGCCCGAAGGCTGGCGCATGGAGCTGCTGGTGGCCGACGGCGCCAGCGACGACGGCACGCGCGCGCGGCTGGCCGAGCGCGCCGCCGCCGATGCCCGGCTGCGCCTGCTGGACAACCCGCGGCGCATCGTCTCCAGCGGTCTGAACGCCTGCCTGGCGCAGGCGCGCGGGCAGGTGATCGTGCGCATGGACATCCACACCCGGTTCGCCCCCGACTATGTCGCCGAATGCATCGCCGCGCTGGCGCGCAGCGGTGCCGACAACGTGGGCGGCCCCTGGGTGGCGCGCGGGCAGGGCGGCTGGGGGCGGGCCATCGCGGCGGCGTTTCAGAGCCGCTGGGTGGTGGGCGGGGCGCGCTCGCGCGATGCGGCGTTCGAAGGCGAGGTCGATACCGTCTACCTGGGCTGCTGGCCACGCGCGAGCCTGGCGCGCGTCGGCGGCTTTGACGAAACCCTGGTGCGCAACCAGGACGACGAGCACAACCTGCGCCTGCGGCTGGCCGGTGGTCGCATCTGGCAGAGCCGGCGCATTCACTCCAGCTACCGGCCGCGCGATTCGCTGCGCCAGCTCTTCGAGCAGCAGATGCAATACGGCTACTGGCGCCCCTTCGTGCTGCGCAAGCACCGGCAGGCGGGCTCGGTGCGGCAGCTCGTTCCTATGGTTTTTGTAGCTGCTGGCGCTTTCTGCGCGCTGCTTGCTCCGGTGTTTGATCTTGGTCTGAAGGCCTGGGCCGCGGCCTATGCCGCCTACCTGCTGGCGGCCAGCGCGCAGGCGGCGCACCAGGCCGGCGAGGCGCGTCTGGCGTGGCGGCTGCCGTGGGTGATCGCCGCCTACCACCTGGGCTATGGCCTGGGCAGCTGGCGCGGCGTCTGGGGCCTGTGGCGCCGGCGCGCCGCCCCGCAGGCGGCGACCCGCCTGACACGCTGACACAGGCGCCGTGGCGCGCAGCGCAGACAATAGCGGCTTCATGAGCGTTCCCGCAAGCTTTCTTCCCTTTGCCCGCCCCGACATCGGTGAGGCCGAAATCGACGCCGTGGCGCGCGCGCTGCGCTCCGGCTGGGTCACCACCGGGCCCGAGACGCGCGCCTTCGAGCAGGAGTTCGCCGCTTTCCTGGGCGGCGGCGTGCAGGCGATCGCCGTCAATTCCGCCACCGCCGGCCTGCACCTGGCGCTGGAGGCGATCGGCATCGGCCCGGGCGACGAGGTGATCGCCCCCACGCTGACCTTCACCGCCACCGTCGAGGTGGCGCGCTACCTGGGCGCCGACGCGGTGCTGGTGGACGTCGATCCGGTCACCCTGAACATCGATCCGGCCGCCATCGAGGCCGCCATCACGCCGCGCACGCGCGCCATCCTGCCGGTGCACTACGGCGGCCTGGCCTGCGACATGGCGGCCATTCACGCGATCGCGCGTCGCTACGGCCTGCAGGTGGTCGAGGACGCGGCGCACGCGCTGCCCGCCAGCTGCGGCGGCACGCCGGTGGGGCAGTTGCCTAGCGCGGCAACGGTGTTCAGCTTCTACGCCAACAAGACCATGACCACCGGCGAGGGCGGCATGGTGGTGACGCGCGACGAAGCGCTGGCCGCGCGCATGCGCGTGATGCGCCTGCACGGCATCAGCCGCGACGCCTTCGACCGCTTCACCAGCCGCACGCCGGCCTGGTATTACGAGGTGGTGGCGCCGGGCTTCAAGTACAACCTGACCGACCTCGCCGCCGCGCTCGGGCGCGTGCAACTGGCGCGCCTGCCGGCCTTCGTGCAACGGCGCCAGCAGCTGGCGGCACGTTACCTGCGCGAGCTGGCCGGGCTGCCGCTGGTGCTGCCGCCCCAGGCGCCGGCCGGCGACACGCACGCCTGGCACCTGTTCGTGCTGCGCCTGGCCGACACCGCGCGGGTGACGCGCGACGAGGTGGTGCAGGCGCTGGCGGACGCCGGCATCGGCACCAGCGTGCATTTCGTGCCGCTGCACCGCCAGCCCTACTGGCGCGATCGCTATGCGCTCAGGCCGCAGGATTTTCCGGTGGCCGAGGCGGCCTACCAGCGCATGCTCAGCGTGCCTCTGTTCACCGCCATGAGCGATGCGGAGCAGGGGCGCGTGATCGCGGCGCTGAGGGCCTGCCTGCAATGACGCCGGCCCGCCTGGCTGCTTCGCCCTGGCCCTGGTTTGGCTGGAGCGCGCGCGCCTGGGCGCGGCCCTGGCGTGCGTTCGTGCGCGACTTCGCCGGCTGGCAGGGCGAGTGCGGGCTGGAGCTCGGCGCCGGTCCGCGCTCGGCGCTGGCGCCGTTGATGCTGAGCCTGGTGCGGCAGGTGGAATGCTCGGCCCAGGACGCGGCCAGCCTGCCGGTCATCGAGGCGCGCCACCGCGACCTTCTGGCACCGCAGGACGCCGCCCGCATCGCCCACGGCGTGCGCGATCTGCGGGCGCTGCACGGGCAATGGGACCTGATCGTCATGAAGTCGGTGCTGGGCGGCGTGCACCGGCTGGGCCGCTCCTCGCTGGCCGACGTGCACACCACCCTGGAGCAACTGGTGGCCCGGCACCTGCGCCCGGGCGGCCTGCTGGTGACGCTGGACAACGGGCGCACCGCGCTGGAGCCGCTGTGGTCGCGCTTTGGCGCGCGCCGCAACGGCTGGCGCTTTTTCACGCGCGACGAGTTCCCGCCGGCGGCGGCGGCGTACGGCTTCGGCCTGCTGGGCAGCTTCTCGGCCGCCACCCGCCTGGGTCGGCCGGGGCGCTGGAGCGACGACGCGCTGTACGGCGCCGATCTGTTGCTGTCGCCCTGGGTGCGGCGCCACGCCGTGCTGCTGCACGTCTACCGCAAGCCGGCATGAGCACCACGAGCACCGACGCCGCCAAGCGCGTGTTCGACCTGGCCCTGGCGTTGCCGGCCCTGCTGCTGGCGCTGCCGCTGATGGCCGCCATCGCGCTGTGGGTGCGGCTCGACTCGCCCGGGCCGGCGTGGTTCCGACAGGCGCGTGTGGGGCGCGGCGGGCGGCTGTTTCGCATCCACAAGTTCCGCACCATGCAGGTGCAGGCCGTGGCCGGCGGGCCCCTGATCACCGTGGCCGGCGACGCCCGCGTGACGCGGGCCGGGCGCTGGCTGCGACGCACCAAGCTGGATGAGCTGCCGCAGTTGCTGGATGTGGTTCGCGGCGACATGAGCCTGGTCGGCCCGCGCCCCGAGGTGCCGCGCTACATGGCGCTGTACCCGGACGAGGCGCGGCGCCTGATCCTGTCGGTGCGCCCTGGCCTGACCGACCGGGCGTCGATCGAATTTCGGGACGAAGAGCGGCTGCTGGCCGCCGCCAGCGATCCCGAGCGTGCCTACGTCGAGCAGGTCATGCCGATCAAGCAGCGCTACTACCTGGACTACGTGGCGCAGCGCAGCCTGACCGGCGATGTGGGCATTCTGTGGCACACGCTGCGGGCCGTGCTGCGGCGTCCGGATTCCAGATGAAATCGGCCTTTGACGCCCGTCTGTCATGCGCCGCAAGCTATAAAAAGAATAGTATCCGGAAGCCTCAGCGGGGCGCGCCGCCGATGCCGGTGCGGCTCAGCAGATCGACCACCAGCTCCAGCCGCAGCAGGGGACTGTCCAGGCTCATCAGGTGCTGACGCGTGGCGGTGGGCAGCGGCAGCAGCTCGCACCAGCGGTTGGCCACCCAGCCGCAGTCGTCGTAGTCCAGCGCGTCGCCGCCGGGCAGCCGCAGGCCCTGGGGTTGCTGGCGCAGGGTGTCGTGCGCGCGGCGCAGGGTGCGGGCGGCGGCCTGCAGGTCGTCCGGAATGGTCACCACCGGGTCGGGCGGCAGCAGGCTGACGTCGGCCACCCACAGGCCATGGCGCAGCTGGTGCGGCTGGTCGATGCGAAAGCGCTGTTCGCCCTGGCATTCGATCAGCATCAGCCCCGGCTGCGGTTGCGTCAGCGTGCGCACATGCGCCAGCGTGCCGACCGGCTGCAGCCGCTCCTGCGGTGCGCCCGGGGTGCGCACTTCCTGACCCTGCGCCAGCGCCACCACGCCGAACGGCGCGCCGGCGCGCTGGCAGCGCCCGATCATGTCCAGGTAGCGCACCTCGAACACCCGCAGCGGCAGCCAGCCGCCCGGAAACAGCACGGTGTCGAGCGGAAACAGCGGCAGGCTGGTGAGGGTGAGCGGAGCGTCGGCCATGGGGCAGGGTGGTCGACCGGCGCCGCGGGGCGGGCGGACGGCGGCCGCTATCATCGCACGCGGGGATCGGCGTGCGATGGGCCTGGACGCCAGGCCGTGCCGATCCCGTGGCCGTCGCCCCGCATGCTCTACACGATCTTTTCCTTTCTGCTCGAAATCGGCGTCACCCTGGTCGGGGGCGCCTGCCTGCTGCGGCTTTACATGCGCTGGCGGCGCATGAGCTTCGACAACCCGGTGGGCCAGTTCGTGCTGGCGCTGTCGGACTGGCTGGTGCAGCCGCTGCAGCGCGTGGTGCCGCCCGCCGGCGGGCTGGACGTGGCCAGTCTGCTGGCTGCCTGGCTGCTCAAGCTGGTGCAGTACGCGCTGCTGATGGCGCTGCTGGAGCTGCCGCGCTGGGGTCTGCTGCCGGTGCTGGCGCTGCTGGGCACGGCCCGGCTGGCGGTGTCGGTGTCGACGGCGCTGGTGATCATCGCGGCCGTGCTGTCGTGGACCGGCCAGCGCAGCCGGGCGCACGACGTGTTCGAGCGCCTGTGCGCGCCGCTGCTGGCGCCGATCCGCCGCCGCATCCGGCTGGTCGGCGGGGTGGATCTGTCGCCGCTGCTGCTGATCGTGCTGCTGCAGGTGCTGGGCATCGTGCTCAGCTCGTTGCAGTCGGGCCTGCTGGGTCCGGGGGTGCCGGCGCTGGCTGGCTGATGCGGCTGCGCGTTCACATGCATGACCCAAGGGTCATTTTGAACGCGAGCTCGCATGAGGCGCTGCCCGCTCGGCCCTGCGGCCCGCTGGCCGGTTCTGCCACCACCCCGAATTGCTATCAATGTGATAGCTTTCGGCGCTGCACCCATGGGCGCTGCAGCCTGTTTTTTTACTCGACGGCGTCGGCCGGCTGGCGCTGCAGCATCGCCAGGATGGAGGCCACCTTCTGGCGCAGTTCGCGCCGGTCGCAGATGAAATCGACCGCGCCTTTCTGCTGCAGGAATTCGGCACGCTGAAAGCCTTCGGGCAGGGTCACGCGCACGGTGTTTTCGATCACGCGCGGGCCGGCAAAGCCGATCAGCGCCTTGGGCTCGGCGATCACCACGTCGCCGACGAAGGCGAAGCCGGCCGACACGCCGCCCATGGTCGGGTCGGTGAGCACGCTGATGTAGGGCAGGCCCTTCTTGGCCAGCTGGGTGAGGGCGGCGTTGGTCTTGGCCATCTGCATCAGGCTGAACAGGCCCTCCTGCATGCGCGCGCCGCCGGTGGCGGTAAAGCAGATGAAGGGCACTTTCTGCTCGATCGCGGTCTGCACGCCGCGCACGAAGCGTTCGCCCACCACGCTGCCCATGGAGCCGCCCATGAAGTCGAACTCGAACGCCGCCGCCACCACGCTGATGCTCCTGACGGCGCCGCCCATGACGACCAGGGCGTCGGTTTCGCCGGTGTTTTCCAGCGCCTCCTTCAGGCGCTCGGGGTACTTGCGGCTGTCCTTGAACTTCAGGGCGTCGACCGGCACCACCTCCTGCCCGATCTCGTAGCGACCCTCGCCGTCGAGGAAGGCGTTCAGGCGCTCGCGCGCGCCGATGCGGTGGTGGTGGCCGCAGTGCGGGCAGACGTTCTGGTTCTGCTCCAGGTCGGTCTTGTAGAGGACGGTGTCGCAGTCCGGGCACTTGATCCACAGCCCCTCGGGCATCTGGCGCCGCTCGGCGGCGTCGCTTTTCTGGATCTTGGGCGGGAGGAGTTTTTCGAGCCAGCTCATGGCGCTTTCCTTCTTGAGTGGCGCCGATTATGCGTCCAGCGCGGCGCGCATCGGGCGCAGAAAATCGGCCGCGGCGGCGGCCACGCGCTCGTGTGGCTGGTTTTCGATCTGCTGGATCAGCCGGCTGCCGATCACCACCGCGTCGGCCACCTGACCGATGGCGCGTGCGGTCTCGGCGTCGCGGATGCCGAAACCGACACCGACCGGAATGTGGACGTGCTGGCGGATGCGCGGCAGCATGGCGCCCACCTCGGCGGTGTCGAGCGCGCCCGAGCCGGTGACGCCCTTGAGCGAGACGTAGTACACGTAGCCGCTGGCGACTTCGGCCACCTGGCGCATGCGCGCTTCGGTGGAGGTGGGCGCCAGCAGGAAGATCAGGTCCAGCCCGGCGGCGCGCAGGCGGGCGGCGAAGTCACGGCATTCCTCGGGCGGGTAGTCGACGATCAGCACGCCATCGACGCCGGCGGCCGCCGCATCGCGGATGAAGGCGCCATCGCCGTGCTTCTGGTCGTAGCGTTCGACCGGGTTGGCGTAGCCCATCAGCACCACCGGGGTGTCGCCGTCCTTGGCGCGAAAGCTGCGCACCATGGCCAGCACCTGGCCCAGGCCGATGCCCAGCGCCAGGGCACGTTCGCCCGCCTTCTGGATCACCGCGCCGTCGGCGCTGGGGTCGGAAAACGGCACCCCCAGCTCGATCACGTCGGCGCCGGCGGCCACCATGGCGTGCATCACGGCGGGCGTGATGTCGGCGTACGGAAAACCGGCCGTGACGTAGGGAATGAGGGCCTTGCGGCCCCGGGCCTGCAGGGCTTCGAAGGTGGCGGCGATGCGGCTCATGCCCTGGCCCCCTTCACCACGTGGCCGCGCATGGAGGGGCGGTCGTAGAAGTCGGCGCCGTCGAGATCGGCCACGGTCCCGATGTCCTTGTCGCCCCGGCCCGACAGGCACACCAGAATGGATTGGTCGGGTCGCATGGTGGGCGCCAGCTTCATGGCGTGGGCGAAGGCGTGGCTGGACTCGAGCGCCGGGATGATGCCCTCGGTGCGGCACAGGTGGTGAAAGGCCGCCAGCGCCTCGGCGTCGGTGGCGCCGACGTATTCGGCGCGGCCGGTGTCTTTCAGCCAGGCGTGCTCGGGGCCGACGGCGGGGTAGTCCAGGCCGGCCGAGATGCTGTGCGTCTCGGTGATCTGGCCGTTGTCGTCCTGCAGGATATAGGTGCGGTTGCCGTGCAGCACGCCGGGGCTGCCGCGCTGCAGGCTGGCCGAGTGCTTGCCACTGTCGAGGCCCTGGCCGGCGGCTTCGACGCCGATCAGGCGCGTGTTTTCGAACGGGATGTAGGGGTGGAAAATGCCCATGGCGTTGCTGCCGCCGCCCACGCAGGCGAGCACGGCGTCGGGTTGCCGGGCCGCCATGTGCTGCTCGGCCAGCAGCTCGGGCATCTGCGTCAGGCATTCCTGGCCGATCACGCTCTGGAAGTCACGCACCATCATGGGGTAGGGGTGGGGGCCGGCGACGGTGCCGATGATGTAGAAGGTGTGGTCCACGTTGGCCACCCAGTCGCGCATGGCCTCGTTCAGCGCGTCCTTGAGCGTGCGGCTGCCGCTTTCCACCGGCACCACGGTGGCGCCCAGCAGCTTCATGCGGTAGACGTTGGGGCTCTGGCGCTTGACGTCTTCGCTGCCCATGTAGACCACGCACTGCAGCCCATAGCGCGCGCAGATGGTGGCCGTGGCCACGCCGTGCTGGCCGGCGCCGGTTTCGGCAATGATGCGCGGCTTGCCCATGCGCTTGGCCAGCATGGCCTGGCCGATCACGTTGTTGATCTTGTGCGCGCCGGTGTGGTTGAGGTCTTCGCGCTTGAGGTAGATCTGCGCGCCCCCCAGCTCACGGCTGGTGCGCGCGGCGTGGTAGATCGGCGAGGGGCGGCCCACGTAGTGCGCCAGCTCGTGGCGGAATTCGCGCTGGAATTCCGGGTCATGCTGGTACCTGGCGTAGGCGTCCCTCAGCTCGTTGATGGCGTAGGTCAGCGTCTCGCTGATGAAGCTGCCGCCGTAGCGGCCGAAATGCCCGCTGGCGTCGGGCTGGTGGTAGTCACTCATGTCGGGGGCGATCCTGCAAGGGCGGCGTCGGCCGCACGCACGGCGGCGACGAACTGAAAAATGCGGGCAGCGTCCTTGATGCCCTTCAGGGGCTGGCCGTCGGGGCCGACGGCTTCGACGCCGCTGGAGACGTCAACCGCGAGCGAGCGCCCGCGGCCGCGCAGCAGCCGCAGGCCATCGCCCACATTTGCAGGTGTCAACCCACCAGACAAGACGAGGTGAGCGGCGACGTTTGGAGGCAGCAGTGACCAATCGAATGTCTTTCCGCCGCCGCCGAAGCCCTCGACATGGGCGTCGAGCAGCAGGGCCTGTGCCGTGGCGAAGGCGTGGGCAAATTCTATCAAGTCGAACGCGCCGGCGGCGCCCGCAGGGATGCGCGCCGCGCGCCAGTACGGGCGCCCGCAGCGGGCCGCCACCCGGGCGCAGTCGGCGGCTGATTCATCACCATGAAATTGCAGTGTAGCGCCCATCAGGAGCGCGCAATCAGCTATGATTTCTGAAGCATCGGCGTTGACGTAGAGCAGCACCGGCGTGACCATCGGCGGCAACCGGCGCGCCAGTTCGGCGGCGCGCCGGATGTCGACGTGGCGCGGGCTCCTGGGGTAGCGCACGAAGCCGATCGCATCCACTCCCGCGGCCACGGCGGCGTCCACGTCCTGCGCGCGCGTCAGGCCACAGATCTTGATGCGGGTGCGCGCCCCGGCGAGCGCAAGGGAAACGGGTGTCATGATGGCAGCCAATCATAGGCCGGCGTGCGCTCGGGCAAGCCCCAGCGGGCGTCGTAGCGCGGACCGAGGAAATACAGTCCGTCGGGCGCAAACGTGGGCGCCGCCGCATCGCGGCTGCGCGCGGCCAGCACGCTGTCGATCCACTCGGGCGGGTGCAGGCCCTGGCCGATCGCCACCAGACAGCCCATCAGGTTGCGCACCATGTGGTGCAGGAAGGCGTTGGCCTCGAAGTCGAAGCGCCAGTAGGCGCCGCAGCGGCGGATGTCAATGCGCTGCAGCTGCTTGACGGGGGTCAGCGCCTGGCAGGCGCTGGCGCGAAACGACGAGAAGTCATGTTCGCCGATGAGTCGGTCGGCCGCGCGCCGCATCGCCACGCCATCCAGGGGCCGGAAGGCCCAGCCGACGCGCCCGCTCTCCAGGCTGGGGCGCACCGGCGCTTCCAGCACGACGTAGGCGTAGCGGCGCGCCAGCGCGCTGGCGCGCGCATGAAACTCCTGCGGCACCGGCTGCGCCCACTGCACGGCGATGTCGCGCGGCAGAAAGCGGTTGGTGCCGCGCACCCAGGAGAAAGCATCGCGCTCAAGCTCGGTGTCGAAATGCACCACCTGCATCAGGCCATGCACGCCGGCGTCGGTGCGGCCGGCGCACAGCGTGGCGATGGGGGAGGTGGCAAATGCGGTCAGCGCCGCCTCCAGCCGGTCCTGCACGGTCTGCCCGGTGGGTTGGCTTTGCCAGCCCTGGTAGGGGGTGCCGAGATAGCTGAGGCCGAGGGCGATTCTCACGATGGCGTGATTGTGGACGAAGCGTGGGCTCCAGGAGGGCTCCAAAAGGGCGCGGCGCCCATCGGGGCGCCGCGTTGCCGGAGTCCGGAGGCCAGGCCTCGGTGGGGACGGATCAGTCGAGCTCGGCCAGGAACCGCTCGGCCCGCATGCGCAGGCTGCCGGTGGCCTCGGCGATCACTTCCCTGACCAGCGTGCGCGCGCCCTCGGTATCGCCGATGGCGTGGAACTCCTGCGCCAGCGCCAGCTTGGTGGCCACCGGATCGTCGTCGGCATCGTCCGGTTGTTCGGTTTTCGGATCAACCCCGGAGCGAGAGTCCGGATCGATCGACAGGGCCTCCATGTCGAAGTCGATCATGCCAGCCTTGCTCGCCACATAGGGCTGAGCAACCGATGGCGGTTCGTCGTCGGCCTGCGTGGCAACCGCGGCAGCCAGGGCGGGGGCCACCGTGGTCGGCGTGTCTAGGTCGAGGTCGAAGTCGGGCAGCGCAATCGGCACGGGCTTGACTTCGGGCGCGGCAGCGATCGCGGGCTCCGGGCCGTGGTGACTCGGCATGGCGCTGGTGTTCCCCACGGACGGGGGGACCGACGTCACCGCGCTGGCACGCACCGGGGCGTCGTCCAGGTCGAGTTCCAGATCCAGCGGGATGCTCGAGCTGTCGGGCTTGGAATCGCGCTTGTCCTGCAATTGCGCCGTCTGTGGCTCGGTATCGGCACCGAACCGCGGCTGCGGTGTAGTGGCGGTGGCGGCGCTCCGCATCATGGGAACACCGCCCGGCTTGTAGAGAGGGTTGTCGGGATCGAGTTCGCTGCCGAGGCTGGCGATTGCCGCCCAGTCGGCACCTTCTCCCTTGACGTGGTTCCAGGCTTCCGAGGCGACCATTTCGAGGGCGCGGGCGTCGCGCCGTCTGGCATAGATCTCTGCCAGCTTGCGATGCACGCTGACCCGTCCAGGATGGGTGCGCAGTGCTTCTTTGAGGATTTCCTCGGCCTGCATGTCACGTCCGTAGGCCAGGTAGACGTCGGCCTCGGCCACGGGATCGACGTCGCCGGCTGCGTCGAGTTGACTGGGCGAATAGACCATGGACGAGCTGCTGCCCACCGACGGCCGACCCTCGCGCGTGTCGACGCGCTGTCCACCGCTGGCGCCGAAGAAGGAGTCGGGCTGCAAACGGCTCTCGATGAACGAGCTGTCCATTGTGGCGTCGCCCTTCTTGCTCTGGCGCCAGCGGTACACACCGAAGCCCGCCAGCAGGGCGATCAAACCTGCACCGGCGATAGGCAGCAGCGGGTTGTCGGTCAGCGCATCGAGGAAAGACGGCTCCTCACTCGCGGTGGTCGGCGGCACGGGAGCTGCCTGCGGCGCCGGAGCGGCAACTGGCGCTGTCACCGTTTCGGAGACGCCGGAAGCCGGAACCGCTGCAGGTTCTGCCATGGCGGCGGAGGCGGGTGCAGCCGGGACGGCCGAAGCCGCATCGGCCATTGTCGGTGCCGGTGCCGGTGCCGGCGCTGAAGCGACGCTGGCCGGTTCGGAGGCGCTGGCTGGCGTCGCAACGGTGGGCGCCGCCGGTTCGGCGGCGACGGAAGCCGCAGGTGCGGCGGGCGTCGCTGCGACGGGTGCGGCTGCGGGCGGAGTGCCGATGGGCAATTTCACGCCCGTCGAAGTCGCGCTGCCCGATGCGGCCTGCAGGCGCGCCAGCTCGCTGAGATTCTTGTTCAACTCGGCGACGCGATCGGATTGCTCCTGAGCCTGGCGGGACTGCGCCAGTTGTGACTCCGCTCCCGTTTGTGCGCCCTCGCGCGACAGCTTCAGGCGATCGGGGCTGGGCGCCGCCGCGCGGCTGTCCCGGACTTCAGGTTGCACCCCACCGGACGCACTGCCAGTGGCGGCCGTGGCCACGCGCGTGGCTCCGCTGCGCTGCGCCAGGCCAAGACGGTAGGCGTTGAAGTCCCGCGTCTGGGCAACGATGGCACGACGGGCGGCTTGCCGGGTGACTGCGCTTGCCTGCTCGACCGACGGCATCTGGAGCACGGTGCCTGCCCGCAGCAAATTGACGTTGCCGTTGATGAACGCATCGGGGTTGGTGCGCAGCATGGCGACCAGCATCTGATCAAGCGACACGCCCTCGATGGCATGCGCCCGCGCGATGCTGCCTGCGGTATCGCCACGCTGCACCGTCACGTTGGCGCCTTCACCGGTGGAGCTCACCGCCTGTCGTGGCGCCTCGGCGGGATGGATGTCGCGGCGTGGGCGCGAGCCCGCGTCCGCCGCCGCGACGGGCGGGAGGGGGGCCGCCCTGGGCGCATGCACCACGGCAGATGTCGGTGGCGCTGTGGCCTGCGAGGCGGTGACGGAGACCGGTGGAGGCGCACCACGACCCGGCGGATCCACCAGCAAGGTGTAGTCGCGCACTACGCGGCCATTGGCCCAATTGGCCTCGACCACGATGCTAAGGAAGGGTTCGTTGACGGTGCGTTCACCAGTCACCCGCAAGTAGGCTTGACCGCTGGCTCGCCGCTGCAGGCTCACGCGCGCCCCGGCCAGGGCGGCGGGGAAATCCACTCCGGCAGCGCGAAACGCTTCGGGTGAGCCGATGTTGGCCTTGAGCGTCGCGGCTTCTTCGGAAGAGATCTGCGGCACCTCGATCTCGGCTCTCAGGGGCTCACCGAGTGCCGAGCGGACCGTGATGGCACCCAGCGCCAGCGCTTGCGCGTCCAGGCTCACGCCGCACGTGGCAATGGCCACGGCCGAGGCCAGCACGCCTTTGCGCCAAGGTTGGCGAACGCTGTGACTTGAAGCAATCGACCCGAGCAAGGTCATAGCGGTCTTGTTCTGCATGTCTGGTGTTGGGCAGGCTGAGCCCGGCCGGAACGAATGTGGAAAACGACATTAACATCAACGTATTAGCCTGACAAGCTGAGGCACTGTCTAATCCTGCCTGTAGCGCCTCACTGCGGTGCAAGGGCACTGAGCTTGTTGCAATACGACAACGGGCAGCCCCCGTCCAGGGCCGCCCGCTGCGAGATCCGCGCCGCTCGTCAGTCCTGCAGCAGGATGCGCAACATGCGGCGCAGCGGCTCGGCCGCACCCCACAGCAGCTGGTCGCCGATGGTGAAGGCGCCCAGGTATTGCGGCCCCATGGCCATCTTGCGGATGCGACCCACCGGGATGGTCAGGGTGCCGGTGACGGCCACCGGGGTCAGATCGCGCAGGGTGGCGTCGCGGTTGTTGGGCACCACTTTCACCCAGTCGTTGTCGGCGGCGATCATGGCTTCGATGTCGGCCACCGGCACGTCCTTCCTGAGCTTGAAAGTCAGCGCCTGGCTGTGGCAGCGCATGGCGCCGATGCGCACGCAGTAGCCGTCCACCGGCACCGCCGGCGTGTCGAAGCCTTCGCCCTGGCCGAGGATCTTGTTGGTTTCGGCCATGCCCTTCCATTCTTCACGGCTCATGCCGTTGCCCAGATCCTTGTCGATCCAGGGGATCAGCGAGCCGCCCAGCGGCACGCCGAAGTTGGCTTTCTCGGCGTCGTCCAGCGCGCGCTGCTTGCCGATCACCTTGCGATCGATTTCCAGAATGGCGCTGGTCGGGTCGGACAGCAGGTCGCGCACCTCGTGGTTCAGGGTGCCGAACTGCGCCAGCAGCTCGCGCATGTGCTGCGCGCCACCACCGCTGGCGGCCTGGTAGGTCTGGGTGCTCATCCATTCGACCAGGCCGGCCTTGTAGAGCGCGCCCACGCCCATCAGCATGCAGCTGACGGTGCAGTTGCCACCGATCCAGTCGCGCCCGCCCTTGGCCAGCGCGTTCTGGATCACCGGCAGGTTGACCGGATCGAGCACGATGACGGCGTTCTTTTCCATCCGCAGGGCCGAGGCGGCGTCGATCCAGTGGCCCCCCCAGCCGGCGGCGCGCAGCTTGGGGTAGACCGCATGGGTGTAGTCGCCACCCTGGCAGGTGAGGATGATGTCGCACTTTTTCAGTGCTTCGATGTCGTGCGCGTCCTTCAGCTGGCGTTCGTTTCTGGCCTGGGCGGGCGCGGCGCCGCCGGCGTTGCTGGTGGAAAAGAAGATGGGCTCGATCAGGTCGAAGTCCCGCTCGGCCTGCATGCGGTCCATCAGGACCGAGCCGACCATGCCCCGCCAGCCGACGAGGCCAACAACGTTACCGGTTTTCATTTGCTTTGGCGCCTTTCAAACAAAGTGGATTTGCTCTGACCTGCCGGGCTCGTCTGGCTCCGGAGGCGGCGCGCACGACGAACCGAAGGCTGATCAGCCTTTTTTGGTGATCGTGGTTGTGCGGAACGTGGACACGCCAGCGGCCGGCGCGGTGGCCGGGCGGTGCAGATCGCGGGGATCGGGCGTGTGCATGGTGCGCAGATTCTAGCGCAGGCCGGCGCCGCTGCGGCGACTGCCCCTGCGCGGCACGCGGCACCTGCGGCGTGGGGGCGACAGTGGCTGGCCGGCGCCCGCGCCTGCGCGCGGAATCATGAACAAAATGGCAACTGGCGCTTACGCAGCAAGCGCCAGAAGCTATTCAAATGATAGCTTAGGAATGCTTTTGCGGTGCCGGCTGAACCCCGTTCGGCCCCTCGCTGACCGGCACCGCGGCGCGGCGGCGCTCAGGTGGTGGGCCGGGCGATCTTCAGTCCAGCGCCCGGACCACGGCCTCGCCCATCTCGCGCGTGCCCACACGGGTCGTGCCTTCGCTCCAGATGTCGGGCGTGCGCAGGCCCTGGGCCAGCACCTTCCTGACGGCGGCTTCGATGCGGTCGGCGGCTTCGGGCTGACCGAGCGAGAAGCGCAGCATCATGGCGGCCGAGAGGATGGTGGCCAGCGGGTTGGCCACGCCCTTGCCGGCGATGTCGGGGGCGCTGCCGTGGCTGGGCTCGTACAGGCCCTGCTTTTTGTCGTTCAGGCTGGCCGAGGGCAGCATGCCGATCGAGCCGGTGAGCATGGAGGCTTCGTCCGACAGGATGTCGCCGAACATGTTGCCGGTGACGATGACGTCGAACGCCTTGGGCGCCTTGACCAGCTGCATGGCGGCGTTGTCCACGTACATGTGCGACAGCTCCACGTCCGGGTAGTCCTTGTGCACCTCGGTGACCACGTCCTTCCAGAGCTGGAAGGTTTCCAGCACGTTGGCCTTGTCGACGCTGGTCACGCGCCGCGAGCGCTGACGTGCCGCCTCGAAGGCCACGCGGGCGATGCGCTCGACTTCGGGGCGCGTGTAGCGCATGGTGTCGAAGGCTTCTTCGGCGCCCGGAAAGTGCCCATCGGGGGCCTGGCGGCGGCCGCGCGGCTGGCCGAAGTAGATGTCGCCGGTCAGCTCACGGATGATCAGGATGTCGAGCCCCGCCACCAGTTCGGGTTTGAGGCTGCTGGCGGCCGTGAGCTGCTCGTAGCAGATCGCGGGGCGGAAGTTGGCGAACAGGCCCAGGTGCTTGCGCAGGCCCAGGATGGCTTGCTCGGGACGCAGCGGACGATCCAGCGTGTCGTACTTCCAGTCGCCCACGGCGCCGAACAAAATGGCATCGGCGGCCCGGGCCAGATTCAGGGTGGACTCGGGCAGCGGATGGCCCGCGGCCTCGTAGGCGGCGCCACCGACGGGAGCGCTTTCCAGCTCGAGTTTCAGGCCCAGCGCCTGCAGCACCTTGACGGCTGCGGAGGTGATTTCGGGGCCGATGCCGTCACCCGGCAGAACTGCGATTTTCATGTGGCAAAGACTTCAGAATGGATAGCTGCCGGCGCTTGTCTGGTGCGCGCTGGCGGCCGATTTGGCTTGGAAGCAAGGGGCGCGGCCGCGGCGCCGCGCCATCAGGCCGGGCGGCCCATGGTGTGGGCCAGCCAGGGTTTGCTGGCCAGGCGCTCGGCTTCGAAGCGGGCGATCGCGTCCTTGTGCTGCAGCGTCAGGCCGATGTCGTCCAGGCCGCCCAGCAGGCAGTGCTTGCGGAAGGGGTCGATGTCGAACGCCAGCTCGGTGCCGTCGCCCTTGACGACCACCTGCCGCTGCAGGTCGATGGTGAGCTGGTAGCCGGGAAAGGCCGCCACGTCATGGAACAGCCTGTCCACGGCCGACTCGGGCAGCACGATGGGCAGCAGGCCGTTCTTGAAGCAGTTGTTGAAGAAGATGTCGGCAAAGCTTGGCGCCAGGATGGCGCGAAAGCCGTACTGCTGCAGCGCCCAGGGGGCGTGCTCGCGGCTCGATCCGCAGCCGAAGTTCTGGCGCGCCAGCAGAATGCTGGCCCCCTGGTAGCGCGGCTGGTTGAGCACGAAATCGGGGTTGGGTTTGCGACTGGCCGGGTCCATGCCGGGCTCGCCGTGGTCCAGGTAGCGCCATTCGTCGAACAGGTTGGGGCCGAAGCCGGTCTTCCGGATCGATTTCAGGAACTGCTTGGGAATGATGGCGTCGGTGTCGACGTTCTCGCGGTCCAGCGGGGCGACCAGGCCCTTGTGGGTGGTGAAAGCGTCCATGTCGTGGGTTCGAGGAAAGGGTTGCTGGGGCGCGGGCAGCGGCGGCGCCCGATGATGGACGGGTGGAATGCTTCGCCCAAGCCACCGCTGGCGCACGCACGGGGCGTGCGCCTGGGGTGGTCGGGCGAATGGCAGCCTGGCCATCGCCCGCCGGGGGCGTGTGGCCAGTGCGGGCGGGCCGAACGTGGGCTTACTTCTTGCCGGCGTTCTCGACCGCCGAGCCGGCCTTCTGCACGTCCTTGCCGACGCCTTGCACGGTATTGCAACCGGCCAGCATCAGGGCTGCGGCAACCAGGGCGAGTACTTTTTTCATGATGAGCTCCTTCTGGGGGTTAAGAGATCTGGCGAATGTCGACGAAATGGCCATGCACGGCCGCTGCGGCGGCCATGGCCGGGCTGACCAGGTGGGTGCGCCCGCCCTGGCCCTGACGGCCTTCGAAATTGCGGTTGCTGGTGGAGGCGCAGCGCTCGCCCGGCTCCAGGCGGTCGGCGTTCATGGCCAGACACATGCTGCAGCCGGGCTCGCGCCACTCGAAGCCGGCGGCGGTGAAGATCTTGTCCAGGCCCTCGGCCTCGGCCTGCTGCTTGACCAGCCCCGAGCCGGGCACCACCATGGCCAGCTTCACGTTCGGCGCCAGCCGGCGACCCAGGCGCTTGACCACCACTGCGGCGGCGCGCAGGTCTTCGATGCGGCTGTTGGTGCAGCTGCCGATGAACACCTTGTCGACGTGGATGTCGGCGATCGGCTTGCCGGGAATCAGTCCCATGTAGGCCAGGGCGCGTTCCATGGCGCCGCGCTGCACCGGGTCTTTCTCCTTGTCCGGGTCGGGCACCCTGGCGTCGACACCGACCACCATTTCGGGGTTGGTGCCCCAGGTGACCTGGGGCACGATGGCTTGGGCGTCGAGTTCGACCACGGTGTCGAAATGGGCGCCGTCATCGCTGCGCAGGCTGCGCCAGCTGGCGACCGCCTGGTCCCACTCGGGGCCACCGACGAAGCGGCCGGTGACGGGGTCGGTGCCGGGGGCCATGGGGCGGCCCTTGACGTAGTCGATGGTCTTGTCGTCCACCGCGATCAGGCCGGCGCGCGCACCGGCTTCGATGGCCATGTTGCACACCGTCATACGGCCTTCCATGCTCAGGTCGCGGATCGCCTGGCCGGCGAATTCGATGGTGTGGCCGGTGCCGCCGGCGGTGCCGATCCTGCCGATGATGGCCAGCACGATGTCCTTGGCGGTGATGCCGGGTGCCACCGCGCCGTTCACGCGCACCAGCATGTTCCTGGCCTTCTTGGCGATCAGCGTCTGCGTGGCCAGCACGTGCTCGACTTCGCTGGTGCCGATGCCGTGCGCCAGCGCGCCGAAGGCGCCGTGGGTGCTGGTGTGGCTGTCGCCGCAGACCACCGTCATGCCGGGCAGGGTGGCGCCGTTTTCCGGGCCGATCACGTGCACGATGCCCTGGCGCTGGTTCATGAACGGAAAGTAGGCGGCGGCGCCGTGGGCCTGCATGTTGGCGTCCAGCGTGACGATCTGCTCCTTGCTGATCGGGTCCTCGATGCCGTCGTAGCCACGCTCCCAGCCGGTGGTGGGGGTGTTGTGGTCGGCCGTGGCGACCACGCTGCTGGTGCGCCAGACCTTGCGCCCGGCCTGACGCAGGCCCTCGAAGGCCTGCGGGCTGGTGACTTCGTGCACCAGGTGGCGGTCGATGTAGAGCAGGGCGGTGCCGTCCTCTTCGGTGCGGACGACGTGCTCGTCCCAGATCTTGTCGTACAGCGTTCGCGGGGTCATGTCGGCCATTCTCGTGATTGTCAAATTCTATGCTGCGGCTGCGCGTCGTGGGAGCCGCGCAGGTGGGCTGTCAGCCTGGGGCAGGTGCCAATGCCGGGCCGCGCCGTCATGGTCGGCCGTGTGCGGGGTGCGGGGCAGTCCGAATCCATGTTGTCCGAATGGCGGTTGGCGCTTGTGTGGCAAGCGCCAGCAGCTATCGTTTTGGTAGTGTTGTGGCGGCGGCCATGAAAAACCCGCCACGCGGGCGGGTGCTCGGCGCGCGGCGCGGCGCGGCGCGGGCTCAGGGCACGTCGCGGCGCGGCGAGCCGGTGAAGAGCTGGCGCGGGCGGCCGATCTTGTACTCGGGGTCGGCCAGCATTTCGTTGAGCTGGGCGATCCAGCCCACCGTG
>JADLIA010000057.1 GCA_020848515.1 Rubrivivax sp. | reverse complement strand
GCTGCGCGAGCGCGTGGAAGACGTGGTGCTCAACCGCCGCCCCGACGCCGCCGAGCGCCTGCTGGACATCGCCGAGGCCGCCAAGGGCGCGGCCAAGGACGATTCGAAGAAGCTGGAGTGGCGCCAGGCCCCGGTGCGCGAGCGCCTGACGCACGCGCTGGTGCACGGCATCACCGACTTCATCACCGAAGACACCGAACAAGCCTACCGGCAGATCCTGCAGGATGGCGGGCGCCCGCTGCACGTCATCGAGGGCCCGCTGATGGACGGCATGAACGTGGTCGGCGACCTGTTCGGCGCCGGCAAGATGTTCCTGCCGCAGGTGGTCAAGAGCGCGCGCGTGATGAAGCAGGCCGTGGCCCACCTGCTGCCCTACATCGAGGCCGAGAAGCTGGCGCTGGCGGCCGCCGGCGGCGACGTGCGCAGCAAGGGCACGATCGTGGTCGCCACCGTCAAGGGCGACGTGCACGACATCGGCAAGAACATCGTCACCGTGGTGCTGCAGTGCAACAACTACGAGGTCGTGAACATGGGCGTGATGGTGCCCGCGCACGAAATCCTGGCCAAGGCGCGCGAGGAAGGCGCCGACATCGTCGGTCTGTCGGGCCTGATCACGCCCAGCCTGGAGGAAATGCAGCATGTGGCCGGCGAAATGCAGAAGGACGCCTACTTCCGCGAACGCCAGATTCCGCTGCTGATCGGCGGCGCCACCACCAGCCGCGTGCACACCGCGGTCAAGATCGCGCCGCACTACGACGGCCCGGTGATCTACGTGCCCGACGCCTCGCGCAGCGTCGGCGTGGCGCAGGGCCTGCTGGGCGCAGACGTGGCGCGCTACTGGGCCGACGTGCGTGCCGACTACGAGCGCGTGCGCCAGCTGCACGCCGGCAAGAAGCAGGCGCCGCTGTGGCCGATCGAGCGGGCGCGCGCCAACAAGGCGCGCATCGACTGGGGCAACTACACCCCGCCGGTGCCCAAGTTCATCGGCCGGCGCGTGTTCCAGCACATCGAGCTGGCCGAGCTGCTGCCCTTCATCGACTGGACACCGTTCTTCCAGACCTGGGATCTGGCCGGCAAATACCCGGCCATCCTGAACGACGAGGTGGTGGGCCAGGAGGCCAGGCGCGTGTTCCAGGACGCGCAGACGATGCTGAAGAAGATCGTCGACGGCCGCTGGCTCACCGCCAACGCGGTGGTCGGCTTCTGGCCGGCCAACAGCGTGCACGACGACGACATCGAGCTGTACGCCGACGAGGCGCGGCAGCACGTGGTGCTGACCTGGCACGGCCTGCGCCAGCAGAGCGAGAAGCAGGAAGACGCCGCCGGCCAGCTGCGCCCCAGCCGCTGTCTGGCGGATTTCGTAGCCCCCCGAAATGCTATTGATTCAGTAGCTGATGGCGCTTGTCAGTCGGGCTCTGGAGGCCAAAATGCCTTCAAGGACTACCTGGGGGCCTTTGCCGTCACCGCCGGCATCGGGGTGGAAGACAAGGTGGCCGAATTCATGGCCGCGCACGACGACTACAGCGCCATCACGCTCAAGGCCCTGGCCGACCGCCTGGCCGAGGCCTGCGCCGAATGGCTGCACCACCGCGTGCGCACCGACCTCTGGGGTTACGCCGCCGACGAAGGCCTGAGCAACGAGGAGCTGATCGCCGAGCGGTACCGCGGCATCCGCCCGGCCCCGGGCTACCCGGCCTGCCCCGACCACAGCGTCAAGCGCCCGCTGTTCGAGCTGCTGCGCACGCAGGAGATCGGCATGGGGCTGACCGAGTCCTACGCCATGACACCGCCGGCCAGCGTGAGCGGCTTCTATTTCAGCCACCCGCAGAGCAGCTATTTCAACGTCGGACGCATCGACATGACGCAGGTGGCCGACATGGCGGCACGCCGCGGCATGGCGCCGGCGGCGCTGGAGCGCCTGCTGGCGCCTAACCTGGGCCTGTGAGGGCGGGGGCGCCGGTCACAACTCGAACACGTGGCCGGCGCTGAGCCAGCGGATGTCGTGCGCCACCTCGCGGCGCGGCGGACGCACCTGGTCGAACTGGGCGATCTCGCGCATGATGGTTTCGGTGTCGGCCGGCTTGGTGTGGGTGATGTAGATGGGAAAGCGGTGCCGGCGGTCGATCCGGTCCAGCTCCTCGGCCAGCGTCTCGGGCGACAGGTGCTGGGCCATCTGCGCCAGCTCGCGTTCGCGGTTGGCGAAGGCGGTTTCGATCACCAGGCTGTGCACCCTGAGCTGGTTGAGGCGCTGCCAGAAGTCCGGGTGCCCGCTGGTGTCGCCGCTGAACACCCACCAGGGCGCGTCGGTCGCCTGACGGCGCAGCGCAAAGCCCAGCGCCGGCACCGCGTGGCGCGCCGGCAGCGCCTCGATGACGCGCCCGCCCAGCTCACGCGTGTGCCCCACCTGCAGCGGATGAAACTGGATCAGCGGCAGCTCGGGCGTGGGCAGGCGCGAGAAATCCGGCCAGATGACGTCGTTGAGCACATGCGCGCGCAGCGCGGCAATGGTCTGCGGCAGCGCATGCACATGAATCGGCCGGCCGATGCGATCGCAGGCCATGGTGTCGACCATCAGCGGCAGACAGGCCACATGGTCGAGGTGCGAATGCGTCAGAAACACATGCTCGATGCGCAGCATCTCGTCGCGCGTGAGTTCGCCGACCCCGGTGCCGGCGTCGATCAGGATGTCCTGATCGACCAGGAACGACGTGGTGCGGCAGTCGCGCGCAATGGCGCCGGAGCAACCCAGCACGCGCACCTTGATGGCAGATTGGGTGGTTGTCATTTCACGTCGAACACCGTGGTCCCATCCCAATCCGGACCGGGTGGAAAACGAAGCAAAAAGACTAACCTTTCGGCATAGAGCCGGTAAAGGTAATAGTTGGCATTTCGCGCCTGCAGCGCCTCGACTGCCGATCCGAACTCGGCAAAGTGTCCGGCGCGCCACAGGCTCAGGGCCTGCCGCCAGGCGGCCAGCTCCTCCTGCAACGCCACGTCGTCCTGGCCCGCCGCCGCCCGCACGGTGTGGATGCTGACCGCCTGGTGGCGACCCTTGACGCGCACCCGATCGAGCTCCTGCCAGACATGGCCAGCCGCTGCGGCGGCGTCCCGGGTGGCCTGGCTGGCCACCAGGTCGACCTCGTACACGCGCGACAGCGCCTCCAGCCGGGCCGCCAGATTCACCGCGTCGCCGATCACCGTGTAGGCGCGCCGCAGGTCGGAGCCCATGTTGCCCACCGACATCACGCCGGTGTTCAGGCCGATGCCCACCGACACCGCCGGCAGACCTCGGGCGGCGTGGTCGGCGTTGAGGTCGCGCAGGCTGGCGACAATGGCCACGGCGGCATCCACCGCGCGTCGCGCGTGGTCGGGCATGGCAACCGGCGCGCCCCAGAACGCCATCACGCAGTCGCCGATGTATTTGTCGATCGTGCCCTGGTGCGCCTGGATCACCTCGGTCAGGTGACTGAGCACTTCGCCCAGCAAGGTCTGCAAGGCCTGCGGCTCCATGGTTTCCGCCAGACTGGTGAAACCATGCAGGTCGCAGAACATCACCGTCAGTTCCTGCGAGCGCGCCGCCATACCGTAGCGTTCGGGCTGCTGCAGCATCTGCTGCACCAGTTCGGGCGGCACGTAGGTGGCGAACTGGCGCGCCAGGGCGCGCTTGGCCCGGCCCTCGACGAAGTAGCCCAGTGCCATATCGAGCGTCAGCGCAATTAGGATCAGCGCCAGCGGTGTGGCCAGCGGCAGGGCCAGTCCGGCGCCGACGTACAGGCTGAGGTCCAGGGCCAGCAGGGCCGCCAGTAGCGCCGCGCCCAGGCCGAGCGCCCCAACCACCGACAGCAGCGGCAAGCCCAGCGCGAGCACCCCGCCCAGCAACACCAGCAGGCCGACCTCGTACCCGGCCGCGTAGTCCGGCCGCACCGCCACGCGCCCGTCCAGCATGCCGGAGATCAGGTTGGCGTGAATCTCGACCCCAGGGTACACCTCGGCCACGGGGGTGGCGCGCAGATCCATCAAGCCGGGAGCGGTAAAGCCCAGCAGCGCGTAGCGCCCCTTGAGTTCGGCCGGCGCAAGCCGCCCCTGCAGCACATCGCTGGCCGAGATGTATCGAAACGACCCGCCCTGAGGCCCGCCCGGCCCGCGGTAGGGCACCAGCACCGTTCCGCGATCATCCACCGGAAGGCGCCAACGGTGCACATCGTCACCCAGCCACAGAGCCTGGAGCGGCGCGTCCGCCTCTGGGCCGAGGCGCTCCTCACGCAGTTGCCGTGCGCCCAGGCCAAGGCGCAGCGTGGCCAACGAGAGTGAGGGATACAACGCCCCTTCGAACCCCGCCACCAGGGGTACCGCACGCACGCTGCCATCTGGGTCGGCGACAGCGTTGAAGAAACCTGCAGTCCGGGCCGCGCCGTTCAGCACGGCGATATTGCCGCCGTAACCATCCCAGTGCAGCAGCCCCCTCGGGAGGCGATCCGGCCGAATCCAGGGTTCGGGCAGCGCGCCGGTGCGGCTGCCAGCGCGGTCGCTGCTGAAGTAGTACCCCAGCGCCACCGGAGCCCGTGCCAGGCGGGCCGCCAGCAGGCGGTCGCCATCCAATGTCGGCGCGGTGCGCGCCAGCCAGTCGAGAAACGCCGGGTTGTCGCGCAGTTCCCCGCGCGCCAACCGCTCCAAGGTACCCAGTCCACCACCCGCATCGAGCTCGGCAAACACCACGTCCAACCCCAGCGCAGCCACCTGCTGACGCTCGATCAGTTCCTCGATCAACCGAGCGACCTCGGCCCGTCGCCAGGGCCACTGACCATGGCGCGCCAGACTGGGCTCGTCGACGTCGATGATGACCACGCGCTCATCGAGCGTGCCCGGCATGGTCAGCCGCAGACGCAGGTCGTACAACACCTCGTCGAGCCGATCCAGCAGGGGCGCGCGCCACACCCCCACTGCGTGCAACGAGGCCAGCAGCACCAGCAGCGCGCTGGCCAGCATGCGCCGGCGATGTCGCTGAAACCCTTGCCAAGCCATGATTCAGGGGCATGCGCCGTCAGGAAGGCGCGCGGCATGGCCGTTTGGCCTCCGCGGTGGATGACCACTGCGATCCGGCATGCGCCTGTTCAGCGCTCGAGGAATTCCAGCCGAACTCCGCCCAACTCCATCTGGTCTCTGTCCACCAGTGTGATAGGGCCCACATCGACGGTGACGCCATTGACCCTGGCCATCTGTTGCCCTTCCACCTGAGCCAGGTCGAACCCATGTGACTTGCGAGTGATGGACGCCACGCAGATACCCGGCTTGCCGATGGTAGTGACAACCTTGGTGAGCGGCAGTTCACGTCCGGCCGCCAGGCCACTGAGCACACGCACGCGCGGCCCGACCAGTTGCTCGGCGCTGGGCGCAGGAGGCGCATCGATGCCCATGGGCAGCGACAGACCGATGGCGGTAGCGCTGTCGCTGTGGATGCCGACTGGCTCCGGAGACGGCGCGCTCGCTTCACCGTCCAGGAACCGGATTTTGTACTTGCCGATCTCGATGCTGTCCTCGCTCTCCAGCACCTCACTCTTGACCGATCTGCCGTTGACATAGGTACCATTGGTGCTGCCCAGATCCTCGATGGTGACCTGGCCAGCGCCCATCTGGAGGACGGCGTGTTCCCCGCTGACGGCAAGGTTGTCAATGACCACGTCATTGTAAGGTCGACGACCAATGGTGGTGCGATCCTTGGTGAGTTGGACCTCCTTGACCACCACCCCGCCGATCGAAACGATCAACTTCGGCATGAAGACTCCCTGTTTTTTGGCCCGAACCGATGGCCGACGAGCAATTGGACCTCAGGGATCGACCCGCGGCAAGCCAACTGTTTCCTATTTCCTCAGCAATTTCGCCATCATTCCGGGCTTTCTGGGCGGTTCCTGCGCCTTGACCACGATCACCGAGACATTGTCACGACCGCCACGCCCGTTGGCCAGTTCGATCAGGTGCTGGCTCATCTCGTGCGGCGACTCTGCGCTACCGAGCACCGCAGCGATGTCGGCGTCGTGCAACATGTCGTTCAAGCCGTCCGAGCAAAGCAGCAGCACGTCCCCGGAAGCAATCCCAACCTCCTGCACGTCCAGCAGCACCGTGTCCTCGACCCCGAGGGCGCGCGTCACCAGGTTGCGGTAACCCGAAGCTGCGGCATCTGCCGGCGTGATCAGGCCGATGTCGATCTGCTCCTGCAACAGGGAATGATCGCGCGTGAGCAGCGTCAGCACACCGGCACGCCAGCGATAGGCCCGCGAATCTCCCACATGGCCGACCAACAGGGTACTGCCCAGCACAGCCCCCATCACCAGGGTGGTACCCATGCCAGCGCAGTCGTCGTTGGTGTTGGCGGCCTCGAAGATCGCCCGGTTGGCGTTGTCGACGCAGATTTCCATGGCTCGGCGCACGTCGCGCAAGGTGGCCACGGCCGCCGCCTCGCGCAACCAGCGACCCAATTCCTCGACGATGAGGTCGACCGCCATGGCGCTGGCCACCTCGCCGGCGTTGTAGCCCCCCATGCCATCGGCCAGCACGACGATGCCATGCTCGGCGTCGACGCGCACCGCGTCTTCGTTGTTGGCGCGCACGCGGCCAACGTCGGTCAGGGCGCTGTAGAAAAACTCCATCTCCGTGACCGGTGGCCTGGCGGATCGGGGACGAAGCATGCGCGTTGCAGCGTGTGAGGCCGCCCGCTCACGTCACGGCCGAAGCCGAAGCGCGCCGACGCTCGAGGAACTTGCCCAGCGCCAGCACCAGCAGCGCGCCCACCACGCCCATGCCGTAGTGCCACGCCCGGTCCTGCGGGATGAACGTTGCCAGGGCCGGGTCGCTCTGCGCCATGGTGCCGGCGATCCAGCCCAGCAGCATGCCGCCCAGCAGGATGATGACGGGGAAGCGGTCCATCAGTTTGAGCACCAGCTGGCTGCCCCAGACGATGATGGGAATGCTCACCAGCAGGCCGAAGATGACCAGCGCCAGCTGGTGCTGTTCGCCCGCACCCTGCGCGGCACCGGCGATGGCGATCACGTTGTCGACGCTCATCACCAGGTCGGCCACGATGACCGTCTTGACGGCGCCCCACAGCTTGTCGCTGCTCTGAATGCCGTCGTGACCGTCCTCCTCCTCGGGAGCGATCAACTTGACCCCGATCCAGATCAGCAGCAGCGCGCCCACCAGCTTGAGGAACGGGATCTGCAGCAGCGCCAGCGCGAACGCGATCAGGATGACGCGCAGCACGATGGCGCCGACCGTCCCCCAGATGATGCCCTTGGTGCGCTGGTGCGGTGGCAGGCCACGGCAGGCCAGCGCGATGACGACCGCGTTGTCGCCCCCCAGCAGGATGTCGATCATGATGATCTGGCCGACAGCCAGCCAGAAATGGGCGGTCAGGAAGTCTTCCACGGGGCGTCTTTCTTGTCGGGGCTGCGAGCGGCTTCCGAAATGATACAGCCGGACCGCCCGTATGGCGTCCGGCTGGCGGGCGGTTGCGCGTCAGCGCAACGTGGTCACAGCAGCGCCTTGAGCAGCCGCCCCATTTCCGAAGGGTTGCGCGTGATCTTGAAACCGCACTCTTCCATGATCGCCAGCTTGGCGTCGGCCGTGTCGGCGCCGCCGGAGATCAGCGCGCCCGCGTGGCCCATGCGCTTGCCCGGAGGGGCCGTGACGCCGGCAATGAAGCCGACGATCGGTTTTTTCATGTGGTCTTTGCACCAGCGCGCGGCTTCGGCCTCGTCGGGGCCGCCGATCTCGCCGATCATGATGACGGCGTCGGTGTCGGGGTCGTCGTTGAAGGCCTTCATGACGTCGATGTGCTTGAGGCCGTTGATCGGGTCACCGCCAATGCCCACAGCGCTCGACTGGCCGATGCCCAGCTCGGTCAGCTGCGCCACGGCTTCGTAGGTCAGGGTGCCGGAGCGCGACACCACGCCGACGCGGCCCTTCTTGTGGATGTGGCCCGGCATGATGCCGATCTTGATCTCGTCGGGCGTGATGACGCCGGGGCAGTTGGGGCCCAGCAGCAGGGTCTTCTTGCCGCCCCTGGCCTCTTTTTCCTTCATGCGGTTGCGCACTTCGAGCATGTCCCGGATCGGAATGCCCTCGGTGATGCAGACCACGAAGTCGAGGTCGGCTTCCACCGCTTCCCAGATGGCCGCGGCGGCACCGGCTGGCGGCACGTAGATCACGCTGCAGGTGGCGCCGGTTTCACGGGCGGCGTCCTTGACGGTGGCGAAGATAGGGATGTTGAAGATGCTCTCGCCCGCCTTCTTGGGGTTGACGCCGGCGACGAAGCAGTTCTTGCCGTTGGCGTATTCCTGGCACTTTTCGGTGTGAAACTGGCCGGTCTTGCCCGTGATGCCCTGGGTGATGACCTTGGTGTGCTTGTTGATGTAGATCGACATGGCTGGTGGCTCCTCAGGCTTGGACGGCGGCAACGACCTTCTGGGCCGCTTCGGCCATGGTGTCAGCGCTGATGATGGGCAGACCGGACTCGGCCAGCATCTTCTTGCCCAGCTCTTCGTTGGTGCCCTTCATGCGCACCACCAGCGGCACCTTCAGGTCGACCGCACGGCTGGCGGTGATGACGCCGGTGGCAATGGTGTCGCACTTCATGATGCCGCCGAAGATGTTGACCAGGATGGCCTTGACCTTGGGGTTGCGCAGCATGATCTTGAAGGCCTCGGTGACCTTCTCGGGCGTGGCGCCGCCGCCCACGTCCAGGAAGTTGGCCGGCTCGGCGCCGAACAGTTTGATGGTGTCCATGGTGGCCATGGCCAAGCCGGCACCGTTGACCAGGCAGCCGATGTTGCCGTCCAGGCTGATGTAGGCCAGGTCGAACTTCGAGGCTTCGATCTCGGCCGGGTCTTCCTCATCGAGGTCGCGCAGGGCGACGATCTCGGGGTGGCGGAACAGCGCGTTGCTGTCGAAGTTGAACTTGGCGTCCAGGGCGATGATGTTGCCCTTGCTGTCGCGGTTCAGCGGGTTGATCTCGACCAGCGAGGCGTCGGTGTCCATGTAGCACTGGTAGAGCTTGCGGCACACGTCCACGAACTGCGCCGCCGAGTCGGCCGGCATGCCCACGCCGCGCGCCAGTTCCTGGCCCTGCGCGTCGGTGAAGCCCACGAGCGGATCGACAAACACCTTGACGATCTTCTCGGGCGTGCTGTGCGCCACTTCCTCGATGTCCATGCCGCCCTCGCTGGAGGCGATGAAGGCCACCTTCTGGCTGGCGCGGTCGGTCACGACCGACAGGTAGTATTCCTTCTGGATGTCGGCACCGTCCTCGATGTACAGGCGGCGCACCTTCTGGCCCTCGGGGCCGGTCTGGTGGGTCTTGAGCTGCATGCCCAGGATCTGGCCAGCCAGTTCCTTGACCTGTTCGAGCGACTTGGCCACCTTGACGCCGCCGCCCTTGCCGCGACCGCCGGCGTGGATCTGGGCCTTGACGACCCACACGGGGCCGCCCAGCTTCTGCGCCGCCTCGACGGCTTCCTGAACGGTGAACGCGGGGATGCCGCGCGGCACGGGCACGCCGAACTGACGCAAGATCTCCTTGCCCTGGTACTCGTGGATCTTCATGAGGCCCCTTTGAGGATGGGTGAGTGAGTGGAAAGCCCGTCCGCCATGCCGGACGGTGCGCAAATAACACGGCCGCACCCACGCTACGACTCGAAGCAGGCGTCAGTCGAGGCCTGCGAATGTATCATGTTGCGGCGCACCAATTCTCCCACTGGGGCTTACGTCGCCTTGACGTCGGCCACATGAAAGGACCGCCCATGGCCAAGGTTTTCATTGACGGCGAAGCCGGCACCACCGGTCTGCAGATTCGCGAGCGCCTGCAGGGCATGGCCGGCGTGGAACTGCTCAGCATCGATCCGGCGCGGCGCAAGGACCCGCAGGCCAAGCGCGACCTCATGGCGGCGGTCGATCTGGTCGTCCTGTGCCTGCACGATGACGCGGCGCGCGAGTCGGTGGCGATGATCGACGCGCTGGGCGAGCGCCGGCCGCGCATCATCGACGCCAGCACGGCGCACCGGGTGGCGCCCGGCTGGGTGTATGGGTTTCCCGAGCTGTCGGCGCAGCAACGCGCCGCCGTGCAGGCCGCCGAGCGGGTGGCCAACCCGGGCTGCTACGCCACCGGCGCCATCGCCCTGCTGCGCCCGCTGGTGGACGCCGGCCTGCTGCCGCCGGAGCATCCGGTGGCGCTGCCCTCCGTGAGCGGCTACACCGGCGGCGGGCGCCAGATGATCGAAGCCTACGAGGCCGGCAACGCCCCGCCCTACGAGCTGTACGCGCTCGGCCTGAAGCACAAGCACATCCCGGAGATCATGCGCTACGGCCGCGTCACGCGCCGCCCGATCTTCGTGCCGGCGGTGGGCAATTTCGATCAGGGCATGCTGGTGGAGTTGCCGCTGCACCTGGACCTGCTGCCCGGCCAGCCCAGCGCCGAGCAGCTGCTGCGCACCTACCGCGCCCACTACGCCGGCGCCGAGGCGGTCAGCGTGGAGGCGGCGCCCGAATCCGGCAAGCTGGATGCGGTGGCCCTCAAGGGCACCAACCAGCTGGAAATCCGCGTGTTCGCCAACCCCGAGGCCGCGCAGGCGGTGTGCGTGGCGCGACTGGACAACCTGGGCAAGGGTGCCAGCGGAGCGGCGGTGCAGAACCTGAAGCTGATGCTCGGATTGGACTGAGCCTGAAAACAGCCGCCGCACCGCCCGGCGATGCCGGCGAGCGTGCGCGCCAGCAAATGACCCTAGGAGGCTGTGGGACTTGGAAATCGCCGGCTGCAAATCGACCGCAGCGGCCCATTTTTTTCGTCTTTTTGCCCAATAGCTCGACTCTTGGGCTGCAAATCCGGCAAAAACTGGGCTCGCCGGGGCCGATTTTGGCTACGCCGCGCTTCGAGAACGCTTTCGGCGCTCCAAGCCCGACAGCCGCCTAGGATGACAGACGGTCAACCGCCGTTGCTGGGGCCTGTCGCCTGCGCCGCCGCACTCAACACGCGCCAGGCGACTTCTGCGCTGAAGCCGCGCCCCGCCAGGAAGCGCAGCTGGCGCGCACGCTCGCCGGCATCGCCGGGTGGTGCGGCGAAGCGGCGGCGCCAGACCGCCAGCGCACGGTCGAACTCGCTGCCCTGCAACTGGCGCGCCGCGTCGGCGACCACCGCCTCGGGCAAGCCCTTGGTGCGCAGCTCGTGCAGCACGCGCGCGCTGCCCAGACGGGGCGCACGACGGTGCAGCACCGATTCGGCCACCCGCGCCTCGTCGATGAAGCCCTTGGCCGCCAGCTCGTCCAGCACACGCTCGATCGCCGCGGGCGATTCATGCTCGGTCGCATGGCGCGCCAGCTTGGTCGCCAGTTCGGCGCGTGAATGTTCGCGCGCCGCCAGGTAGCGCAGCGCGCGCGCCTTCAGCGAAAGGGGCGCCCTGGCCATGGCGTCAGTTGGCGATCACCCGCGCGGCCGGCCGTGCCGGGCAACGCTGACGGGACCGGCTCAGGATGGCCTCAAACCTCATCGGCGTCGGCCAGCGCCGCCGGTCGCTGGGCCACGCCCAGCGACTCGCGGACCTTGTTTTCGATCTCGCGCGCCAGTTCGGCGTTTTCGCGCAGGAACTCGCGCGCGTTGTCGCGGCCCTGGCCGATTTTTTCGCCGTTGTAGGCGTACCAGGCGCCGCTCTTGTCGAGCACCTTGGCGGTCACGCCCATGTCGATGATCTCGCCCTCGCGCGAAATGCCCTCGCCGAACAGGATGTCGAATTCGGCCTGCTTGAAGGGCGGGCTGACCTTGTTCTTGACCACCTTGACGCGGGTTTCGTTGCCGATCGCTTCATCGCCCTTCTTGATGGTGCCGATGCGGCGGATGTCCAGGCGCACCGAGGCGTAGAACTTGAGCGCATTGCCGCCGGTGGTGGTTTCGGGGCTGCCGAACATGACGCCGATCTTCATGCGGATCTGGTTGATGAAGATC
>JADLIA010000056.1 GCA_020848515.1 Rubrivivax sp. | reverse complement strand
CTGGCCGAGCAGGCCGCCGGGCCCTTCCTCAACCCGCTGGAGATGGCCAATCCCGACAAGGCCAGCGTCATCACCAAGCTGGCCGCCGCACCGTACGCGGCCGAGTTCCGCCGCGTCTATGGCGACGCGATCTTCAGCGATGTGGACGGCGCCTACCAGCGCCTGACCGAGGCCCTGCAGCGCTACCAGCTGGAAGACGTGGAGTTCAACGCCTTCACCAGCAAGTACGACGCCTACCTGCGCGGCACGGCCCAGCTGAGCGCGCAGGAGGCGCGCGGCCTGGCGCTGTTCAACGAGCCGACCAAGGGCAACTGCGCCGCCTGCCACCCCTCGGCGCCCGGCGCCCAGGGTGCGCTGCCGCTGTTCACCGATTTCACCTACGACAACCTGGGTCTGCCGCGCAACCCGGCGCTGCGGGCCAACGACGATCCGGCCTACCACGACCTGGGGCTGTGTCAGCGCGCCGATCTGGCCGGGCGCGACGACCTGTGCGGCGCCTTCAAGGTGCCCTCGCTGCGCAACGTGGCGCTGCGCCAGGCGCTGTTCCACAACGGCGTGTTCACCTCGCTCAAGGACGCGGTGCGCTTCTACGTGCTGCGCGACACCCAGCCCGAGCTGTGGTATCCGCGCCGCGCCGACGGCAGCGTCGACAAGTTCAACGACCTGCCGGCCAGCTACCACGCCAGCGTCAACACCAGCGAAGCACCCTACGACCGCCAGCCGGGCGACGCGCCGGCCCTGAACGACGCCGAGATCGACGACGTGGTGGCCTTCCTGCGGACGCTGACCGACGGCTACCGCCCGCCCGTGGAACAGCCCTGAAGCGGCGCGGCCCGGGCTACAGCGTGCGCACGCGGATCACGTGCGGCACGCGGCGGATGGCGTCGATCACCGCCGGCTCGGGGGCCGATGCGACGTCGATCAGGTTGTAGGCCAGCGCCTCGCGGCTGCGGTTGCTCATGTCCAGCACGTTGACGCCGGCGTCGGCCAGCGCCGACAGCACATGGCCCAGCACGCCGGCCACGTTGTCGTTGGCGATGGCGATGCGACAGGAGCCGGGCGCGCGGTGCATGCGCAGCGCCGGGTAGTTGACGCTGTTGACGATGTGGCCGTGCTCCAGGAAGTCGATCAGCTGGTCGGCCGCCATGACGGCGCAGTTTTCTTCCGACTCCTCGGTGCTGGCGCCGATGTGGGGCAGGGCGATCACCCTGGGCTCGGCGGCAAAGCCCGGCTCGGGAAAATCGCACACGTAGCGCCCCAGCCGGCCGGCCTGCAGCGCCGCCAGCACGGCGGCCGGATCGACGATGGTTTCTCGCGCGAAGTTCAGCAGCACCGCGCTGGGCCGCAGGTGGCGCAGCGCCTCGGCGTTGATCAGGTGGCGCGTGGCGTCCATGGCCGGCACGTGCAGGCTCACGTAGTCGGCGTGCGCCAGCAGCGCCGGCAGGTTTTCCATGCGCTGCACCGCGTTGGACAGGCGCCAGGCGGCGTCGACCGACAGCACCGGGTCGTAGCCCAGCACCTTCATGCCCAGCGCCAGCGCCATGTCGGCCACCAGCGCGCCGATGGCGCCCAGGCCGACCAGGCCCAGCGTCTTGCCCTTGAGCTCGTGGCCGGCAAAGCGGGACTTTTCCTTTTCCAGCAGTGCGTGCATGGCGGCGGCGTCGTCCATGCCGGCCAGCGATTGCGCGTAGGCGATGCCCGGCAGGATGCCGCGCGTGGCCAGCAGCATGCCGGCCAGCACCAGTTCCTTGACGGCGTTGGCGTTGGCGCCGGGCGTGTTGAATACCACGATGCCCTGCTGTCCGTAGTCGGCCACCGGGATGTTGTTGACGCCGGCGCCGGCGCGCGCCACCGCCAGCAGCGACGGCGGCAGCGCCTCGCCGTGCAGCTTGTGGCTGCGCAGCAGCACCGCGTCGGGGTGGGCGATGTCGTGGCCGACTTCGTAGCGCTCGCGCCCGAAGCGCTCCAGCCCCTTTACCGAGATGGCGTTGTAGGTCTTGATCCGGAACATAAGATGCTCACATATTAATAGCTGTTTGCGCAGACTGGGTGCGCCGCAGGGGCATATTCGATCAGAACAACCTTGACCCTTCGGAAGGCGGGGCGCAGCCGGCGGATGCGCCATGCGTGCGCCTCGACGCGGGTTCGTGTCAGGCTTTGACCTGTTCGTAGGCCCAGGCCAGCCAGGGCAGCAGGGCCTGCACGTCGGCGGTTTCCACCGTGGCGCCGCACCAGATGCGGATGCCGGGCGGCGCGTCCTTGTACGAGCCGATGTCGTAGGCCACGCCTTCCTTTTCCAGCAGCTTGACCAGGGCCTTGACCTGCTCGGCCGGCAGGTCGAGCGACAGGCACACGCTGGTGTTGGAGCGCGTCTCGGGCCTGCGGGCCAGGAACGAGATCCAGGGGTGGGCGGCGACGAAGTCCTCGATCGCCTTCAGGTTGGCCGTGCTGCGGGCGATGGTGCCGGGCACGCCGCCCACGCGCTCGCACCAGGCCAGGGCGTCAAGGTAGTCGGCCACGCACAGCATGCTGGGCGTGTTGATGGTGTCGCCCTGGAAGATGCCCTCGCTCAGCTTGCCGCCGCTGGTCATGCGGAAGATCTTGGGCAGCGGCCAGGGCGGGCTGTAGCTCTCCAGCCGCTCGACCGCGCGCGGGCTGAGGATCAGCATGCCGTGCGCGCCTTCGCCGCCCAGCACCTTCTGCCAGGAGTAGGTGACCACGTCCAGCTTGTGCCAGGGCAGCTCCATCGCGAACACGGCGCTGGTGGCGTCGCAGATGGTCAGGCCGGCGCGGTCGTCGGCGATCCAGTCGCCATCCGGCACGCGCACGCCGCTGGTGGTGCCGTTCCAGGTGAACACCACGTCGTGGTCGAAATTGACCTTGTTGAGGTCGGGCAGCTCGCCGTAGTCGGCCTCGTGGCGCGTCACGTCCTTCAGCTTGAGCTGCTTGACCACGTCGGTCACCCAGCCGGCGCCGAACGATTCCCAGGCCAGCATGTCGACGCCGCGCGCGCCCAGCATCGACCACAGCACCATCTCCACGGCGCCGGTGTCCGACGCCGGCACGATGCCCACGCGGTAGCCGGCGGGCAGGCCCAGGATGCGCGCGGTTTCGCTGCAGGCGGCGCCCAGCAGCTGCTTGCCCAGGCTGCTGCGGTGCGAGCGGCCCAGGGCCGACAGGTCGAGCCGGGCCACGTCGTAACCGGGGCGCTTGGCGCAGGGGCCGGAAGAGAAGTTGGGGATCTGGGGCTTGCGGGTGGGTCGGCTCATGCGCGTCTCGCGTTGCAGAAATGGGAAAGATGCATTCTAGATGGCGATTCAACCTGGAATCGGCACCTGACCGCTGGTCGTCCTCGGGCGGGCCGCCTCCTAGAATGGCTGACCATGAACTTTCTCGATCAGTTGCGCCAGGCCCAGGCTCGGAACCAGTCCCTGCTGTGCGTCGGGCTGGACCCGGAGCCGGCGCGCTTTCCGGCCGGTGTGGCGCGCGACGCCGAGGGCATCTACGCCTTCTGCGCCCGCATCGTCGAGGCCACCGCCGATCTGGTGTGCGCCTTCAAGCCGCAGATCGCCTACTTCGCCGCCCACCGCGCCGAGCCGCAGCTCGAACGCCTGATTGCCCACATGCGGGCGCTGGCGCCACGGGTGCCGGTGATCCTGGACGCCAAGCGCGGCGACATCGGCAGCACGGCCGAGCAGTACGCCAAAGAGGCCTTCGAGCGCTACGGTGCCGACGCCGTCACGCTGTCGCCCTTCATGGGCTTGGACTCGGTGGCGCCCTACCTGAGCTACGAGGGCAAGGGCGCCTTCCTGCTGTGCCGCACCTCCAACCCCGGCGGCGACGACCTGCAGGCCCAGCGCCTGGCCGACGCGCCCGGCCAGCCGCTGCTGTACGAGCACGTGGCGCGCCTGGCCCAGGGGCCGTGGAACCTGAATGGCCAGCTCGGCCTGGTGGTGGGCGCCACCTACCCGGCCGAGATCGAGCGCGTGCGCCAGCTGGCGCCCAGCCTGCCGCTGCTGATTCCGGGCGTGGGCGCACAGGGCGGCGACGCCGTGGCCACCGTGCGCGCCGGGCTGACGGCGGGCGGGCCCATCATCGTCAACAGCTCGCGCGCCATCCTGTACGCCAGCGGCGGCGCCGACTTTGCCGACGCCGCCCGCGCCGCCGCCCAGGCCACGCGCGCGCAACTGCAGGCGGCGCGGCCCTGAGGGCCGTCATGCGCTATATTAATAATAGCTTTTGGCGCACGTCTGACAAGCGCCAAAGCCGTTTTTGATCCTTGTTCACCGCCCACCTTCCACGCCAAGAGAGCTGCCCATGAGCCCACGCCAAGTCCTGTCCCTGAGCGCCCTGTGTGTCACCGCCCTGCTGGCCGCGCCGGCCGTGCTGGCGCAGGGCGCCTACCCCAGCAAGCCGATCACCCTGGTGGTCGGCTACCCGCCAGGCGGCAGCACCGACCTGACCGGCCGCACGCTGGGCGATGCGCTGTCGCGCCAGCTCGGCGTGCCGGTGGTGATCGAGAACGTGGGCGGCGCCGGCGGCACCATCGGCGCGCAGAAGGTGGCCAGCGCCGCGCCCGACGGCTACACCCTGCTGGTGGGCGCCAACAACGAGGTGGCCATCAGCAAGCTGGTGACCAGGACGGTCAAGTACGACCTCAAGGACTTCACCCCCATCGGCCTGATCGCCTCGCAGCCCATGGTGCTGGTGGCTTCCACCACCACCGGCGTGAAGAACCTGGGCGAGTTCATCGCCAAGGCCAAGGCCGCGCCCGGCAAGTACAGCTACGGCAGCTCGGGCGTCGGCACGGCGCTGCATCTGGCCGGCGAGATGGTCAAGGAGCGCGCCGGCGTGTTCATGACCCACATCCCCTACCGCGGCGTGGCGCCGCTGACCAGCGACCTGGTGGGCGGCAACCTGGAGTACGGCGTGTTCGTGCTCTCCAGCGGCCTGCCGCACATCAAGAGCGGCAAGGTGGTGGCCCTGGGCACCACCGAAGCCAGGCGCTCGCCGCTCACGCCCGACATCCCGGCGCTGGGCGAGCACCCGCAGCTCAAGGGCATCGACATCGGCACCTGGTTCGTGCTGATGGGCCCGGCCAGGCTGCCCGAGGCCGTCACCACGCG
>JADLIA010000055.1 GCA_020848515.1 Rubrivivax sp. | reverse complement strand
GGTACTGCGAATCCAGGATCTCGCCCATCACGTAGCTGACCTTGTTGATCGCCACGGCGGCCTTGCGATAGTCGCTGGCCGGCTGGTACTCGTCGAACACGATGCGCGTGGTCGGCGTGCGCGACAGACGCGACAGCGAGTCGGTGATGGCGGGCAGATCCTGGACGTCGTCCACCGTCACGCCGTGCAGGGGCAGCGGCACGGTGCGCCCCCCGCCCGCCGGCGGCGTCGGTGCAGGCGCAGGCGCAGGTGCAGGTGCAGGCGCAGGCGCAGGCGCAGGCGCAGGTGCAGGTGCAGGTGCAGGTGCAGGTGCAGGTGCAGGTGCAGGTGCAGGTGCAGGTGCAGGTGCAGGTGCAGGTGCGGGTGCGGGTGCGGGTGCGGGTGCGGGTGCGGGTGCGGGTGCGGGTGCGGGTGCGGGTGATGGACTGGGTGCTGGAGCGGGCGTCAGGCCCGAGGCTGCTTCGGAGCCGCCGCCGCAGGCGCCCACCAGACCGGTTGACGCTGCGATCAGCAGCGCCAACGTGCGGCGGCTGGTGGAGCGGCGCGCTGGGCCGGGTGTCCGGAGAGGTGCTGGCTGGGAGGAGGGGGGCGGGCAGCTGGCCGCGGAGGGGGCGTTCTCGGTTTCCAATATCGGCATGCGGCCGCAGTCTAGGCAGGCCGATCCGGCGTCGGGTAAGGGCTTGTTTCGCCCCAGTGCAGTGTTTCGCGCTGTCAGGCACTTATGGAAGCCAGAAAAAAGGCTTGCGGCAAGGTGCGGCTCGCAGCCCATGCTGGCGGCCTTGGCAACAGGCGCAACGCCGCCGCCAGCCTTTTTCTGGCTTCCCGCAGGGTGAGCCGCCAAGGGACCATCTGCTTGGTGGCGTGGCCTTGACATGGCTCCATCATGCCTGCGGCCACGCGCCGCGCAGCTGGCCCCTTGGCGACTCGCTATAGGTACCTGACAGCCCGAAACACTGCACCAGCCCACCGCGGTGCCGGTGGATACATCTCTTGCCTTGTTCAAACCAGAAGCCTGGCCCTAGAAACGGCCGTTGGCCGCTTGTCAACTTCGGGCGGGCCGCATCGATGCGGGGTCTGGCGGCTGCGATGGCCTTCACCTCCTGGGTGAGTCCGCTGCGCACCCACCCGCACCGCGCGCGCCGCGCCATGGCCGCGGCGCCAGCGGCTCAGTCGCCGGTGTCCACGCTCCAGCTGGCCTGGGGGCCGCGGGCGAGGGCCTGTTGGACCCGGGGCAGGGCCGACCGAAGGGCCGCGGCCAGGGTGTGCGGCGGATTGATGACGAACATCCCGCTGGCCGACAGTCCGTTGCTGCCGGGTGCTGCGCCGACGGCGAGGGTGGCCTGCAGCCAGGCGCGCTCGGCCTGCTGCGCCAGGGTGCGCAGGCGGCGCGGCAGCGTATGGGCCTCGGGGCGCGGGATGATCGGGTACCACACCAGATAGACGCCGGTGGCAAAGCGCCGCAGGGCGTCCTGAACCGCGCCGGCCACCTTGGCGTAGTCGCTCTTGATCTCGTAGCTGGGGTCGATCAGCACCAGGGCACGGCGCGAGCCGCTGCCGCTGGCCGGCGGCGGCAGCAGCGCCTTCAGCGCCGCAAAGCCGTCCTGCCGCGCCATGCCGACCTGCCGCCCCGCGTCGAGCTGGGCGATGTGCGCCTGCAGCGCCTGGGCGTCGGTGGGGTGCAGCTCGAACAGGCGCAGGCGGTCGTGCACCGCGGCGCGCGCCGGCTCCGTCATCAGGGCATGCATCAGCAGCGGCGAGCCGGGATACACCCGCCAGGGGCCGCCGGAGGCGCCCGTGCGGTTGAAGCCGGCCAGCAGGGCCAGGTAGTCGGTCAGCGCATCGTACTCAGAAACGATAGCGTCTGGCGCTTGTCTGGAGCGCGCTGTAGCCGAATTCGGTGCTGAATCGCCGGCGTTCGGGGGCGCCAGGCGCGCGATGCCCGCCAGCGCCTCGCCCGAGGTCTGCGCCGCTTCGGCGTCGAGCCGGTAGATGCCGGCGCCCGCGTGCGTGTCGATCATGGTCAGCGGGCTGTCCTTGCGCATCAGGTGGCGCAGCGTGGCCACCAGCGTCAGGTGCTTGAGCACGTCGGCGTGGTTGCCGGCATGAAAGGCGTGGCGATAGCTGAACATGGCCCGATGGTAGCGGCCCTCGGCGCGTCGGGCGCCAGCCTTGCGCCTTTGCCCCAAACGCCGCTAAAATGGCGGGCTTTGCAGCGATCTGGCCCCGCGGCAAAAGCAAGCATCCCACCTAAGAGGCTCCCGCAGCAAGAGGAGCGCCGACCGTGGAAAAGGGCCAGGCAAACCCTCCACAAGGAAAACTCATGAAAACGTTCAGCGCAAAACCCGCTGACGTGACGCACGAGTGGTTTGTGATTGACGCCACCGACAAGGTGCTCGGACGGGTCGCCAGCGAAGTGGCCCTCCGTCTGCGCGGCAAGCACAAAGCCATTTACACGCCTCACGTCGACACCGGCGACTACATCGTGGTCGTCAACGCCGCCAAGCTCCGCGTCACTGGCGCCAAGGAGCAGGACAAGATGTATTACCGCCATACCGGCTACCCGGGCGGCATCCGCGAAACCAACTTCCGCGACCTGCAGGCCAAGCACCCCGGCCGCGCGCTGGAAAAGGCGGTCAAGGGCATGCTGCCCAAGGGCCCGCTGGGTTACGCCATGATCAAGAAGCTGAAGGTCTACGGTGGCGCCGAGCATCCGCACAGCGCCCAGCAGCCCAAAGTGCTTGAAGTCTAAGGAGCCGACGAGATGATTGGTGATTGGAACAATGGCACCGGCCGTCGCAAGTCCAGCGTCGCCCGCGTGTTTCTGAAAAAAGGCTCCGGCAAGATCACGGTCAACGGCAAGGCCATTGACGAGTTCTTCGGCCGTCAGACCTCGATCATGATCTGCAAGCAGCCGCTGGTGCTGACCGACAACCTGGAGACCTTCGACGTCCAGGTCAACGTGCGCGGCGGCGGTGAATCGGGCCAGGCCGGTGCCGTGCGCCACGGCATCACGCGCGCCCTGATCGACTACGACGCGGGCCTGAAGCCGCAGCTGTCGGCCGCCGGTTTCGTGACGCGCGACGCGCGCGAGGTCGAGCGCAAGAAGGTCGGCCTGCACTCCGCTCGCCGGCGCAAGCAGTTCAGCAAGCGCTGATCGGGCTTGGCGCCCTGGCGCAAAGGCCGCGCCGCCTTCCGGGCGGTGCGGCTTTTTTGTGGGCCGCGTGGTAAAAAGGGCGTGCAAGCCATCGCGGTGGCGGGAGAGCAGACATGTTGGGCATCAAGCGGCAGCCATCCGTGCGCAGCGTCATCGGCGCCGGCATGCGGGTGCAGGGGCCTTGCGCATTTCCGGACGGCCTGCAGATCGACGGTGCGGTGCTGGGCGACGTGGTGGCCGAGGGCGGTCAGCCCAGCGTGCTGGTGATCGGCGAAGCCGGCCGCGTGGAAGGCGCCGTCAGCGCCGACCACGTGGTGATTGCCGGCACGGTGGTCGGGCCGGTGCTGGCGCGCGAGCTGCTGGAGCTGCAGCCGACGGCGCGCGTGCAGGGCGATGTGCGCTACAAGACACTGGAGATGCAGCAGGGCGCGGTGATTGCCGGGCAGCTGCAGCCCCAGCTCACACCGCCGCCGGCGGCGCCCGAGGCACCCCTGGGGCGCGCCAGCGAACCGGCCGAGCCGACGCTGGACCCGGAACCAGGCCTGCCACCCAACCCCGACCGCCCCTGAGGGACGATGCGCCCTGGCCTGCCTAATTCCGACTGATTCGATATACTATTTTTCTGGCCCGCCGGTGCGGGCCCGACGCAGGAGCCCACCATGAGTGCCGTTGCCCAAGACCTTCAGACCCCCACGGCCATGCCCGATCCCATCATCTTCACCGACAGCGCGGCCGCCAAGGTGGCCGAGCTGATTGCCGAAGAAGGCAACCCCGATCTGAAACTGCGCGTGTTCGTGCAGGGCGGCGGTTGTTCGGGCTTTCAGTACGGCTTCACGTTCGACGAGGTCGCCAACGAGGACGACACGACCATGACCAAGAACGGCGTGTCGCTGCTGATCGACGCCATGAGTTACCAGTACCTGGTCGGCGCCGAGATCGACTACCGGGAAGACCTGCAGGGGGCGCAGTTCGTCATCAAGAACCCGAACGCCGAGACCACCTGCGGCTGCGGCTCGTCGTTTTCGACGGCGGAGTGAGCCGGCCGCCGGCGCATCGGCAGACCAGCATCGAAGAAAAGGGCGCCATGGGCGCCCTTTTCTGGTCATAACCGATCAAAAACTGCGCCGATCAAGCGGCAATAGCTCACTATTTCATAGCGTTCTGCGGCGTGCCGGACCGCCGGCCGCTCACTCGAAGTTGCTGAGGGCGATCTGGCCGGCCGCCGTCAGCTGGGTGCGCATGTCGGTTTTCAGGCGTGCGAAGGCGGCCTTGGCGGCGGGCGAGACGGGCACATGCTCGCGCTGTTCGGCCAGCATCTCGGTCGGGTCCACCGGCTCGTTATTGACGCGGAATTCCAGGTGCAGGTGC
>JADLIA010000054.1 GCA_020848515.1 Rubrivivax sp. | reverse complement strand
TTCATCTCGTCCATCTCGGGCGCCGGCTTGATCGAGATGCCGCCGGTGTCGAAGGTGATGCCCTTGCCCACCAGCACCACCGGCGCCTGCGACCGGGGCGCGCCGTCGTAGCGCAGCACGATGAAGCGCAACTCCTGCCGCGACCCCTGCGCCACCGCCTGGAAGGCGCCCATGCCCAGGCGCGCCACCTCCTTCGGACCCAGCACCTCGCAGCCGATGCGTGGCAGCTTGCCCAGTTGCCGGGCCGCGTCCGCCAGCAGGGTCGGCGTGGCATGGTTGCCTGGCCGGTTGGCCCATTCGCGCGCCAGTTCGACGCCGCGCGCCACCGCCACCGCCTGCTGCAACGCCTCGCGCAGCGGGCCCGGTTCCGGCACCCCCAGCACGGCCTTACCGATGCGCGGCGGCTCCTTCTTGTCATTCGGTTTGCTCTTGGTGGCGCTGTAGGTGTAGCTGGCGTCGGCCAGGGCCAGCACGGCGGCGCGCAGCGCATCGGCTTCGGCGGGCTGGGCAAAGCACAGCGTGACGGCCTTGGCCGGGCCACCGCGCAGCGCGCCCATGGCCGTGCCCACCGCCTTGCGCACCCGGGCCGGACTGCCGTCGCCGATGCCGGCCAGCACCACGCGCTCGGGCACGATGCCTGCCGCGCCATAGACGAACAGCTGGGCGCCGGCCTCGGTCTTGAAGTCGCCGCTGGCCACAGTGCGCGCGATCAGCGCCGACAGCGCATCTTCGCCACCGGCGAAGCCGTCGGCCACCAGCACCATCAGGGCGGGCGACTTGCGGGCGGCCGCGTCGGCCAGACGAAGGGATTGAAGCTCGAAGTCCATAATTGCCGTTTTCCTTTCGACTGATGTTATTCGATTCCTCCATTCGCAAGGAGCTCGGCCGGGCCTTCAGTGCCACGCTGGTGGTGCTGGTCACGGTGGTGATGACGGTGCTGCTGATCCGCACGCTGGGCCAGGCCTCGGCCGGCCGCGTCAACCCCTCGGAAGTGATGCTGGTGATGGGCTACACCGTGCTCGGGCACCTGGCCACCATCCTCACCCTGAGCCTGTTCGTCGCCATCACCGCCACGCTGACGCGCATGTACGCGGCCAGCGAGATGGTGGTGTGGTTCGCCAGCGGCCAGGGCCTGGCGGCGTTTCTCAGGCCCGTGCTGCGCTTTGCCTGGCCGGTGCTGCTGGTGGTGGCGGTGCTGGCGCTGGCGGTGTGGCCCTGGGCCAATCACCAGATTCGCGAGCTGCGCGACCGCTACCAGGCGCGTGGCGACATCGAGCGGGTGGCGCCGGGGCGCTTCATCGAGTCGGCCGGGGGGCAGCGCGTGTTCTTCATCGACAAGGACCGTGCCGACGCCGAGACCGGCCACAACATCTTCATCGCCACCAACGAACACGGCAAGGAAACCGTGACCACGGCGCAGCGCGGGCGCCTGGAGGTGATCAAGGGGGAACGCTTCGTGGTGCTCGACCACGGCCACCGGCTGGAGCTCGACAGCGCCACTGGCCAGACGCGGGTGAGCGAGTTCGCCGAATACGGCAACCGCATCAGCACGCGCCTGGTGGGACCGACCGCCAACGATTCGCCCACCATGAAGCCGACGCTGACCCTGCTGAGCCAGCCCACGCCCCGCCATCAGGGTGAGTTGTCGTGGCGCATCGGGCTGATCCTGGCGGCGCTCAACTGCGCGGTGTTCGCGCTCGCCGCCACGCGCGTGAACCCGCGCGTGGGGCGCAGCGCCGGACTGGTGTTCGCGCTGTTCGCCTTCACCACCTACTACAACCTGCTGACGTTCGGCGAAGGCTGGATCGCCCGGGGCCGCGTCGGGCTGGTGGCCTATCTGCTGCTGCTGCACGGCGGCGTGCTGCTGCTGTCGCTTGGCTGGCTGCTGGCGCGCCACCACGGCTGGGGCAGCGCCTGGCGCCGCCGGCTGAACGGGGGTGGCGCGTGAACACCATCCGCCATCTGATCTACCGGGAGGTGCTGCGTGCCGTCGGCTTCGTGGCGCTGGCGTTTCTGGCGCTGTTCTTCTTCTTCGACCTGGTCGACGCCCTGGGTCAGCTTGAGCGCGGCGCCGGACGCGGCTACCACGCAGGCCACGCGCTGCTGAACGTGGCGCTGCAGGTGCCCAGCCACCTGTACGAGCTGCTGCCGATCGCGGTGCTGATCGGCACCATCTACGTGATGGCGCAGCTGGCCGCCAGCTCGCAGTTCACCATCCTGCGCACCAGCGGTCTGGGGCCGTTGCGGGCGCTGGGCATGCTGCTGGTGCTGGCGCTGGGCTTCGTGGCGCTGACCTTCGTGTGCGGCGACTACGTGGCCCCGGAGGCCAACCGCGCGGTGCAGAACCTGCAGGCGCGCTTTCTGGGCGACATCACGGTGGGGCGCACCGGCGCCTGGCTGAAGGAGCGGCGCGACGACAGCCAGTACGCGGTCAACGTGGGCACCATGTCGGCCGACGGCACGCTCAACCAAGTGCAGATCTTTCAGTTCAGCATCGCCGACGGACGCTTGCTGACCATGACCAAGGCCAGCCGTGGCCATTTCAGCGATCAGGGTTGGACGCTGCAGGCTGTGGAGCAGCGCAACTTCGAGCAGGTGCCGCAGGCCGAACCGCGGGTGCAAGTGCAGCGTCTGGACGAATGGGTCTGGCCCAACGCGCTGTCGCAGGACACCGTGGCCGCCGCCCTGCTCAACCCCAACCGCATGCAGACGCTGGACCTGTTCCGCTACATCCGCCACCTGCAGAGCAACCAGCAGAGCGCGCAGCGCTACGAGATCGAGTTCTGGCGCAAGGTGTTCTACCCGCTCAGCTGCCTGGTGATGGTGGTGCTGGCGCTGCCGTTCGCCTACCTGCACTTTCGCACCGGCAACATCACCGGCTACGTGTTCGTCGGCGTGCTGGTGGGTATCAGCTTCTTCCTGCTCAACAACGTGTTCGGCTTCATTGGCAATCTGCGCAACTGGGAGCCCTGGCTGGCGGCGGCGGCGCCTGGCGTGATTTATTCGGTGCTGTCGCTGGCCGCCTTCGGCTGGCTGGTGCTGCGGCAATAGCCATGCAAGGGCCCGATCGCCACGGCATCGTGCTGTTCGCGCACGGCTCGCGCGAAGCGGCATGGCGCGCGCCGATCGAAGCCGTGGCCGAGCGCATCCGCCAGCTTGCGCCGGGCCGCCCGGTGGCCTGCGCCTATCTGGAGCACACCGCGCCCGATCTGCCCACCGCCGTGGACCGGTTGCTGGCCGGCGGTGCCGACGCCGTCACCGTCTGGCCCATGTTCCTGGGCGTCGGCCGCCATGCGCGCGAAGACCTGCCGCGGTTGCTGCAGGTGCTGCGCACGCAGCACCCGCAGGTGCGTTTCAGCCTGCAGCCGGCGATCTCGGAGCACCCCGAGGTGCTGGCCGCCATGGCCCATGCGATGCTGGATACGCCCTCGTCTTAGAGCGATTCAGCCATAATGATGGAGTTCTATATTCGGAATCTCCATGAATCTTCATCAGTTCCGTTTCGTTCAGGAGGCCGCCCGACGCAACCTGAACCTGACCGAGGCCGCCAAGGCGCTGCACACCTCGCAGCCGGGCGTGTCCAAGGCCATCATCGAGCTGGAAGAAGAGCTCGGCATCGACATCTTCACGCGCCACGGCAAGCGCCTCAAGCGCATCACCGAGCCGGGCCAGCATGTGCTGGACAGCATCGCCATCATCCTGCGCGAGGTCGGCAACCTCAAGCGCATCGGCGAGCAGTACAGCGCGCAGGACACCGGCACGCTGTCGATCGCCACCACCCACACTCAGGCACGTTACGTGCTGCCCAGGCCGGTGGCGCGCCTGCGTGAGCAATACCCCAAAGTCAACATCAGCCTGCACCAGGGCGCGCCCGATCAGGTGGCGCGCATGGTGATCGAGGAGACGGCCGAGATCGGCGTAGCCACCGAGTCGCTGGCCAGCTACCCCGAACTGGTCACCCTGCCCTGCTACGAGTGGCAGCATGTGCTGGTCCTGCCGGCCACCCATCCGCTCTCAAAAAAAGAGCGCCTGGCGCTGGAGGACATTGCGGCACAGCCCCTGATCACCTACCACCCCTCGTTCACCGGGCGCACCCGGGTCGATGCCGCGTTCGCCCAGCGCCAGCTGACGCCAAGGGTGGTGCTGGAGGCGATCGATTCGGACGTCATCAAGACCTACGTGCGGCTGGGCCTGGGCATAGGCATCGTCGCCGAGATGGCCATGGCCGACGATCGCCAGGGCGACCTGGTGGCGCGACCGCTGGGTCCGCTGCTGGGACAGAACGTGGCGCGCATCGCGCTCAAGCGCGGCGCCTGGCTGCGCGACTTCGTCTACCATTTTGCCAGCCTGCTGTCCGACCGGCTGGACAAGGACCTCATTCTCAAGGCCATGAGCGGCCACCTGAACGACTATGAACTCTGAGCGCACGCCGGCCGTCCCTTCGCGCCTGCCGAACGTCGGCACCACCATCTTCACCGTCATGTCGGCGCTGGCGACGCAGCACCAGGCCGTCAACCTGGGCCAGGGTTTTCCGGACTTCGACTGCGACCCGGCGCTGGTCGACGCCGTGACGGCGGCCATGCGGCAGGGTTTGAACCAATACCCGCCGATGCCCGGTGTGCCGGCGCTGCGCGAGGCCATCGCAGCCAAGATCGAGGCGCTGTACGGCCGCCACTACGATGCCGGCGCCGAAATCACCGTCACCGCCGGCGCCACCCAGGCCATCCTGACCGCCATCCTGTGCTGCGCCGGCCCGGGCGACGAAGTGATCGTGCTGGAGCCCTGCTACGACAGCTACGTGCCGAACATCGAACTCAGCGGCGCCCGCGTGGTGCGCGTGCCGCTGACGCCCGGCAGCTTTCGGCCGGACTTCGACCGCCTCGCCGCCGCTCTGTCGCCGCGCACCCGGGCCATCCTGATCAACAGCCCGCACAACCCCAGCGGCATGGTCTGGTCAGCGCAGGACATGCTGCGCCTGCAGGAGCTGCTGGCGCCCACCGACGCGCTGGTGATCAGCGACGAGGTGTACGAGCACATGGTCTACGCCCCACTGCGCCACGAAAGCGCGGCGCGCTACCCCGGCCTGGCGGCGCGCAGCTTCATCGTCAGCAGCTTTGGCAAAACCTGTCACGTCACCGGCTGGAAAGTCGGCTACGTAGCTGCACCGGCCATACTGACGGCGGAGTTCCGCAAGGTGCACCAGTTCAACGTGTTCACTGTCAACACACCGATGCAGTACGGCATTGCCGCGTACATGCAGGACCCCCGACCCTACCTGGAACTGCCCTCCTTCTACGCCGCCAAGCGCGACCTGTTTCGCGCCGGCCTGGCGCAGACGCGCTTTCGGCTGCTGCCTTGCGAAGGCACGTATTTCCAGTGCGCGGCGATCGATGAACTCTCGGTGCCCGAGCGTGACCTGTCCGAAGCCGACTTCTGCCAGTGGCTGACACGCGAGATCGGCGTGGCAGCGATTCCGCTGTCGGCGTTCTATGGTGATGGCTTCGACCAGAAGGTGATTCGTTTTTGCTTCGCCAAACAGGACGGCACGCTCGACAACGCACTTGCTCGCCTGGCACGCCTATGACGGGACCAGCGATGCTCGCGACGTGGATGCAGGCGCATGGCAATTGCCAGGGCAGGCGCGCACCACGACCAACGCCGGGCGATGAGCGGTCACTCTTGCACGAGCCATGAGCCGCAGCGTTCCCGATTCCCGCGTGTGGGTGGTTGGCGCCGGCCTGCAAGGCTGCGCCATCGCGCTGGAGCTTGCGCACCGAGGTCAGCCCGTGGTGCTGCTGGATCAGGATGCGCTGCCCATGAACCGCGCCAGCCTGCGCAACGAAGGCAAGATTCATCTGGGTCTGATCTATGCTGCCGACGCCAGCGGCGCGACGGCCCGCGTGCAGTTACGCGGCGCACTGGTGTTTCAGCACCTGCTGGAGCGCTGGCTGGGTCGGCCGGTGGCCGCGGCCTTGCCGCTGTCCACCCCGTTCGCCTACCTCGTGGCTCGCGATTCGGTCCTGCCGGCGCCCACCCTGGCGCGTCACTTTGATCGCGTGCAGGCGCTGTACAAGCATTGGATGACCCAGCACCCCGAGGCCAGCTACCTGGGCCAGCGCCCCACGCGGCTGGCCTGGCCGGCATCTCGGGACGAGCACCAGGGCCTGGTGCTCGCTCCCGGCGAATCGGTGTTCACCACCGCCGAGCGCGCGATCGACACCGACGCGCTGGCCGCTGCGCTGCGGCGTGCGGTGATCACCCATCCACTCATCGACTGGCTGCCTGGGCGGCGCATCACCCGGTTCGCACCGGCTCCGGACGGTGTCACCCTCCACGGCCAGGTGCTGGGGTCCGGCGGCGAACCGCTGGAGCCGCTGGAGGCCTGTGCACGGCAGGTGGTGAACGCCACCTGGGAGCAGCGCCTGGGGCTGGATGCCAGCATGGGACTGCAGCCGGCACCCGGCTGGCTGCACCGACTCAAGTACCGGGTCATCGTCCGGCTGCCTGCAGGCTGGGAGCACCTCAGTTCGGTCACGATGGTGCTGGGCCGCTATGGCGACGTGGTGATGCGCCCCAATGGCACGGCCTTCGTCTCCTGGTACCCGGAAGGCCTGCGCGGCTGGAGTGAAGCCCTGGTACCGCCGCCCGAGTGGGATGGGCCCTGCCGTGGTGATGTACCGCCCGATCAGGCCCAGGCACTGGCCGAGGCGATCCTGCGCGCGGCCGATCGCTGGTACCCGGGCCTGCATCGCGCCACCGTGCTGAACGTGGACGCGGGCGCCATCTTCGCCTATGGGCGCGAAGATGTGGATCGGCTCGACAGCGGTCTGCATGCGCGGTCCTTCAATGGCCCCCGCGGCGATGCCCGCTATCTGAGCGTGGACAGCGGCAAGCTCACGACCGCCCCCTGGTACGCCGTGCAGGCGGCCGACCTGTTGCTGGGCCAGCGCACGGCGCTGGCACAGACCTGGACCGACGTCGATCCCGATGGGGCCGCTGCACCATGAGCACGATCTCACCATCGGCCGTAACCGCGCTGGTACCCGCCTACCAGGCTGCCGAATTCATACAACCCACGCTCGACGCCCTGTCGGCGCAGACCCATCCTGCGCTACACGTGCTGGTGTCGGTGGACCTTTGCGACGACGACACCCAGGCGATCTGCGAGCGCCATGCGCTGCGCGACCCCCGTTTTCGCGTCGTCAGGCAGACCTCGCGCCTGGGCTGGGTCGGCAACAGCAACTTCCTGCTGTCGCAGGCGCAGGGCGACTATGCGCTGTTCGCCTTCCACGATGACCTGCTGGCGCCCACCTACATTGCCCGCCTGGCGGCGGAGCTGGATGCCGATCCTCAGGCCTGCGTGGCCTTCTCGGACGTGCTGCTGACCGACACCCAGGGAGGTCAGGAGTTCTGGAGCTACCCCACGCTGGATGGCGAGCGATCGGCGTTCATCCGCGGCGTGCGCGTGCTGGAGCGCAGAGGCAAGTGGTGGGTGCCCAACCGTGGGCTGTTCCGGCTGTCGATGGCTCGCCAGATCGGCGGACTGAAGAAGCACGGCGCGGGCGAGTTCTCGGCCGACTGGCCCTGGGTCCTCCATCTGGCCCTGCTGGGCAGCTTCGTGCGGGTGCCCGAGCTGCTGTGTCACAAGTTCTACAAACCGGGCAGCCTGTCGCGCAGCTGGGATTTTTCACAGCCGCAGTACTTCGAGGTGCATGCCGCATGCATGCGCGAAATCTGGAACAGCAGCCTCGGCACCCAGGAGAAAATCGCGCTCGCCTTGCCGTTGATGCAATGGTTGGAGCGTCACCGCCATCTGGCGATGACGCCACCATCCACATGACCCCCAGGAACGGCAATTGACCGCTCGCCATCTTGGTGAGCGACGGTGGAACACCGGGTCCGGTTGCTTCGTTGATCTTCAGCTGGTGGTTGCGCACGCCACGTACCCGGCAGCACCACTGCGGCACACCTGACGGGTGCACAGCGCCGCCACGACCGCGCTCAGGCGCGCAGCGGCAGCGCCACCCCGATCGCAGCAAAGATGCCGCCACACACGCGGTTGAAACCGCGTCCCACGCGCGCCAGCCAGCCGCTGATGCGCTGCGCCATGCTTGCTATCAGCACCTCGGTGATGAATTCGATGGCAACGAAGGTGCCGGCCATGATGAAGTACTGCAGCAGCAGGCTGCGTGCCGGATCGATGAACTGTGGCAGGAACGCAGCGAAGAACAGAATGCCCTTGGGATTGGTCAGCGCCGACAGCGCGCCCTGTCGAAACAAGGACCAGCCGTTGACCTCACCCTGCGGTTGCAGGGCCAGCGCAGCAATGGGCGGGGCGCGCCACACCTGCACGCCCAGCCAAACCAGATAGCCGCCACCCACCCACTTGAGCACGGTCAGCCAGACCAGCGAGGCCTGCAATAGGGCCCCGATGCCGAACATCGACAAGGCGATGACGGTGGCAAAACCCAGCGCGCCACCGGCGACGGTAAACAGCGTCTTACGACGCCCATGCAAGGCACCGTGCGTCAGCGCCAGCAGCCCGTTGGGCCCAGGCGACAGCGACAGGCCGAGCGCCGCTACAAAATAGATCAGCCAAGTGTGCCATGCCATGTCGGCCTCTTGCGTCGAACAGGGTGGCGCCAGCATAACCTGGAACGCGCCCGCCATGGCGTCAAGTCATGCTCGGGTGATCTTCGACTTCCGCGGCGAAGCGACACAGTCTCTGCCCGTTGACCAAGGATACGAGTTCGGCCACGCGGCTGTGGGACGTCTGGCCTGCAACCCAGAGCGTGAATGATGTGGGTCAAACGTTCTAGCCCCACCGCCAAGCCACGCGGACTGAATCGCTCAGCGCCGCAAATGCGGCTCAGGCACGGAAGGAGATCTGCCCCGCCTGACATGGGATCGACGTTCCGCGGGCGCCATGCCGTCGCCGGCACGGCGTGTTTCGCCAGCCGCCGCTCTTGCGGGAGAAAAGCCGCGCAGCCCTTTCTGGCACTGCGCGGCCAGCTAAATATGTAATAGCTTCATTTGCGTTGCGGCGGCACGTCGGTGCATGAACCATGCGCGACTTCGGCGGCCATGCCGATGCTCTCGCCCAGCGTGGGGTGCGGGTGGATGGTCTTGCCGATGTCCACCGCGTCGGCGCCCATTTCGATGGCCAGCGCCACCTCGCCGATCATGTCGCCGGCGTGCGTGCCGACGATGCCGCCACCGACGATGCGGTGCGTGGCTTCGTCGAACAGCAGCTTGGTGTAGCCCTCGTCGCGGCCGTTGGCAATGGCCCGGCCGGAGGCGCTCCAGGGGAACAGGCCCTTTTTCACCTTGATGCCCTGCGCCTTGGCCTGGTCTTCGGTCAGGCCGACCCAGGCAACCTCGGGGTCGGTGTAGGCCACGCTGGGGATGACCCGGGCATTGAAGGCGGCGCGCGCCAGGGCTTCGTCGCCCTTCAATTCACCGGCGATGACCTCGGCCGCCACATGCGCCTCGTGCACCGCCTTGTGCGCCAGCATGGGCTGGCCGACGATGTCGCCGATGGCGAAGATGTGCGGCACGTTGGTGCGCATCTGGATATCGACGTCGATGAAGCCGCGCTCGGTCACGGCCACGCCCGCCTGGTCGGCGCCGATCTTCTTGCCGTTGGGGCTGCGGCCCACGGCCTGGAGCACCAGATCGTAGGTCTGCGGCGCGGGAGCGCCCTCGCCTTCAAACACCACCTCGATGCCCTTGTCCGTGGCCTTGGCACCCACGGTCTTGGTCTTGAGCATGATGTGGTCGAAGCGCGGCGCGTTCATCTTCTGCCATACCTTGACCAGGTCGCGGTCGGCGCCCTGCATCAGGCCGTCGAGCATTTCCACCACGTCCAGGCGCGCGCCCAGCGTGCTGTACACCGTGCCCATCTCCAGGCCGATGATGCCGCCGCCCAGAATCAGCATCTTCTTGGGCACGGCCTTGAGCGCGAGCGCGCCGGTGCTGTCCACCACGCGCGGGTCCTCGGGCATGAAGGGCAGGCGCACGGCCTGGCTGCCGGCGGCGATGATGGCGCGCTTGAACTGCACCACGCGCTTAGAGCCGGTCTTGTCCTGGCCGCTGCCGGTGGTTTCTTCGACCTGCAGGTGGTTGGCGCCCACGAAGCTGCCGTAGCCGCGCACCAGCGTAACTTTGCGCATCTTGGCCATGGCGCCCAGGCCGCCCGTCAGCTTGGCGATCACCTTTTCCTTGTGGCTGCGCAGCTTGTCGATGTCGAGCTTGGGCTTGCCAAAGTCCACGCCCAGCGCGGCCAGATGGCCCACTTCGTCCATCACCGCGGCCACGTGCAGCAGCGCCTTGGACGGGATGCAGCCCACGTTCAGGCACACGCCGCCCAGGGTGGCGTAGCGCTCGACCAGCACCACCTTGAGGCCCAGGTCGGCGGCGCGAAAGGCGGCCGAATAGCCGCCGGGGCCGCCGCCCAGCACCAGCACGTCGCAGTCCAGATCGGCCGTGCCGGCAAAGCTGCTGGCGATGGGGGCGGGTTCACGCCCTCTGCCGCTGGCGGGAGGGGGTTGGGGTGAGGGTGAAGGTTGCGCTCCCGCTTGAACCCCACCCTCATCCCTGCCCTCTCCCGCCCCGGCGGGAGAGGTGGCCGAGGCCCCTGCGGCCTCCAGCGTCAGAATCACCGAGCCTTCGCTCACCTTGTCGCCCAGTTTGACCTTGAGTTCCTTGACCACGCCGGCGTGGCTGGACGGAATCTCCATCGACGCCTTGTCGGATTCGACGGTGATCAGGCTCTGCTCGACCTTGACGGTGTCGCCGGGCTTCACCAGCAGCTCGATCACGCCGACGTCGGCGAAGTCGCCGATGTCCGGCACCTTGATGTCTATCACGGCCATGTCCGCGTCTCCTTCACAGCAGCACGCGGCGGAAGTCCGCCAGGATCTGGCCCAGATAGGCGTTGAAGCGCGCGGCCGCGGCGCCGTCGATCACGCGGTGGTCCCAGGTGAGCGACAGCGGCAGCATCAGGCGCGGCTTGAACTTCTCGCCATTCCACACCGGCTCGATGTTGGAGCGGCACACACCCAGGATGGCGACCTCGGGCGCGTTGATGATGGGCGTGAAGTAGCGCCCGCCAATGCCGCCCAGGCTGCTGATGGTGAAGGTGGCGCCGCTCATGTCGGCCGGGCCCAGCTTGCCGTCGCGCGCCTTCTTGGCGAGCTCGCTCATCTCGGTGCTGATCTGCAGCACGCCCTTCTTGTCGGCGTCCTTGATGACGGGCACGACCAGGCCGTTGGGCGTGTCGGCCGCAAAGCCGATGTGCCAGTAGTTCTTGTAGACCAGGGCGTCGCCGTCCAGGCTGCTGTTGAACTCGGGGAATTTCTTGAGCGCGGCCACGCAGGCCTTGATCAGGAAGGCCAGCATGGTGACCTTGACGCCGCTCTTCTCGTTTTCCTTGTTGGTGGCCACGCGGAAGGCCTCCAGGTCGGTGATGTCGGCATCGTCATGGTTGGTGACGGCCGGGATCATGACCGCGTTGCGCATCAGGTTGGCGCCGCTGATCTTCTTGATGCGACTGAGCTCCTTGCGCTCGATGGGGCCAAACTTGGCAAAGTCCACCTTCGGCCAGGGGATCAGGTTCAGCTCGCCGCCGCCGGTGACGCCGCCACCGGACACGCCGGCCGCGCCCTGCGCCTGCGTGCGCTGCGCGCCGCTCATCACGGCGCGGGTGAAGGCCTGCACGTCTTCCTGCGTGATGCGGCCCTTGGGGCCGCTGCCCTTGACCTCGGCCAGCGGCACCCCGAGCTCGCGCGCGAACTTGCGCACGCTGGGGCTGGCATGCGGCAGACCGAGCGGCGCGCGCGTGGGTTCGTGCGCGGGTGCGGCCGCCAACGGCGGCGCCGCCGGGGCCGACACGGCGGCGGGCGCCGGGGCGTTGGCCGGCGCCGCCGCGGCCGGCGCTGCGGCCACCGGTGCGGCGCCTTCCAGCAGCGCCAGCAGATCGCCCTGGTTGACCTTGTCGCCGACCTTGACCTTCATCTCCCTCACCACCCCGGCGGCGCTGGAGGGGATTTCCATCGAGGCCTTGTCGGACTCCACCGTGATCAGGCTTTGTTCGACCCTGATCGTGTCGCCGGGCTGGACGAACACCTCGATCACCGCCACGTCCTTGAAGTCACCGATGTCGGGCACGCGCACCTCGACCGGCCCGCTGGCCACCGATGCAGCCGCCGGGGGCGCCGCGTTTGCTATTGTATCAATAGCTGCTGGCGCTTGCTGCGCCTGCGCCGGAGCCGGTTTTGATGCCGAATCCGCGGATTCGAGCAACAGCACCAGCGAACCCTGGCTGACCTTGTCGCCGATCTTGACCTTGAGCTCCCTGACCACGCCGGCGGCGCTGGAGGGGATCTCCATCGACGCCTTGTCCGACTCCACCGTGATCAGGCTTTGTTCGAGCTTCACGGTGTCGCCGGGCGCCACCAGCAGCTCGATCACCGCCACGTCCGAAGAGTCGCCGATGTCCGGGACCTTGACTTCCACCAGTGCCATGACTCGTCTCCCTCAGGCGTGCAGCGGGTTGATCTTTTCGGTGTCGATGCCGTACTTGCGGATGGCATCGGCCACCTTCTGCCTGGGCAGCGCGCCGGCATCGGCCAGACCCTTGAGCGCCGCCACCGCGATGTAGTGGCGATCGACCTCGAAGTGCTCGCGCAGGCGGGCGCGGAAGTCGCTGCGACCGAAACCGTCGGTGCCCAGCACGATGTAGGGCCGGTCCTTGGGCACGAAGGGGCGGATCTGCTCGGCGTAGTTCTTGAGGTAGTCGGTCGACGCCACCACCGGGCCCGGGTGGCCGGCCAGCTGGCGCGCCACGAAGGGCACGCGCGGCTGCTCCAGCGGGTGCAGCAGGTTCCAGCGTTCGACGTCCTGGCCTTCGCGCGTGAGCTGGTTGAAGCTCGGGCAGCTCCACACATCGGCCTGCACGCCCCAGTCGGTGGCCAGCAGCTTCTGCGCCTCCAGCGATTCGCGCAGGATCGAGCCCGAGCCCAGCAGCTGCACGCGCCGCTCGCCCTCGGCGCCGGGTTTGCACAGGTACATGCCCTGCAGGATCTGCTGCTCGGTGCCCGGCGTGAGGCCCGGCATGGCGTAGTTCTCGTTCAGCAGGGTGATGTAGTAGAAGACGTTTTCCTGCTTCTCGACCATGCGCTTCAGGCCGTCGTGCAGGATCACCGCCACCTCGTGCGCGAAGCTCGGGTCGTAGGTCAGGCAGTGCGGAATGGTGCCAGCCAGAATGTGGCTGTGGCCATCCTCGTGCTGCAGGCCCTCGCCGTTCAAGGTGGTGCGTCCGGAGGTGCCGCCCAGAATGAAGCCGCGCGCCAGCATGTCACCCGCCGCCCAGGCCAGGTCACCGAAACGCTGAAACCCGAACATCGAGTAGTAGATGTAGAACGGGATCATGATGCGGTTGTTGGTCGAGTACGAGGTCGCCGCCGCGATCCACGAACACATGCCACCGGCTTCGGTGATGCCCTCCTGCAGGATCTGGCCGTCGACCGACTCCTTGTAGTACATCACCTGCTCGCGATCCTGCGGCGTGTAGAGCTGACCCTTGGGGTTGTAGATGCCGATCTGGCGGAACAGCCCCTCCATGCCGAAGGTGCGCGCCTCGTCGACCAGGATCGGCACCACGCGCGGGCCCAGCGCCTTGTCGCGCAAGAGCTGCGTGAGGAAGCGCACATAGGCCTGGGTGGTGGATATCTCGCGGCCCTCGGCGGTGGGTTCGATCACCGCCTTGAAGGTCTCCAGCGAGGGGATGGTGAAGCTCTCGTCGGCCTTCTCGCGCCGGTGCGGCAGATAGCCACCCAGGGCCTGGCGGCGCTCGTGCAGGTATTTCATCTCCGGCGTGTCGTCGGCCGGCTTGTAGTAGGGCAGCTTGTCGAGCTCGCTGTCGGGAATCGGGATGTTGAAGCGGTCGCGGATGTAGCGGATGTCCTCGTCGTCCAGCAGCTTGGTCTGGTGCACGGTGTTGCGACCCTCGCCGGCCCTGCCCATGCCGTAGCCCTTGACGGTCTTGACCAGCAGCACCGTGGGCTCGCCCTGGTGCGCATTGGCGGCATGGAAGGCGGCGTACACCTTCTCCGGATCGTGGCCACCACGGCGCAGATCCCAGATTTCATCGTCGGTCAGGTGTTCGACCAGCTTGGCCGTCTCGGGGTACTTGCCGAAGAAATGCTGGCGGATGTAGGCGCCATCCTTGGCGCGGAAGGTCTGGTAGTCGCCATCCAGCGTTTCCATCATGAGCTGGCGCAGCTTGCCGTCCTTGTCGCGCCGCAGCAGGTCGTCCCAGCCCTTGCCCCACAGCAGCTTGATGACGTTCCAGCCGGCGCCACGGAAGTCGCCTTCCAGCTCCTGGATGATCTTGCCGTTGCCGCGCACCGGCCCATCGAGGCGCTGCAGGTTGCAGTTGATGACGAAGATTAGGTTGTCCAGGTTCTCGCGCGAGGCCAGCGTGATGGCGCCGCGGCTTTCGGGCTCGTCCATTTCGCCGTCGCCCAGAAACACCCAAACTTTGCGCCCTTCGGTGTTGGCGATGCCGCGCGCGTGCAGGTACTTCATGAAGCGCGCCTGGTAGATCGCCATCATCGGCCCCAGGCCCATGCTCACGGTGGAGTACTGCCAGAAGCCAGGCATCAGGTGCGGGTGCGGGTAGCTGGACAGGCCCTTGCCCTTGACCTCCTGGCGGAAGTTTTCCAGCTGCTCTTCGGAAATGCGACCTTCCAGGTAGGCGCGGGCATAGATGCCGGGCGCACTGTGACCCTGAAAGTAGATGCAGTCGCCACCGTGGTGTTCGCTCTCGGCATGCCAGAAATGGTTGAAGCCGGCGCCCCACATGCTGGCCAGCGAAGCGAACGAGCCGATGTGGCCACCCAGGCTGCCGCCTTCGGGCGGGTCGATGCGGTTGGCCCGCACCACCATGGCCATGGCGTTCCAGCGCATGTAGGCGCGCAGGCGCTTTTCGATCGCGATGTTGCCCGGGCAACGCGCCTCCTGCTCAGGCTCGAGCGTGTTGACGTAGCCGGTGTTGGCGGAAAACGGCAGGTCGATGCTGGCCTGGCGGGCGTGCTCCAGCAGGCCTTCCAGCAGCGCGTGGGCGCGCTCGGGGCCCTCGCGCTCGATGACCGCCGTCAGCGCGTCCAGCCATTCACGGGTTTCCTGGGCATCCAGTTCGGCAGCAGACTGCGCCTGTGGATTGTTGGACATCTTCGCGTCTCCTCTCATGTTGTCGAAGTCATTGTGACCCAACCAGCGGCGATGATCGCACAAATCGGCGCAATTTCAAATAGTAATTTGTTATCTCATAATACGCAATTCTGATCGGTCACACCCTTGTCCGCAGCGCATCTCCAGCCAGCGCCTCGACGGCCCTGACGGGCCGGAGTGCGCACCCACGCCGCCACGGCCGTCTTCAGCCACGTACACTGGACATGCATGCAGTCCGAACTTGCCTCCACCCTGTACGACTCCGGTCCGCCCCGGACACGCTGGCAGCGCCTGCTCAAAGGTCAGGATCCGATCGCCCAGCTGGCCCCGCTGGCGGCGGTGCTGCTGTTTCTGGCGGCCATCGTGTCGGCCTTCTGGTACTTGCGCCTGGAGGAAACGCGGCGCGAGCAGGAGGCCGTCAAACGTGACGTGGAATACAGCCAGCAACGCCTGCGCCTGCGCCTGCTGGAGCGCCAGGAGCAGCTGATGCGGCTGGCGCGCGAGCTGGCCGACCGCGAAATGACGGCGCTGCAGTTCGACGCCCGCGCCGAGGCCATGGTGGCGCAGTACCCGGAGTTGCGCGCGGTCAGCTGGATCGACGGCCAGCGCCGGCTGCGCACCACGCAGACTTCGCCCAGCGTGTCGCCCCAGCCCGACTGGATCGCCGACGGCCGGCTCAAGCCCGGCGAGGTCAGCGAGGGCTACAGTCTGGCACAGGATCTGCGCCAGGCCGTGTACAACCAGCCGCTGGCCGTCGAGGACGCCGATGCGGTGCTGTACCTGCACGTGCCGATCACGCCGCGCGCGCAGTTCGCCGGCGTGGTGCTGGCGGAATACTCGGTCGATGGCCTGCTGCGCTATGGCGTGCCGTCGGAGGTGCTGGCCAAATACGCCGTGTCGCTGCTGGACGCCAAGGGCCAGCTGCTGGCCGGCCAGACCATCCCGGACCGCACCGGCCTGTCGGAGTACCTGCCCTGGAGCGAGCAGGTCAACGCCTTCGACAGCCCGGTCTCCCCGGTCGGCAACGGGCTGGTGCTGCGCGCCCAGGCCTGGCGCACCTCACAAGGCGTGGTCGGTGGCACGCTGTTCTGGCTGGTGGCGGTGCTGGCCAGCATGACGGCATGGATGTTGATCGCCAACTGGCGCCAGTCGCAACGCCGTCAGCAGGCGCAGCATGCGCTGCTGGCCGAAACCAGCTTCCGTCGGGCGATGGAAAACTCCATGCTCACCGGCATGCG
>JADLIA010000053.1 GCA_020848515.1 Rubrivivax sp. | reverse complement strand
GTGCGCGCGCCCATGAAGCCGCGCGGCAGCGGCGGCGCGCCGTCGGCGCCGCCGGCCTGCATGTCCATCTTGTGCACGAATTCGTGGATCACCACGCTGGTGCCGCTGCCCATGCCGGCGCCCTGCACGGCGGGCCAGCTCAGCATCACCGGGCCGTGCTGCATGGCTTCGCCGGCCAGCACCTCGTCGTAGTGGTGCACCACGCCGGCGTCGTCCATCACGCGCCGCGGGGCCACGGCGTCGTCGGGGTGCAGCACGATGGTGACGAAGTCGTCGTACCAGGCCAGCGCCGCCTCGGGCCGATCGGGCGGGCCCAGGTGCAGCAGCGGCAGGCAGGCCTGCGCGGCCACGGCCACCGCCATGGCGTCGGTGACGACCAGCCCGTGCGCGCCGGTGAAGCGCTTGCGGGCGATGAAGTGCGCGGCCAGGTGTTGCAGGCGCCGCCGTTCGTGGGCGTCGAGCCGCTGCAGGAACGGGTGGCGCGCCAGCGTGTCCTGCCACAGCGCGTCGGGGATGGGCGTGGGCGTGCCGGCGGCGCGGCGCAGCCAGCGGCCCAGGGTGCGCAGCCAGGTCATGTGAGTGAACAGGCCCTAGGCCGCCTCGGGTGGCAGGCGTGTCAGGCCTTGTTCGTCCAGCCGCAGCACCTGGGCACGCTGGGTGCGGGCGTCGATGTGCCAGTCGCTCAGCACCACCTGGGTGAGGGGGCGACCGTGCGCGTCCGGGCCCAGCGCGTGGTCGGCCGGGCGGTGCGTGTGGCCGTGGATCAGCACGGTGGCATCGGCCTGCCGCAGCCACTGGCGGGCCAGCGCGGCGTCGGCGTCGGCGTAGGCCGCCTGTGTGGCTTGGTGGGCCTGGCTTTGGGCGCGCATCTGGCGCGCGATGGCCTGGCGCTCGGCCAGCGGCCGGGCCAGGAAGGCCTGCTGCCACTGCGGGCTGCGTACCTGGGCGCGAAACTGCTGGTAGGCCACGTCGTCGGTGCACAGCAGGTCGCCGTGGCTGAGCAGGTAGCGCTGCTGGCCAAAGGTCAGCACCGTGGGGTCGCTGGCCAGCTCGCGCACGCGGTGGCGGGCCAGGAAGTCGTGACCGAGCAGGAAATCGCGGTTGCCGCGCATGAAGGCCATGTCGGCCTGGCAGCCGTCCAGCACCTGGCCGCAGCGCGCCTCGAAGCTGCCGGGCACGGCCGCGTCGTCGCCGACCCAGGCCTCGAACAGGTCGCCCAGGATGATGACCGCGTCGGCGCGCGTGCGGCCCAGGTAGCGCGCCCAGGCGTCGAAGGTTCGCGGCTCCTCGGGCCCCAGGTGCAGGTCGGAGATGAAATCGACCGTGCGCCAGTGGGCGGGCGCCTGCAGCTCGCCGAAGGCGGGCACGGCCGGCATAGCGGAGTTTCGCGTCAGTCGACGACCACGGCCTTTTCGATCACCACGTCATCGCGCGGCACGTCGTCGTGGTAGCCCTTGCGCGTGGTGGGCACGGCCTTGATGGCGTCGACCACGTCCTGGCCCGCCACCACCTTGCCGAACACGGCATAGCCCCAGCCCTGCGCGGTGGGCGCCTTGAAGTCGAGGAAGTCGTTGTCGACCACGTTGATGAAGAACTGCGCCGTGGCCGAGTGCGGGTCGGAGGTGCGCGCCATGGCCACGGTGTAGCGGGCGTTCTTCAGGCCGTTGTCGGCCTCGTTGGTGATGGCGGCCAGCGTGGGCTTTTGCTTCATGCCGGGCTCGAAGCCGCCGCCCTGGAGCATGAAGTTCTTGATCACGCGGTGGAACACCGTGTTGTCGTAGTGGCCGTTGTTGACGTAGGCCAGGAAGTTGGCCACCGACTTGGGCGCCTTGTCCTGGTCGAGTTCCAGCGTGATGACGCCGCGACCGGCGATGTGCAGTTCGACTTTGGGGTTGCTCATGAGATGCTTTCGTGGTTCTGGATGTGGGGCTCAGTTGGCCAGGCGGGCCGACTCGATCACCACCGGCTTTTGCGGCACGTCGGTGGGGAAGCGGCCGCCGCTGCCGGTGGGGGTGTTGCGGATCTTCTCGATGGTGTCCATGCCGCTGACGACCTTGCCGAACACGGTGTAGCCGAACAGGTCGGGGTGGTTGATGACGTTCTTGCGCGGGATGTCCTTGTAGGTCTGGCCGCGGAAGTCGAAGGTGACCGGGTCGCCGTCGGGGATCAGCACCGGATCGAGCGGGCCATTGTCCACCACGTTGATGAAGAACTGCGCGCTGGCCGAGTGCGGGTCGCTGGTGCGCGCCATGGCCAGGGTGCCGCGCGTGTTCTTCAGACCGGCGGCCAGCGCCTTGCGGCCTTCGTGGATCACCGAGGCGCGGGTGTCCTTTTCGTTGTAGTCCTTGTCGAAGCCGCCGCCCTGCACCATGAAGTTCTTGATGACGCGGTGGAAGATGGTGCCGTCGTAGTGCTTGTCCTTCACGTATTGCAGGAAGTTGGCGACGGTCTTGGGGGCCTTGTCGGGGTAGAGCTCGACCACGAAATCGCCTTCGCTGGTGACGAACTTCACGCGCGGGTCGGCGGCGAAGGCGGGCAGGGCAGTGCCCAGGGCGGCGGCCGCCGCCAGGGTGGCGGCGGCGCGGGCGAGGGTTCGGCGGGAAAGCGGCATGGGTTCGGGCTCCGGTGTTCAGGGGCGGAAAAAAAGCATTGGTGCCGGCGGCGCTGCGCGAGTTCCGCGCCGCCAACAGGCGGCTGGCTAGCGGGCGGCGCCCGGGCCGAGCAGGCCGCGCAGGCTGTCGATGCGCGGCGTCAGGCGCGTGGCGCTGGTCGGGTCGAGCTGGCGCGCGCGCTGGTAGGCCTCGCTGGCCTGGCGCAGGCGCACGTCGCCCAGGTTCTCCAGTGCCGTGGCGTAGGCGGGGTTGACGCGCAGCGCGGCCTCCAGCGACTGCTCGGCCTGGTCAAGCTGGCCGCGGCCGGCGTGCAGCACGGCCAGGTTGTTCCAGGGCTCGGGCAGTTCGGGATAGTCGCGCGTCAGCTGCACCAGCAGGGCCTCGGCTTCGTCGGTGCGGCCGGCGGCGCTCAGCACGCCGGCCTTGACGAAGCGCATCTGGGGGTCGTTGGGACGGGCGGCGATGTGGCGGTCGGCGCGCGCCAGGGCCTCGCCGGTCTGGCCGCTTTTTTGCAATGCCTGCACGTCGGTGTAGTCATCGGCCCGCGCGGCGGCGGTGGTCAACGCCAGGCCGAGCGCCAGCAGCACCGGGGGCGCCAGGTGGCGCGCGGACCGCGGAAAGGAGGGGAGGTGCAGCGTCATGTGCAGTCGAGCCGGTTGCGCCGGAGCCGATCGGCGCTGCCCTCGCGTGCTGGCCGGAGGGCGGGTCGCATCTTATACTGCCGGGATTGTAGCCAAGCGGGCCTGGCGGCCCGGTGCCACGCGGAAGGTGCGCCGGCCATGTCGGCCGGGGCGGCCTGGCTGTCCGGCCAGGGTTTGCGGGCGCGCGCCGAGCGCGGCCGGTTGCCGCCCCAACGCGCTGCTGCACGGCTTCCTTGCTTGTTTTCCCATGACCCTGCGCATCCACAACACGCTGACGCGTGCCCTGGAAGATTTTTCCCCCCTTGAGCCGGGCCACGTGCGCATGTACGTGTGCGGCATCACGGTGTACGACCTGTGCCACATCGGCCACGCGCGCTCGGCGGTGGCGTTCGACGTGGTGCAGCGCTGGCTGAGGGCCTCGGGCCTGCGCGTCACCTTCGTGCGCAACATCACCGACATCGAGGACAAGATCATCCGCCGGGCGCTGGAAAACGGCGAGACCATCCGCCAGCTGACCGACCGCATGATCGCCGAGATGTACCGCGACTTCGACGCCCTGGGCGTCGAGCGTCCCACGCATGATCCGCGCGCCACCGACTACGTGCCGCGGATGCTGTCCATCATCGGCACGCTGGAGCACAAGGGCCTGGCCTATCGCACGGCCGGTGGCGACGTGAACTATGCGGTGCGCAAGTTTCCCGGCTACGGCAAGCTGTCGGGCAAGACGCTGGACGAGCTGCAGGCGGGCGAGCGCGTGGCGGTGGATGAGGGCAAGGACGATCCGCTGGACTTCGTGCTGTGGAAGTCCGCCAAGCCGAGCGAACCCGAGGGCGCCAAGTGGGACGGCCCCTACGGCCTGGGCCGGCCCGGCTGGCACATCGAGTGCTCGGCCATGAGCTGCGCGCTGCTGGGCGACACCTTCGACATCCACGGTGGCGGCGCCGACTTGCAGTTTCCGCACCACGAAAACGAGATCGCCCAGAGCGAGGGCGCCAACGGCCAGCCGCTGGCGCGGGTGTGGATGCACAACGGCTTCGTCAACATCGACAACGAGAAGATGTCCAAGTCGCTGGGCAACTTCTTCACCATCCGCGAGGTGCTGCGGGAATTCGACGCCGAGACGATCCGCTTCTTCATCGTGCGCGCGCACTACCGCAGTCCGCTGAATTACAGCGATGTGCACCTGCAGGACGCGCGCGCCGCGCTCAAGCGCCTGTATACGGCGCTGGACGCGGTGCCGGCGGCCGACGTGGCGATCGACTGGTCGAACCCGCATGCGGCGCGCTTCAAGGCGGCGATGGACGAGGACTTCGGCACGCCCGAGGCGGTGGCCGTGCTGTTCGAGCTGGCCAGCGAAGTCAACCGCGGCCGCCGCGGCGAGGACGCCGGCCTCTTGAAGGCGCTGGGGGGCTGCCTGGGCCTGCTGCAGGGCGACCCCAAGGCTTTTTTGCGTGCCGGCAGCACGCTGGACGAGGCCGCCATCCAGGCGCGGATCGCCGCCCGCGCCGCCGCCAAGCAGGCCAGGGACTTCGCCGAGGCCGACCGCATCCGCGCGGCGCTGCTGGCCGCCGGCATCGTGCTGAAGGACTCACCCACCGGCACCACCTGGGAGGTGGCACAGTGACGGAAATCGTGGTGTTTTCAGCCTCCAGCGCAGGCGGGTAGAGCGGTGGCAGCTACAAAAAACAAAGCGCCCGTGGTCTGCACGCCCGACTACTGGGCCGAGGCCTGCGCGCACCTGGCCAAGCGCGACCGCGTCATGAAGCGCCTGATCCCGCGCTTTGGCGACGCCTGCCTGCAGTCGCGCGGCGACGCCTTCGTCACGCTGGCGCGCTCCATCGTGGGGCAGCAGATTTCGGTCAAGGCGGCGCAGTCGGTGTGGAACCGCTTCGAGGCGCTGCCGCGCCGCCTGGCGCCCGCCCAGGTGCTGAAGCTGAAGGTGGACGACATGCGCGCCGCCGGCCTGTCGGCGCGCAAGGTGGAGTACCTGGTCGATCTGGCGCTGCACTTCGACAGCGGCCGCATCCACGTCGATCAGTGGCAGGCCATGGACGACGAGGCCATCATTGCCGAGCTGGTGGCGATTCGAGGCATCGGCCGCTGGACGGCCGAGATGTTCCTGATGTTCCACCTGCTGCGCCCCGACGTGCTGCCGCTGGACGACGTGGGCCTGATCAACGGCATCAGCCTCAACTATTTCTCGGGCGAGCCCGTCAGCCGCAGCGAGGCGCGCGAAGTGGCCGCCGCCTGGGCGCCCTGGCGCACGGTGGCCACGTGGTACATGTGGCGCTCGCTGGAACCCCTTCCGGTCGCCTACTGAGGCGGCCGCATCCGGTAACATCGCCGGATGTTTCGATACCGAGGAGCCAATCTTGGCCAAACGCGCATTTCTTGATTTCGAGCAGCCGATCGCCGAGCTTGAAAACAAGATCGAGGAGCTGCGTTACGTGCAGAGCGAGAGCGCGGTCGACATCTCGGAGGAGATCGACCAGCTCGACAAGAAGAGCCGTCAGCTCACCAAGGACATCTACGCCGATCTGACGCCCTGGCAGATCACCAAGATCGCGCGCCATCCCGAGCGCCCGTACACGCTGGACTACGTGCGCGAGTGCTTCACCGACTTCGTCGAGCTGCACGGCGACCGCCATTACGCCGACGACCAGAGCATCGTCGGCGGCCTGGCGCGCTTTGGCGGCAACGCCTGCCTGGTGATCGGCCACCAGAAGGGGCGCGACACCAAGGAGCGCGCGGCGCGCAACTTCGGCATGGTCAGGCCCGAGGGCTACCGCAAGGCGCTGCGCCTGATGAAGACGGCCGAGAAGTTCAAGCTGCCGGTGTTCACCTTCGTCGACACGCCGGGGGCCTTTCCGGGCATCGACGCCGAGGAGCGCGGCCAGTCCGAGGCGATCGGGCGCAACATCTACGAGATGGCGCAGCTGGAGGTGCCGATCATCAGCACCATCATCGGCGAAGGCGGCTCGGGCGGGGCGCTGGCCATCGCCGTGGCCGACCAGGTGCTGATGCTGCAATATTCGATCTATTCGGTGATCAGCCCCGAGGGTTGCGCCTCGATCCTGTGGAAGACCAGCGACAAGGCGCAGGAAGCGGCCGAGGCGCTGGGCATCACGGCGCACCGCCTGAAGGCGCTGGGCATGGTCGACAAGATCGTCAGCGAGCCGGTCGGTGGCGCGCACCGCGACCCGCGCCACATGGGCACGCTGCTCAAGCGCGCGCTGGGCGACGCCTGGCGCCAGGTGAGCGACCTGAAGGTCAAGGAGCTGCTGGACCGCCGCTACGAGCGCCTGATGAGCTACGGGCGCTTCAACGACACCAAGGAGCGGTAGCCCATCCTGAGCCGCGGTCGCGGCCTCCCCCGGGGGGCAAGGCCAGTGCCCGGCGCAGGTCCGGGCACGGCGTTCGCTGAATTGGCCTGCTGCGCGGCCCTTCGATGCGGTCAGCCGCGCGCCGGGGTGACGCGCGATTGCACCTTGGCGCGCAGCGCGGTCATCAGTTCGGGCGGCAGGAAGCGGAAGGCCAGGCGCAGCAGCAGCCAGGCGATCAGGCCGTCATCCAGCCAGCCCAGGATGGGGATGAAGTCCGACACCAGGTCCACCGGGCTCAGCACGTACAGCAGCGCCAGCACCGTCGCCAGCTTGGACGCCAGCGGCGCGCGCGGGTCGCGCAGCAGACCCCAGGCGAGCAGCAGTTCCTTGCGCAGCAGCGCGATCAGGCGACCGAGTTTCCACATGTGACGACTCCCTTCGGGCAACGGCGCGCCATCGTAGCAGGGTGCGTGCCGCCCCGCCGCGCATCGGGCGGGCTGCCGGGTATCAGGGAAAGCCAAGGGCGGCGCCTGGCCAATGGCACCTACAATATGTTGCAGTGCAGCAGTTTGACCGACCTTCCATTTCATGAGCCGTGCCCCCGCCCCGGCGCCGGCCAAGCCGGCGCGCAAGCCGTCGACCAGCGCCCCGTCCCAGCGGGTGATCAAGAAGTACCCCAACCGGCGCCTGTACGACACCGACACCTCGACCTACATCACGCTGGCGCAGGTGCGCGAGCTGGTGATGGCGCGCCAGCCCTTCGTGGTGCGCGACGCCAAGACCGGCGACGAACTGACGCGCAGCATCCTGCTGCAGATCATCCTGGAAGAAGAAGCCGGCGGCGCGCCCATGTTCACCCAGGACATGCTGGCCAACATCATCCGCTTCTACGGCCATGCCATGCAGGGCTTCATGGGCAGCTACCTGGAGAAGAACATCCAGGCCTTCATGGAAATCCAGGCCAAGCTGGCCGAGCAGTCCTCGGGGCTGAACCCCGAGCTGTGGGCGCAGTTCATGCACATGCAGTCGCCCATGATGCAGGGCATGATGGGCAACTACCTGGAGCAGTCCAAGAACATGTTCCTGCAGGCGCAGGAGCAGATGAGCAAGCAGACCGAGCAGATGCTGGGCGCCTTCGGCATCAAGCGCGGCGCTTGAGGACGCGGCCGGCGCGCGGGGCTGCGACAATCGCCCCATGAGTGAAACCACCACGCCGCCGCGCATCGGCTTCGTGTCCCTGGGCTGCCCCAAGGCGCTGACCGATTCCGAGTTGATCCTGACCCAGCTGTCGGCCGAGGGCTACCAGACCAGCAAGACCTTCGAAGGGGCCGATCTGGTGATCGTCAACACCTGCGGCTTCATTGACGAGGCCGTCAAGGAGAGCCTGGACACCATCGGCGAGGCCCTGACGGTCAACGGCAAGGTCATCGTCACCGGCTGTCTTGGTGCAAAAACCATAGCTGCTGGCGCTGATGGGGCGGGCGCCAAAGGTCAAAAAGATACTGAAAACCTGGTCAAACACCTGCACCCCTCGGTGCTTGCCGTCACCGGCCCGCACGCCACGCAGGAAGTGATGGACGCGGTGCACCGCCACCTGCCCAAGCCGCACGACCCGTTCCTCGACCTGGTGCCCGGCGCCTTTGGCGAGGCCGGCCTGAAGCTCACGCCGCGCCACTACGCCTACCTGAAGATCAGCGAGGGCTGCAACCACCGCTGCACCTTCTGCATCATCCCCTCGATGCGGGGCGACCTGGTCAGCCGCCCGATCGGCGAGGTGCTGAAGGAAGCACGCGCGCTGTTCGAGGGCGGCGTCAAGGAACTGCTCATCATCAGCCAGGACACCTCGGCCTACGGCGTCGATGTGAAATACCGCACCGGCTTCTGGGACGGCCGCCCGCTCAAGACCCGGCTGCTGGAGCTGGTGCAGGCGCTGGGCGAGCTGGCCGCGCCGCACGGCGCCTGGGTGCGCTTGCATTACGTGTACCCGTACCCACATGTGGACGACATCCTGCCGCTGATGGCCGAGGGCAAGGTGCTGCCGTACCTGGATGTGCCCCTGCAGCACAGCCACCCGGACGTGCTGCGCCGCATGAAGCGGCCGGCCAGCGGCGAGAAGAACCTGGAGCGCATCGCGCGCTGGCGCGACATTTGTCCCGAGCTGGTGATCCGCTCCACCTTCATCGCCGGTTTTCCGGGCGAGACCGAGGCCGAGTTCGAGCACCTGCTGGACTTCATGCGCGAGGCCCGCATCGACCGCGCCGGCTGCTTTGCCTATTCGCCGGTCGAAGGGGCCGCCGCCAACGCGCTGCCCGGCATGCTGCCGCCCGAGCTGCGCGAAGAGCGCCGCGCGCGCTTCATGGCCGTGGCCGAGGCCGTGTCCACCGCCAAGCTGCGCGAGCGCGTGGGCGACACCCTGCAGGTGCTGATCGACTCGGCGCCGGCGCTGGGCCGGCGCGGCGGGGTGGGGCGCAGCTATGCCGACGCGCCCGAGATCGACGGCGTGGTGCATTTGCTGCCGCCGCAAAAAATCAGCAAGCAGCTGCGGGTGGGCGAGTTCACGCGGGCGCGGGTGGTCGACACCCAGGGCCACGACCTCATTGCCCAGCCCCTCTGAGCCGCATGAAAACTGATGCGTGCGCGCAACAGCTGGCTCGGGCGGGCAAGAAAAAAGCCACCCGTTGGGTGGCTTGTCATCGATTGCAGCGGTTTTGGCGGCTGTAATCTTCTTTTGTTTTGGTGCCCAGGAGAGGACTCGAACCTCCACGCCTCTCAGCGCTAGTACCTGAAACTAGTGCGTCTACCAATTCCGCCACCTGGGCATTTCAGGAAAGCTAGGATTCTATATCAAAAATCTCGACTCCACCAGCAGCCTGCTGGAAGAAATTGAAGGCACGGTGCAAGGCCACCGCGACGGGCACGGTTTCGTGCTGCGCGATGACGGCGACGCCGACATCTATCTGCCCCCCAACGAGATGCGCGCGGTGCTCCACCGCGACCGCGTGCGCGTGCGCATCGTGCGGCAGGACCGGCGCGGGCGCCCCGAGGGGCGCGTGCTCGAAATCGTCGAGCGCCCGCCGCAACCCATCATCGGTCGCCTGCTGCAGGAAGGCGGCATCTGGCTGGTGGCCCCGGAAGACCGGCGCTATGGCCAGGACGTGCTGATTCCCAAGACCGCCATCGGTCTGGCCCGGCCGGGTCAGGTGGTGGTGGTCGAGCTGACCGAGCCGCCCGCGCTCTATGGCCAGCCGGTCGGGCGCGTCAAGGAAGTGCTGGGCGACATCGATGACCCCGGCATGGAGATCGAAATCGCGGTGCGCAAGTACGGCGTGCCGCACGAGTTCTCCGACGCCGCCATCGGCGAGGCGCGCGCCCTGCCCGACAGCGTGCAGCCGCGCGACCGCGCTGGCCGCGTGGACCTGACGGATGTGCCGCTGGTCACCATCGACGGCGAAGACGCGCGTGATTTCGACGACGCCGTCTACTGCGAGCCGGCGGTGGTGCGCGGGCGCGGCAAGCGGCCCAACGGCTGGCGCCTGCTGGTGGCGATCGCCGACGTCAGCCACTACGTGCGCACCGGCGCGCCGCTCGACGTGGACGCCTACGACCGCGCCACCAGCGTGTACTTTCCGCGTCGCGTCATTCCCATGCTGCCGGAAAAGCTCAGCAACGGTCTGTGCTCGCTCAACCCCGAGGTGGAGCGCCTGAGCATGGTGTGCGACATGCTGGTGACGGCGCAGGGCGAGATCCACGCCTACCAGTTCTACCCCGCGGTGATTCGCAGCCATGCACGCCTGACCTACACCGAGGTGGCGGCCATCCTGGCCAACACCCGCGGGCCCGAGGCGGCGCGGCGGCAGGAGCGCGTGGGCGACCTGATTCACCTGCACGACGTGTACCGCGCCTTGCTGAAGGCGCGCCAGCAGCGCGGCGCGGTGGACTTCGATACCGTGGAGACGCAGATCGTCTGCGACGAGGCCGGCCGCATCGAAAAGATCGTGCCGCGCCCGCGCAACGACGCGCACCGCCTGATCGAGGAATGCATGCTGGCCGCCAACGTGTGCAGCGCCGACTTCATCGGCCTGGGCAAGCACCCCGGTCTGTACCGCGTGCACGAAGGGCCGACGCCGGAGAAGGTCGAGATCCTGCGCGCCTACCTGAAGGCGCTGGGCCTGGGCCTGTCGGTCAGCGACGAGCCGCGGCCCGAGGAATTCCAGCGCATCGCCGCCGCCACCGCCGAGCGCGCCGACGCCGAGCAGATCCACATGATGCTGCTGCGTTCCATGAGCCAGGCCATCTACACGCCCATCAACAGCGGGCATTTCGGACTGGCATATGCCGCCTACACGCATTTCACCAGCCCGATCCGGCGCTACCCCGATCTGCTGGTGCACCGCGTCATCAAGGCCATCCTGGCCGAGCGCAAGTACCAGTTGCCGACCCTGCCCACGCCCGGCGAAGCCCATGAAAAGCTGAGCAAGCGCCTGAAGAAGGACAGCCTGTCGCGCGCGCAGGACCGGCGTGACAGGCCGGATCGCCTGTCGCCCGAGGTGCAGGCGTGGGAGGCGGCGGGCCTGCATTGCAGCGCCAACGAGCGCCGTGCCGACGAAGCCAGCCGCGACGTCGAGGCCTGGCTCAAGTGCAAGTACATGAAGGAGCACCTGGGCGAGGAATACGCCGGCACCGTCAGCGCAGCCACCAGCTTCGGCCTGTTCGTCACCCTCAGCGACCTGCACGTCGAAGGCCTGGTGCACATCACCGAGCTGGGCGGGGAATACTTCCGCTTCGACGAGATCCGCCAGGAACTGCGCGGCGAGCGCACCGGCATCCGTTACGCCATCGGCACCCGGGTGCGGGTGCAGGTCAGCCGGGTCGATCTGGACGCGCGCAAGATCGACTTCCGGCTGGTGCGTGAAGGCGAGGAAAGTCTGGCGCGCGTCCCCCGCGACAAGGGCGCGGTGGCAGGCGCCGAGCGCGGCCGGCCAGCCAAGGCCTCGAGCAAGCGCGCCGCGCGCCAGCAGCGCGAGGCCGAACGCGGCAACGCGCGGCCCTCACCCATGCAGGCGCTGAAGTCGGCCGTGCGCAAGGCGGCGGCCAAGAAGGGCGCCGCCAGCGGCAAACCCCGCAAGAGCCGGCGTTGAAAAAAAGCCGCTCTCAAAATGAGAGCGGCTAGCGCAGACTGGGCGGGCGACGGAAGCAGTTTTTCTGCTGTTTCAAGGCCTCAGCGGGCCTTGGCGCGCGCCCGCAGGCGCAACAGCGGCGGCACGATCAGCATCAGACCGCTGAGCACCCACAGACCGATGGAAATCGGGCTTTCCACCAGGATGCCGACGTCGCCGTCGGTGATCGACAGTGCGCGGCGCAGGTTCTGCTCCATCATGTCGCCCAGCACGAAACCCAGGATCAGCGGTGCCATCGGCACGCCCTGCTTGCGCAGCAGGTAGCCGACCACGCCGAACACCGACATCAGCACCAGATCGAAGGTGGTGGCGTGCACCGAGTACACCCCCACCGCGCTGACCGCCAGGATGGCGGGCACCAGCAGCCAGCTGGGCGTCTGCAGCATGCGCGCGAACACGCCGACCAGCGGGATGTTGATGATCAGCAGCAGCACGTTGGCGACGAAGAACGAGGCGATCAGGCCCCACACCAGGGTCGGGTTCTGCGTGAACAGCGCCGGGCCGGGCGTGATGTTGTAGAGCGCGAGCGCCCCCATCATCACCGCCGTAGTGCCCGAGCCGGGCACGCCCAGCGTCAGCATGGGCACGAACGAGCCCGCCGCCGAGGCATTGTTGGCCGCCTCCGGGGCCGCCACACCGCGGATGTCGCCGTCGCCGAAGCGGTTGTCCGGCCCGGCCAGGCGCTTTTCCATGGTGTAGGTGATGGCGCTGGCGATGGTGGCGCCGGCGCCCGGCAGCACGCCGACCACGAACCCCACCACCGACGAGCGGATGGTGGACCACCAGGTGTGGGCCATTTCCTTGAGGTTGAACATCGAGCGCCCGGTGGCCTTGATGATGCCGGCCGTGCTGTGGTGCTGCTCCAGCATCAGCAGGATTTCGCTGATGGAGAACAGGCCGATCACCAGAACGATGAACTGGATGCCGTCCGACAGGTGCACGTCGCCGCCGGTGAAGCGGTAGACGCCGGAGTTGGAGTCCAGCCCGACGCAGGCCAGCGACAGGCCGATCACCGCCGCCAGCGCCGCCTTCATCGGGGCGTCGCCCATCAGGCCGGTGATGCAGGCGAAGGCGAAGCACATCAGGGCGAAGTACTCGGCCGGGCCGAAGGCCAGTGCCCAGCGCGCCAGCAGCGGCGCGAACATCACGATGCCGACGGTGGCGATCAGCGAGCCGATGAACGAGCTCCAGGCCGAAATCGACAGCGCCACGCCGCCCATGCCCTGGCGCGCCATGGGGTAGCCGTCCAGCGCCGTCATGATGGCGCCGGCGTCGCCCGGCACGTTCAGCAGGATGGAGGAGATGCGGCCACCGAACTCGCAGCCCATGTAGACCGCGGCCAGCAGGATCAGCGCCGTCTCGGCCGGCAGCTTGAGCGCGAACGCCAGCGGCATCAGGATGGCCACGCCGTTGATCGGCCCCAACCCTGGCAGCATGCCGACGATGGTGCCCACCAGCGCGCCGATGGCGGCCACCAGCAGGTTGGTGGTCGACAGAGCGACGCCGAAGCCGGTCATCAGGTATTGCAGGGTTTCCATGGTTCAGCGCCCCCCGAGGATGAACGACAGCAGCCCGGTGGGCAGCACCACGTCCAGCAGCTTGTCGAAGCCCAGGTACAGCAGCAGGCCCAGGCCGGCGCCACCGGCCAGCGCCTGCAGCCAGCTGCCACCGAAGGCCATGCCGACCGGTACCGCCATCACCACCGTGGCCAGGGTGAAGCCCAGCAGCTCGAACAGCAGCGCGTAGGCGAACACGGCGGCGACGGCAAACGCCAGCGAGCGCAGCGGCACCTGGCGCAGCCAGTTGCCGCGCAGGTTGGGCCGCACGATCAGCCACAGGCCGCCGGCGGCCATCAGGGTGGCCAGCAGCAGCGGGAACGCACGCGGGCCAACCGGCTCGTAGGAAATCGGCGCCGCGTAGTCCTTGGCGGCCCAGGCCATGCCGGCCGCCACCACGACGCAGGCGACGCCCAGAATGCGGTCGCTCATGGTTGATGCTCCTCCGGTGGATGCGCCGGCCGGCGTCCCGGCGCGGCGCGCCGCCTCATTTGGTGACGTTCAGGCCGAATTCGGCCGCCAGCTTGCGGTAGTCGGCCACGCGCTGCTTGACGTAGGCGTCCAGGTCCGCGCCGGTCTTGGCGAACGGGTAGAGGCTGCGCTCGGCGCGTGCCTTGGCGAATTCGGGCGTGGCCATCATCTTGCTGAAGGTGTCGGTCCAGACCTTGAAGTCGGCATCGCTCACCTTCGGGCCCATGTAGTAGCCGCGGATGATGGGCCATTCCACATCCAGTCCTTGCTCCTTGGCGGTGGGCACCTTGGCCAGGCCGCCTTCCAGGCGCTTGTCGGCCATCACCGCCAGCACGCGGATCTTGGCGCCGGCCTTGATCTGTTCTTCGGCCTCGGAGGCGTCGCCCGAGTACACCTGCACGTGGCCACCCTGCAGGGCGGTGGAGGCTTCGCCGCCGCCCTCGAAGGCCACGAAGCGCATTTTGCGCGGGTCCAGGCCGGCGGCCTTGGCGGTCAGCGCGGCCTTCATCCAGTCCTGGCTGCCCACCGTGCCGCCGGCGCCGAACACCACCTTGGTCGGGTCGGCCTTGATGGCGGCCACCAGATCGTTGAGCGTCTTGAAGGGCGACGCCTCGGCCACGATGACGGCGCCGTAATCGGTGCCGACGGCGGCCAGCCAGCGCACGTCGTTTTCGCCGTAGCGGCCGAACTTGCCCTGCGCCAGGTTGAGCAGCGAGCCGCCCGAGAAGGCGACGATGGTGTTGCCTTCGGCCGGGCGCTGGGCCACCACGGCGTTGTAGGCCACGGCGCCGATGCCGCCCGGCATGTAGGTCACGCGCATCGGGTCGCTGATGTACTTGCCGTTGAGCAGGCTGGACTGGGCCAGCTTGCAGGTCAGATCGAAGCCGCCGCCGGGCTTGGCCGGGGCGATGCATTCGGTCTTGTCCAGCGGGCCGGCGTGGGCCAGGCCAAGGCCGCAGGCCAGGGTGAGGGCGGCAAGGGGGAGTCGAAATTTCATGGCGCAGTCTCCTGAACGTGGTGACGGATCGGGTCGGGAGCCGACGGCGCGGCGCCCCGTACAGGTCACTCTAGCGCCTGCCGACTTTCAATCGGCTTTCAATGGGGCCGTCTCCACCTGGGGAAAACCCGGGGATGTGGGCAACTCCCGGAGGGGCAGGAGCAGGCTGACCGCCAGCCCGCAACCACCCGCTCCGGTCTGCAGCGAGAGGGTGCCGCCATGGCGCTCGGCCACGGCGCGGGCAATGGCCAGACCCAGGCCGGTGCCGCCGGCCGCTGCCTGGCGGCCGCGAAAGAAGCGCTCGCCCGCGCGCGCCAGTTCATCGGGTGCCAGGCCGGGGCCGTCGTCCAGCACGGTGAGGCGCGCCTGTCCGCCCTCCTGCGCCACCCGCACCGTGACGCGGCTGCCGGCCGGGCAGTAGCGCAGCGCGTTGTGCAGCAGGTTGCCCAGCGCTTCCTGCAGCAGGATGGGCTGTACTGACGCCGGCAGCTGCTCGGCTTGGCTTTCGAAGCCGAGGTCGATGCCAGCCTCGCGTGCCCGCGGCCAGCCATGGCGCGTCAGCTCGCGCGCCAGCGCCACCAGGTCGACCACTTCGGCGCGCGGCTCGGCCGCATCGGCGCGCGCCAGCGCCAGCATCTGGTTGACCTGCCGGGTGGCACCGTCGAGCTGCGCGCGCATTGCCGTCAGGGCTTCGCGCAGGGGGCCGGGTGGCGCTTCGCGCAGCGCGTAGGCGAGCTGCGTCGACAGCGTCGTCAGCGGCGTGCGCAGCTGGTGCGAGGCGTCGTCGACGAAGCGTCGGCGCGCCTCGCTGGCCTGTCGATGGCGTGCCATATGGTGGTTCATGGCTTCCACCAGCGGACGCGCTTCGGCCGGCACGTCCGCCAGCGGCAGCGGCGTCAGGTCGTCGGGCGGGCGCGCCTGCACCTCGCGCGACACCCGCGCCAGCGGGCGCAGCGCCCAGCCGGTGGCCCAGGCCATCAGCAGCAGCGCCAGCGTCACCAGCAGCGCGTTGCGCGCCACCGCTTCGAGCAGCAGCGCGCGCGTGAACTCCTGGCGCGACGTCAGGGTCTCGGCCACCTGGATCACCACGCGCGGTCGCCCGGTGTGACCGGCCGGGGGCGGATCGAGCACCCGCGTGTACGAGCCCAGCCGCACCGGCTGGCCGTGGTAGAGCGCGTCACGAAAGCGCGGCCGGCCGTTGATCAGACCGGTGTCCGGCGGCGGCAGGTCGGTGTTGCCGATCTCGACCAGCCCGTCTTCGGTGGCGACACGGAAGAACACCTGACCGCCGGCGGTGAGCTGGAAGAACTCCAGCAGGGTGTAGGGCAGCTCCACCCCCAGGCCACCGCCGGCGGTGGTGATGTTGGCGTCGATGGCCTTGATGGCACCGGCCAGCGAGCGGTCGTAGGCGGCGTTGGCGGCGCCGGCGGCGCTGCGCCAGGCGCCCCACAGGCCCACGCCCGAGGCCAGCAACATGCCGGCCGCCAGCACCAGCGCCAGCGCTCGGCGCAGGCTGGCGCGCAGCCAGCCGAGCCTCATGCGCCATGCTCCAGCACGTAGCCCAGCCCGCGCAGGGTGCCGATGCGCACCTGGCTGCCCGCCAGGCGCTTGCGCAGGCGGTGCACCAGCACCTCGATCGCCTCGGGGTTGACGTCGCGCTCGTCCGACACCACGCGGTCGAGGATTTCCGCCTTCGACAGCGGCTCGCCCACGTGCTGGATCAGCACGCGCAGCACGGCGTGCTCGCGCGGCGTCAGCGTCAGCGGCGCCTCGTTCAGGGTGAAGCCGCGGGTGGTGGCGTCCCAGGCCAGTGGGCCGCAGCTCTGGCGCCAGTGGGCGCTGCCGCGCGCACGGCGGATCAGCGCGTGCAGGCGCGCTTCCAGCTCCGCCAGGTCGAACGGCTTGGCCAGGAAGTCGTCGGCGCCCTGGTTGAGCGTGCCGACGCGCTCGATCAGCGAGTCGCGTGCCGTCAGGATCAGCACCGGCAGGCGCTGGTCGGTGGCGCGCAGGGCGGCCAGCACCTGGTGCCCGTCCAGCCCGGGCAGGCCCAGATCGAGCACCAGCGCGTCGTAGCGGCGTGCCGCCAGGCTGGGCAGCACGTCGCGGCCATCGCTCACCCAGTCGGCCAGCAGGCCACCACGCTCCAGCGCACGCGCCAGCCAGCTTGCCAGCTCGGGTTCGTCTTCGGCGAGCAGGATGCGCATGGTCGGTGTCCGGGTGGGGGGCGGCGGTCACGCCGGCGTCAGGCGCTGCGCCAGCGCGCCGGCGGTGAGGGCGGTGTGCGCGGGCCAGGCGTCGGCCAGCGCGCCATGCTGGTGGACGGCGTCGCAGGCGGCCTCCAGCGCCGGCCGGCCGCCCGCCAGCCGCGCGCCGATCAGTCCGGCCAGCACGTCGCCCGAGCCAGGCGTGGCCAGGCGGGCGTTGCCGGTGGCGTTCAGGCGCGGCGTCTGGCCCGGCGCGGCGATGACGCTGCCCGAGCCTTTGAGCACCACGGTGGATTCCAGGCGCCCGGCCAGGGCCTGCGCAGCGCGCAGGCGGTCGGCCTGGACCTGACGCACGTCGCCGCCCAGCAGGCGCGCCGCCTCCAGCGGGTGCGGTGTGAGCACGCTGGACTGACCACGCCCGGCGCGCGCGGCCAGCGCCTGCTGCAATGCCGCGTCCTGCGCGATGGCGTTCAGCGCGTCGGCGTCCAGCACCAGCCTCGGCGCCTGCGCCAGCACGGCGGGCAGCACGGCGCGCACCGCGTCGCCGCCGCCGCAGCCGCACACCACGGTCAGCTGCGCCAGCGGCAGGCGGTCGGGGGGGCGGAACATCAGCTCCGGCCGCACCGGATCGAAGGTCGGCGCCGTCGCTCCCAGCGGGCCGACGTACACCCGGCCGGCACCGGCATGCAGCGCGGCCGCCGCCGCCAGCAGCGCCGCGCCGGTCATGGCCGTGCCCTGCGCGGTGTCGCTGGCGCCGCCGATCACCGCCACATCGCCAAAGCGGCCCTTGTGGCTGTCGTGCGGACGCGGTGCCAGCGCCGGCGGGGCGTTCAGCCAGGCGGTGGGCGCGACCTCGCCTGGATCGACGCCGAGATCGTCGAACCACAGCGTGCCGCAGGCGTCGCGGCCCTGGGCGGTGAACAGACCGGGCTTGCGCGTCAGCAGGCTGAGCGTGTGCCGCGCACCGTGCGGCGGTTGTGTATCAAATCGGCCTCCAGCGCAGGCGGATGAAGCGCCGACAGCTATCGAATGAGTAGCATCCGAGTCATGCAGGCAGCCGGTGTCGGCGTCCAGCCCGCTGGGCACGTCGAGCGCCAGCAGGGTGGCCGGGCCGTGGCGCAGTTGCCGCAGCCAGTCGGCCATGCGCCCGCTCGGCGCGCGTGTGGCGCCGATGCCCAGCAGGGCGTCGATCGCCAGGTCGTGCGGTCCCAGGGGTGGCGGCGCATCGGCGAAGCCAACGCCGGCGGCGCGCGCGCGCTGCAGCGAGGCGCGCGCATCGGCCGGCAGATGGGCTTCGTCGCCCAGCCAGGTGACCGCCGGGTGCAGGCCCCAGCCCTGCAGGTGCATGGCGGCTTCCAGGCCGTCGCCGCCGTTGTTGCCCGGGCCGCAGGCGACCCACACCGTGCGCGCGTGCGGCGCCAGTGCCAGCGCCAGCCGTGCCGTGGCCAGGCCGGCGCGCTGCATCAGGGTATGCGGCGGCAGCGCGGCTTGCGCCGTGGCTTCGATGCGTCGGGTGGCGGCCAGGTCGAACAGCGGGGCGGGGCGATCGAAGGGCAGCAGGTCGGGCATGGGGCATTATGTGGCTCCGGTGCCGCCCGCCACCGTCAACGCAGCCAGCGCTGCACGTCCAGGCCTTCGGTGTCGATGTCGGGCACGCGGCCGGCGATCTGGTCGGCCAGCACGCGCGCCGAGCCGCAGGACAGCGCCCAGCCGCTGGAGCCATGGCCCAGGTTCAGCCACAGACCTGGCACGCCACTGGCGCCGATCACCGGCGGACCGTCGGGCAGCATGGGGCGCGCACCCTTCCATACTTGCACGCCGCTGGACAGCCGCGCGGCACCTGGGAACCAGTCGGTCAGCACCTTGTACAGCGTCTGCAAGGCGGCGTGGTGGACGTCGTCCGGCCGTCCGCCGATTTCGGCCGAACCGGCCACGCGCACGCGCTGGCCCATGCGTGTGATGGCGACCTTGTAGCGTTCGTCCATCACGCCGCTGCGCGGCGCCCGCGCGGGTTCGGGCACCGGGGCGCTGACCGAATAGCCGTACACCGGGCGCAGCGGCAGGCGCAGGCCCAGTGGCCGCAGCAGTTCGGCCGAGCCGACGCCGGCGCACAGCACGAGGGCGTCGAAGCGTAGCGGCACGGCGCTGTGCGCCACATGGAACGTCGCTGGTTGCGTCTTGTCGATCGCGGTCACCGTGGTGTTGAAGGCAAAGCGCGCGCCCAGCTGTTCGGCCGCGTCACGCAGGATGATGGCGAACTGGCGGCAATTGCCCACCTCGTCCTGCGGCAGGTGGATGGCGCCGGCCAGCGCGGTGTGCGGATGCAGGGCCGGCTCGATGCGGCGTGCCGCGTCGGCGTCGAGCTCGTCGAACGGCACGCCCAGCTCGCGCAGCAGGGCCAGCCCGGGCTGCGCCAGGCGCCGGTCGCGCTCGGCGCGCAGCAGCACCATGTAGCCACTGCTGCGGTCGAAGTCGTAGGCCATCGCATCGGCCAGCCGGTGCAGCCGGTGGCGGCTGTAGAACGCCAGCCGCTGCATGCGCGCTCGGTTGCGGGCGTAGGCGGTGCCTTCGCAGGCGGCCAGCCAGTGGCGCATCCAGGCGATGTCGGCCAGCGCCAGTGGCCGGCGCAGCCGCACCGGCGCGTGGTGCGCCAGCAGGTAGCGCAGCACCTTCAGCGGCATGCCCGGCGCCGCCCATGGCGTGACGTAGCCCGGTGCCACCACCCCGGCGTTGGCGAAGCTGGCCGCCTCGGCGACGCTGGCGTGGCGCTCGAACACCGTCACCTGGTGGCCATCGGCGGCCAGTTCATAGGCCGTGGTCACGCCGACGATGCCGGCGCCGAGGATGGCGATGTTCATGGAGATGGGGACGGGCAGGGACGCAAGGCGCTGCGGATTCTACGGGCGCAGCGGACCCCGGACGGCACACACTGCCCGCCAGCCTCGGCGCGGCGGCCTCGCCCGGGCTATAATTTGATGGTTTTGCACCGCGCGTTTCGCTCGCCTTTTGGGCGAGCTGCGGTGCAGGACCAATCCCAAACCAGCTCCGACGAGGTGTCGCTGCCGGCCGTTTCAACGGCCCGGCCGGTGATTGAGGGGGCTGGATTTCAGACCCAACCTTGAGAAGGTAATTTCCATGTCCGTGACCATGCGTCAGATGCTGGAAGCCGGTGTGCACTTTGGCCACCAGACGCGCTTCTGGAACCCCAAGATGGCCCCTTTCATCTTCGGCCATCGCAACAAGATCCACATCATCAACCTGGAGAAATCGCTGCCGATGCTCCAGGAAGCGCAGAAATTCGCGCGCCAGCTGGCGGCCAACCGCGGCACCATCCTGTTCGTCGGCACCAAGCGCCAGGCGCGTGAGATCGTCGCCGAGGAAGCCCGCCGCTGCGGCATGCCCTACGTCGAGCAGCGCTGGCTGGGCGGCATGCTGACCAACTTCAAGACCGTCAAGACCTCCATCAAGCGCCTCAAGGACATGCAAGCCCAGCAGGAAGCCGGTCTGGACAGCATGAGCAAGAAGGAGCAGCTGATGTTCACGCGCGAGATGGAAAAGCTCGAACGCGACATCGGCGGCATCCAGGACATGGGCGCGCTGCCGGACGCCATCTTCGTGATCGACGTCGGCTACCACAAAATCGCCGTCTCGGAAGCCAAGAAGCTGGGCGTGCCGCTGATCGGCGTGGTCGACTCCAACCACAACCCGGACGGTATCGACTACGTGATTCCGGGCAACGACGACTCCGCGCGTGCCGTCACGCTGTACGCCCGTGCGCTGGCCGACGCCGTGCTGGAAGGCAAGGCCAACGCCGTCAATGACGTGGTCAAGGCCGTGCAGGCCGAAGGCGAGGACGAGTTCGTCGAAGTCGAGGACGACGGCGCCGCCTGATCGTCCACCTGCGTCGCCCGCCTGGCGACCGCTGGCAAAGGGGCGCACAGGCCCCTTTTTCAATGTTTCGTTTCCCGGGGTGGCGCCCGCCCGTGCGGGCCGCCCCACCGACATCTGGAGTAATCACACATGGCAGCAATTACCGCAAGCATGGTCGCCGAACTGCGCGCCAAGACCGACGCCCCCATGATGGAGTGCAAGAAGGCCCTGACCGAGGCCGATGGCGACATGGCCAAGGCCGAGGAGCTGCTGCGCGTCAAGCTGGGCACCAAGGCCGGCAAGGCCGCCAGCCGCGTCACGGCCGAAGGCGTGATCGCCGCGCACATTGCCGGCACCACCGGCGCCATGATCGAGGTCAACTGCGAAACCGACTTCGTCACCAAGAACGACATGTTCATCGCCATGGCCCAGGCCGCTGCCAGGCTGGTGGCCGAGCACAACCCGGCCGACGTGACCGCCCTGGGCGCACTGGCCTACGAGCAGGACGGCTATGGCCCCACGCTGGAAGACGTGCGCAAGGGCCTGATCGGCAAGATCGGCGAGAACATGAGCTTCCGCCGCTTCGTGCGCAAGGCCGGCGGCGCCCAGCTGACCAGCTACCTGCACGGCACGCGCATTGGCGTGCTGGTGGAGTTCCAGGGCGATGAAGTGGCCGCGCGCGACGTCGCCATGCACGTGGCCGCCATGAAGCCCAAGGCGCTCACCGCCGCCGAGGTGCCGGCCGATCTGGTCGAAACCGAGCGCAGCGTGGCCGCTGCCAAGGCCGCCGAGTCCGGCAAGCCGGCCGACATCGCCGCCAAGATGGTCGAAGGTTCGGTGCAGAAATTCCTCAAGGAAGTCTCGCTGTTCAACCAGCCGTTCGTGAAGAACGACAAGCAGAGCGTCGAGCAGATGCTGAAGGAAAAAGCCACCCAGGTCAGCGGCTTCACGCTGTACGTGGTGGGCGAGGGCATCGAGAAGAAGCAGGACGACTTCGCCGCCGAGGTGGCCGCGCAGGTGGCCGCCGCGCAGGGCAAGGCCTGATCGGCCGCGCCATGCCACGGGCGCGTCGCGCAGGCGGCGCGCCTTTTTTGTGTACCCGCCGCACCGGACGCCGCCGCCGATCAGCCGCTAAACTCGACCGCCAGCCGCCGCCCCCAAACCCCGCCCATGACCAAAGCCAAGCCTGCCCATCGTCGCATCCTGCTCAAGCTCTCCGGCGAAGCCCTGATGGGCGACGATGCGTTCGGCATCAACCGCGCCACCATCGAGCGCATCGTCGGCGAGATCGCCGAGGTGACGCGCATGGGCGTGCAGGTGGCGGTGGTGATCGGCGGCGGCAACATCTTTCGCGGCGTCGCCGGCGGCTCGGTGGGCATGGACCGCGCCACCGCCGACTACATGGGCATGCTGGCCACGGTGATGAACGCGCTGGCGCTGGCCGATGCCATGAACAAGCACGGCCTGACGGCGCGCGTGATGTCGGCGATCGCCATCGAGCAGGTGGTCGAACCCTACGTGCGGCCCAAGGCGCTGCAGTACCTCGAAGAAGGCAAGGTGGTGGTGTTTGCCGCCGGCACTGGCAACCCGTTCTTCACCACCGACACCGCCGCCGCCCTGCGCGGTGCCGAGATCGGCGCCGAACTGGTGCTCAAGGCGACCAAGGTGGATGGCGTCTACACCGCCGACCCCAACAAGGATCCCAAGGCCACGCGCTACGCCCGCCTGAGCTTCGACGAGGCCATGAGCCGCAACCTGGGCATCATGGACGCCACCGCGTTCGCCCTGTGCCGCGACCAGAAGCTGCCCATCAAGGTGTTTTCGATCTTCAAGCCCGGCGCGCTCAGGAGCGTGGTGCTGGGTGCCGACGAAGGCACCCTGGTGCACGTCTGAGCCGGGGCCGCCACCGAAGGAGCATGGACATGAGCATTGCAGACATCAAGAAGCACACCGAAGGCAAGATGGACCAGTCCATCGCCGCCTTCAAGAACAACCTGACCAAGATCCGCACCGGCCGCGCCAACCCGGCGCTGCTGGACACCATCCATGTCGAGTACTACGGCAACCACGTGCCACTGTCGCAGGTGGCCAACGTGTCGCTGCTGGATGCGCGCACCATCAGCGTGCAGCCGTGGGAAAAGGGCATGGGTGCCAAGATCGAGAAGGCCATCCGCGAAAGCGACCTGGGCCTGAACCCGGCCAGCATGGGCGACCTGATCCGCGTGCCGATGCCGCCCATGAGCGAGGAACGCCGGCGCGAGATGACCAAGATCGTGCGGCACGAGGGCGAGCAGGCCAAGATCGCCATCCGCAACCTGCGCCGCGACGCCAACGACGCCATCAAGAAGCTGGTCAAGGACAAGGAAGCCACCGAGGACGAGCAAAAACGCTCCGAGGCCGATATCCAGAAAGTCACTGACCGGCACGTGGCCGACATCGACGCCCTGGTGGCGGCCAAGGAAAAGGACATCATGGAAGTCTGACCTCCGGCGCTCGCCGGCAGCGCCATCCGCTCAGGGGCGCTGCGGGCGACCGGGAGGCTCGGACAGGGCGTACTGGCCTGCTCCGCGGCCCATGGGCGGGCCGGCCTCGCAGCCCCCTGGACCGGTTCCGCGCACATGGCAAACGCTTCCACTTCCCACGAGCTGCCGCGACACATCGCCATCGTGATGGATGGCAATGGCCGCTGGGCGCGGCGGCGCCTGTTGCCGCGCATCGCCGGTCATCGGCAGGGGGTCGACGCCCTGCGCCGCTGCATCCGTGCCTGCGCCGAGCGCGGCGTACAGGTGCTGACGGTGTTTGCCTTCTCCTCCGAAAACTGGAGCCGGCCGCAGGACGAGGTCAGTGGCCTGATGGAACTGCTGGGCAAGGCGCTGACGCGCGAGGTGCCGCAGTTGCAGCGCGCCGGCATCCGACTGCATTTCGTGGGCGAGCGGCAGGCGTTGTCCGAGGGCATGCGGCACGCCCTGGCACAGGCCGAGGCCGACACCACCGGCAACGCCGGCATGGTGCTGAATGTGTGCTTCAACTATGGCGGCCGCTGGGACATCGTGCAGGCCGCCGCCCGACTGGCCGAGCGCGGTGCGCCGATCACCGAGGCCACGCTGGCCGGCGCCATGGCCCTGGCCCATGTGCCCGACCCCGATCTGCTGATCCGTACCGGCGGCGAGCAGCGCATCAGCAACTTCCTGCTGTGGCAGTGCGCGTACAGCGAGCTGTATTTCACCGACTGCCTGTGGCCGGATTTCGACGCCGCCGCGCTGGATGCGGCGCTGGCCGCCTACGCCGGGCGCGAACGGCGCTTCGGGCGCACCTCGGAACAGCTGGCCCAGGCCGGCGCGGCCGGTTGACCAGGGGCCGACCATGCTGGGACAACGTGTCATCACCGCGCTGGTGCTGCTGGCCGTCCTGCTGCCGGCGCTGTTTGCGCCGTCGGCCACGCCCTTCATCGCGCTGAGTCTGCTGTTCATCGCTGCGGCGGCCTGGGAATGGGCGCGCCTGAATGGCGTGGCCGGCGCCGGTGCGCTGGCCACCGGCGCGCTGTGCGCGGCGCTGTGCCTGGGGCTGTGGGCGCTGGGCGCGGTCGAGCGCCCGCTGCCCGGCCTGTGGCTGGCGGCCGCTCTGGCCTGGGTGCTGGGTGGCGCCTGGGTGCTGGGGCGCGGCGTCGCCGGCTGGGCGCGGGTGCCAGCGGCGCTGCGCTGGGCCCTGGGTCTGGCGCTCCTGAGCGTGGCCTGGCTGGCCATGGCGCAGGCGCGGCGCATCGGTGTCAATTTTTTGCTGTCGGCCATGGTGCTGGTGTGGGTGGCCGACGTGTTTGCCTACTTTGCCGGCCGGGCGCTGGGCGGGCGGCTGACCGGCGGCAACAAGCTGGCGCCCACGATCAGCCCGGGCAAGAGCTGGGAAGGCGTGTGGGGCGGCATGCTGGGGGTGCTGGCGCTGGCCGTGCTGTGGTTGTGGCTGGATCGCACGCAGCCGCCGGGTGCAGCCAGTATCTACACCCGCCTGCACCAGGCTGGACCGGCGCTGCTGGTGGCGGGCGTGCTGTTTCTGTGCGCCATGAGCGTGGTGGGCGATCTGTTCGAATCGCTGGTCAAGCGCAGCGCCGGCATGAAGGACTCCAGCCAGTTGCTGCCCGGTCATGGCGGCGTGCTGGACCGCATCGACGCGCTGCTGCCCACGTTGCCGCTGGCCATGCTGCTGGCCAGCTGGTCGGCCGGAGGCGGTGCGTGAGGCGCCAGCGGCTGGCGGTGCTGGGCAGCACCGGCTCGATCGGCACCAGCACGCTGGACGTGGTGGCGCGCCACCCCGAGCGCTTCGAGGTGGTGGCGCTGACGGCGGCCACGCAGGTCGATGCGATGCTGGCGCAGTGCGAGCGCTTTCGCCCGCGCGTGGCGGTGATGGCCAGTGCCCCGCACGCCGCCGCGTTGGCGCAGAAAATCAAACAAAAAGGCATTCCAACGCAGGTGGAGCAAGCGCCGGAAGCTATTGAAAACATAGCATGCTGGGGCGAGGTAGACACCGTCATGGCGGCCATCGTCGGCGCCGCCGGCCTGGCCCCCTGCCTGGCGGCGGCGCGCGCCGGCAAGCGCCTGCTGCTGGCCAACAAGGAGGCGCTGGTGGTGGGCGGCGAGGTGTTTCTGCGCGCCGTGCAGGCCGGTGGCGCCACCCTGCTGCCGATCGACAGCGAGCACTCGGCCATCTTCCAGTCGCTGCCGGAGGACCCGGCCACCTGGGCGGCGCGCATCGACAAGATCATCCTCACCGCCTCGGGCGGGCCGTTTCGCACCCGCGCGCCGGAGAGCCTCGCGGCGGTCACGCCCGAGCAGGCCTGCGCCCATCCCAACTGGGTGATGGGGCGCAAGATCTCGGTGGATTCGGCCACCATGATGAACAAGGCGCTGGAGGTGATCGAGGCGCGCTACCTGTTCGGTGTCGACCCGGACCAGCTCCAGGTGGTGATCCACCCGCAGAGCGTGATCCACTCGATGGTGCAATACAAGGACCGCTCGGTGGTGGCGCAGCTGGGCACGCCCGACATGCGTGTGCCGATCGCCTATGGCCTGTCCTGGCCGGAGCGCATCGAATCGGGCGCCGCCGCGCTGGACTTTCACGCCCTGGGCGGCCTGAGTTTCGAGCCCATCGACGCCGACGGCCACCGCGAGCGCTTCCCCGGGCTGGCGCTGGCCTGGGAGGCGCTGCGCGCTGCGCCCGGCACCTGCGCGGTGCTGAACGCGGCCAACGAAGTGGCGGTCGACGCCTTCCTGCAGCGGCGCATCCGCTTCGATCAGATCCACGCCGTCAACCGCGCCACCCTGGATGCCGAGGCGCCCGGCGCGCCGGGCGACCTGGCGGCGCTGCTGGAGCTGGACCATCGCGCCCGCGCTGCCGCCCTGGCCTGCGTGCGGCGGCTGGCCGGCTGAGCGAGGGCGTCGTCCAGCGCCGACAATACCCACATGTTGCTGACCTTGATCGCCTTCGTGGTGGCCCTGGGCCTGCTGATCGCCGTGCACGAGTGGGGCCACTACCGCATGGCCGTGGCGCGCGGTGTGCGGGTGCTGCGCTTTTCCATCGGCTTCGGCAAGACCATCGCGCGTTTCAAACCGGCGCGCCAGCGCCCCGGTCAGGACACCGAGTTCGTCATCGGCGCCATTCCGTTCGGCGGCTACGTCAAGATGCTGGACGAGCGCGAAGCGCCGGTGGACGAGGCCTTGCGACACCAGGCCTTCAATACCCAGCCGCTGGCCTCGCGCGCCCTGATCGTCGCCGCCGGCCCGGTGGCCAACCTGCTGCTGGCGGTGCTGCTGTATGCGCTGGTCAACTGGATCGGGGTGCAGGAGCCGCGCGCCCTGCTGGCGCCGCCGGTGGCCGGATCGCTGGCCGACAAGGCCGGCCTGCAGGGCGGCGAGCTGGTGCGCCAGGCGGCGCCGGCCGGCGAGGCGCTGGCGCCGGTGGCCTCGTTCGAGTCGCTGCGCTGGGTGCTCACACGCGCCGCGCTGGACGGTCAGGACCTGGTGCTGGAAGTCAGCCGCGGCGCCGATGGCCGCGGGCGCGAACTGACCCTGCCGCTGTCCACGCTGGCCACGCGCGATCCGGACGCGGCACTGTTTCGCGCCATCGGCATCGTCTCGCCGCTCAGCAGCCCGACGGTGGGCGAAGTGATGCCCGGCGGCGCCGCCGAGCGTGCCGGCCTGCAGCAGGGTGACGTGGTGCGTCGGGTGGGCGACGTGCCGGTGCACGACGGGCAGCAGCTGCGCGAGCTGATCCGCGCCTCGGGCGCCAGCGGGCCGCCGCCGGCGTCGCCCTGGCTGATCGAGCGCGACGGCCGCGCGCTGACGCTGCAGGTGCGCCCGGACGCGCATGAGGACAAGGGTCAGCCGGTGGGTCGCATCGGCGCCTACGTCGGCAGCCAGCCCGAGATGGTGCTGGTGCGCCGCGGTGCCGCAGACGGCCTGTGGGCCGGGGTGGTGCGGGTGGTGGAAGTGTCCGGCCTGTCGCTGCGGCTGCTGGGGCGCATGCTGGTGGGCGAGCTGTCGCTGCGCAACCTGAGCGGACCGATCGCCATCGCCGACTATGCGGGCAAGTCGGCCAGCCTGGGGCTGACCTACTACCTGGCCTTTCTGGCCTTCATCAGCGTCAGCCTGGGCGTGCTCAACCTGCTGCCGCTGCCGGTCCTCGATGGGGGGCACCTGATGTATTATCTTTGGGAGGCCGTGACGGGCCGGCCCGTGGGTGGCGTCTGGATGGAGCGCCTGCAGTACGTCGGCATGTCGCTGCTGCTGGCCATGATGGCCATCGCGATGTACAACGACATCGTCACCCGCCTGGGTTGACCCCTTCACCGACAGCTCTTCCCCGGTCTCGCGCGGCCATCGTTTCCCGTAGCCTTTCATGACATCCTTCGCAACACGTTTCCGGCTGCGCTCCGCGGCCTCGCTGGCCAGTCTGCTGCTGGCCTCGCATCTGGCCTGGGCCGTCGAGCCGTTCACCGTGCGCGACATCCGCGTCGAGGGGCTGCAGCGCGTCGAGCCCGGCACCGTGTTCGGCTCGTTGCCGGTGCGCGTCGGAGAAACCTACAACGACGACAAGGGCGCAGCGGCGATCCGCGCGCTGTTCGGCCTGGGCCTGTTCAACGACGTGCGGCTGGAAGTCAGCGGCGACGTGCTGGTGGTGATCGTGCAGGAACGTCCCACGGTGGCCGGGGTGGAATTCGCCGGTAACCGCGAGTTCAGCAACGAGGTGCTGCAGGGCGTGATGCGCGACGCCGGCCTGACTTCCGGGCGGCCGTATGACCGCGCCCTGATCGACCGCGCCGAGCAGGAGCTCAAGCGCCAGTACATCAACCGCAGCCTCTACGGCGCCGAGGTGGTGACCACCGTCACGCCGACCGAGCGCAACCAGGTGCGCCTGACCTTCAACATCACCGAAGGCCGGCCGGCGCGCATCCAGAACATCGACATCGTCGGCAACCAGGCGTTTTCGGACGGGCAACTCAAGGACCTGTTCGACCTCGACACCGGCGGCTGGCTGTCGTGGTACACCAAGAGCGACCAGTACTCGCGCGCCAAGCTCAATGCCGACCTGGAGGCGCTGCGCTCGTTCTACCTGGCGCGCGGCTACCTCGACTTCAAGATCGACTCCACCCAGGTCGCCATTGCGCCGGACAAGGAATCCATCGGCATCACCATCAACGTCACCGAGGGCGAGCGCTTCGTGGTGTCGGGCGTGACGCTGGACGGCAACTACCTGGAAAAGGACGACGAGTTCAAGTCGCTGGTCACCATCCGAGCGGGCCAGGCCTACAACGCCGACCAGGTGGCCGAAACCACCAAGGCCTTCACCGAGCATTTCGGCAACTTCGGCTACGCCTTTGCCCGCGTGGAGGCGGTGCCCGAAGTCGATCGCGCCAACAACCGCGTGGCCATCGTGATCCGCTCCGAGCCCTCGCGCCGCGCCTACGTGCGGCGCATCCACATCCAGGGCAACACGCGCACGCGCGACGAGGTGATCCGGCGCGAATTCCGCCAGTACGAATCCAGTTGGTACGACGCCGAGAAGATCAAGCTGTCGCGCGATCGCGTGGACCGACTGGGCTACTTCACCGAACTGTCGGTCACCACCGCCGAGGTGCCGGGCGCGCCCGACCAGGTCGACCTCAACGTCGAGGTCAAGGAAAAGCCTACCGGCAGCATCAGCATCGGCGCCGGTTACTCGTCGGCTGAAAAGCTGGCCTTCACCTTCGGGCTGTCACAGGACAACGCCTTCGGCTCCGGCAACAAGCTGGACCTGCAATTCAACAGCGGCAAGTACAACCGCACCGTGGTGGTCAGCGCCACCGATCCCTACTTCACCACCAACGGCGTCTCGCGCACGGTCGACGTCTACTACCGCACCCAGAAGCCGTACCAGGACCAGGGCGGCAACTACACCCTGGTGACCATGGGCGTGGGCCTGAAGTTCGGCGTGCCGGTGACCGAGCTCGACACCATCTATCTGGGTCTGAACGCCGAACGCACGCGCATCAAGCCCGGCACCAACATTCCTGCCGCCTACCTCGACTACGCCAACCGCTTCGGCTATTCGAGCTCGGCCTTTCCGTTCACGCTGGGATGGTCGCGCGATTCGCGCGACAGCGCGCTGGCGCCCAACTCGGGCCGCTACCAGCGTCTGCTGGGCGAACTCAGCCTGTTCGGCGATGCGCGCTACGCCAAGGCCAACTACCAGTACCAGCAATACATTCCGCTCAGCAAGCAGTACACGCTGGCCTTCAACGGCGAAATCGGCTGGGGCAAGGGTCTGGGGGGGCGGCCGTTCCCGGTGTTCAAGAATTACTACGCCGGCGGCCTGGGCTCGGTGCGTGGCTACGACCAGTCCACCCTGGGCCCGCGCGACGTCACCGGAGCCTTCATCGGCGGTACGCGCAAGTTCGTGCTGAACACCGAGTTCATCACCCCCTTCCCGGGCGCCGGCAACGACCGCACGCTGCGCCTGTTCGGCTTCATCGACGCCGGCGCGCTGTACGGCGAAGGCGAGAAGATCCGTGGCGACGCGCTGCGCTATTCCACCGGCGTCGGCCTGAGCTGGATTTCTCCCCTCGGCCCGCTGCGCTTTGCCTTCGCCGTGCCTCTGCGCAAGAGGCCGGGCGATAGAATTCAACGCTTCCAATTCCAGATCGGAACCTCGTTTTGAAGCCGTACTTGTCTCGTCGTCTGATGGCCCTGGCGCTGTGTGGCGCCTGCTTCGCCGCGCCGGTCGCGCTGGCCCAGGAAGCCACGCGCATCGGCTTTGTCAACACCGACCGCATGCTGCGCGAAGCCGCACCCGCCAAGGCCGCGCAGTCCAAGCTGGAGCAGGAGTTCTCGCGCCGCGAGAAGGAGCTCGACGACGCCGGTGCCACGCTCAAGGCGGCGTCCGAGCGCTTCGAGCGCGACGCCTCGACGATGAGCGAGAGCCAGCGCGCCGCGCGCCAGCGCCAGCTGATGGAGCAGGACCGCGAGTTCCAGCGCAAGCGCCGCGAGTTCCAGGAAGACCTGAACGCACGCAAGCAGGAAGAGCTGCAGCAGATCCTCGACCGCGCCAACCGTGTCGTCAAGCAGGTGGCCGAGGCCGAGAAGTACGACGTCATCCTGCAGGAGGCGGTGTATGTCCATCCGCGGCTCGACATCACCGACAAGGTGATCAAGGCGCTGAACGGCGGCAAGTGACCGGGGCCTGGCGTGCCGCGCCCCGGACCGTGGTGGCTGTCCTGTCCATGAGCGTGCGGCCATGACCCTGCGTGTCGGAGCCATCGTCCAGGCCCTGGGCGGCGAACTGTTCGGCGACCCGGATCGCCAGATCACGCGCCTGGCGCCGCTGGAAGGCGCGCAGCCCGGCGAACTGAGTTTTCTGGTCAACCCGCGCCTGACCCAGTTGCTGGCCGCCACCCGCGCCGGCTGCCTGATCGTCGGCCCCGAACTGGCCGAGGCGGCGCGCGCCCGGGGCGACTGCATCGTGGCGGCCGATCCGCATCTGTACTTCGCCCGCCTGACGCAACTGTGGCGGCGCCTGCACGGCGGCGCGGCGCGGCCCGGCATTCACCCGAGCGCGGTGGTGGAAGAGGGCGCCTTCGTCGACCCCAGCGCCAGCGTGGGGGCACTCAGCTTCGTCGGCCGCGGCGCCCGCATTGGCGCCGGCAGCGTGCTCAAGCAGCGCGTCACCGTGGGTGAGGACTGCGTAATCGGCGCCCGCTGCCTGATCCAGAGCGGGGCGGTGATCGGTGGCGACGGCTTCGGCTTCGCCCCGCACGAAGGGGCCTGGGTGCGCATCGAACAGCTCGGCGCGGTGCGCATCGGCGACGACGTGGAAGTCGGCGCCAACACCTGCATCGACCGCGGCGCGCTCGACGACACCGTGATCGAAGACGGCGTCAAGCTCGACAACCTGATCCAGATCGGCCACAACTGCCACATCGGCAAGCACACCGCCATGGCCGGCTGCGTGGGCGTGGCCGGCAGCGCGCGCATCGGTGCGCACTGCACGGTGGGCGGCGCCGGCATGATCCTGGGCCACCTGACCATTGCCGACCACGTGCACATCTCGTCGGCCTCGATCGTCACGCGCTCCATCCTCAAGCCCGGGCACTACACCGGCTTCTTTCCGCTGGACGACAACGAACACTGGGAAAAGAACGCCGCCGCGCTCAAGCAGCTCAGCGCGCTGCGCGAGCGCATCAAGCGGCTGGAACGCCAGCAGACACCCGCCGATGACGCATAAAATGGGCCACGCGCGCCCGTTGATCGGGCGCAACCAGCTATCAAAATAGAAGCAACGCCATGATGGACATTCATCGCATCCTGACCAAGCTGCCGCACCGCTACCCCTTCCTGCTGGTTGACCGCGTGCTCGACATCGACCTGCAGGCGCGCACCATCCGCGCGCTCAAGAACGTCACCGTCAACGAACCCTTTTTCACCGGCCACTTTCCGGCCCGTCCGGTGATGCCGGGCGTGCTGATGCTGGAGGCCATGGCCCAGGCCTGCGCGCTGCTGTCGTTCGAGACCGAGGGCATATCGCTGGGCGACGACCAGGTGTTCTATTTCGTCGGCATCGACGGCGCGCGCTTCAAGCGCCCGGTGGAGCCGGGCGACCAGCTGATCCTGCACGCGGCCATCGACCGCGCGCGCGCCGGCATCTACCGCTTCAACTGCAAGGCCACGGTCGGCGATGAGGTGGCCTGCGAGGCCGCCATCATGTGCACCATGCGGGACGTGGGTTGAACCCCCCTGAGTCGCTGCGCGCCTTCCCCCCGCGGGGGGGGACAACGCCAGTGGCCGGCGCAGGTCCGGCCACGGCGTTCGCTGGCATGGCCTGCTCCGCGGCCGTCGGACCATTGAACCTAGAAACCGCAGTTGACCGCTCGCAACCCTTGGGAATGCCGCATGAACTCTGAGCTTGCGCCGCTTCGGAGCCTTCACCTTCCGGGTGAAGGCGCTATGCACCCGCCAGCACCGCACTCGGCGCGCCATGCGGCGTTGCTCCTTCTTGCGGGCACCAGCCCGCCGCGTCGTCGCGCCTTGCCTGGCACACCGATCACGGCACTGGCAGGCGCATCCAACTGCGGTTTCTAGGTTGAAATGCCACAGATCCATCCAACTGCGCTGGTCGATCCGCGCGCCGAGCTCGACCCCACGGTCGAGGTCGGTCCCTACGCCGTGATCGGCCCGCAGGTGCGCATCGGCGCCGGCAGCAAGGTCGGCGCACACTGCGTGGTCGACGGCCACACCACCATCGGGCGGGACAACCGCTTCTTCCCGTTCGCCAGCATCGGCGCCGCGCCGCAGGACAAGAAGTACGCCGGCGAGCCCACGCGGCTGGAGATCGGCGACGGCAACACCATCCGCGAGTACGTCACCATCAACACCGGCACCGTGCAGGACGCCGGCGTCACGCGCCTGGGCGACGACAACTGGATCATGGCTTACGTGCACATCGCGCACGATTGTCGGCTGGGCAGCCACCTCATCCTGGCCAACGCGGTGCAGCTGGCCGGCCATGTGCATCTGGGCGACTGGGTGTTCCTGGGTGGGCTGACCGGCGTGCACCAGTTCGTGCGCGTCGGAGACCACGCCATGACGGCTTTCCAGACCCGGCTGGCGCAGGACGTGCCGCCCTTCGTCACCGCCGGCGGCAACCCGGCCGAGGCGCAGAGTATCAACGCCGAGGGCCTGCGCCGGCGCGGCTTTTCGGCCGAGCGCATCACGCTCGTCAAGCAGATGTACCGCCTGCTCTACCGCAAGGGCCTGACGCTGGAAGCGGCGCGCCAGCAGATCGACGCCCTGCGCGGCGAGCTGGCCGAGGCCGATGCCGACATCGCGCTGATGCAGGACTTCCTGCGCACGGCCACGCGCGGCATCGTGCGCTGACGCCATGGGTGCGCCGGTTCGCGTCGCCGCCGCCCCCCGATTTGCCCTGGTCGCCGGCGAAGCCTCGGGCGACCTGCTGGCCGGCCATTTGCTGGACGCGCTGCGTGCGCGCTGGCCCGGCCTGCAGGCGATGGGCGTGGGCGGCGCCGAGATGGCGGCGCGCGGCTTTCAGGCCTGGTGGCCGGTCGACCGGCTGGCGGTGCGCGGCTACCTGGAAGTGCTGCCGCGCCTGCCCGCGCTGCTGCGCCTGCGCCGCCAGCTGGGCGATCGGCTGCTGGCCGAGCGGCCCGATCTGTTCATCGGCGTCGATGCGCCCGACTTCAACTTCGACCTCGAAGCACGGCTGAAGGCGGGCGGCATCCGCACCCTGCACTTCGTCAGCCCCTCGTTCTGGGCCTGGCGGCCCGAGAAGCTGCTCAAGCTGAAAGCCGCCGCCGACCACGTCCTCTGTCTGTTCCCGTTCGAGCCGGCGTTGCTGGCCGAGCAGGGCATTGCCGCCAGCTACGTTGGCCACCCGCTGGCCAGCGCCATCCCGCTGCAGAGCGACCGCGCCGCGGCGCGCCGCGCCCTGGGGCTGGATGCGCAATCGCCCGTGGTGGCGCTGCTGCCGGGCAGCCGCGCGGCCGAGATCAAGCATCTGGCTTCAAGGTTTTTTCAGGCTGCGGAGCGCATCCGGCAAGCGCGACCAGCTACACAATTCATAGTGCCCACGGTGCCCGAGCGGCTGCCCCAGGTGCAGGCGCTGGCCGCCGCCAGCGGTCTGGGTGCGTCGCTCGCGGTGCTGCGCGGCCAGTCGCACGCGGCGCTGGCGGCCTGCGACGTGACGCTGATCGCCAGCGGCACCGCCACGCTGGAGGCGGCGCTGTTCAAGCGCCCGATGGTGATCGCCTACGCCATGCCGGCGCTCAGCTACCGGCTGATGCGCGCCAGGCGCCAACTGCCCTGGGTGGGCCTGCCCAACATCCTGTGCGCGCCGCCCGAATGGCTGCGCCGGCCCGCCGGCCTGACGGCGCAGCAGGCGGCCGACCGTCCGGACGCGCCGTTCGTGGTGCCCGAGCTGCTGCAGCACGCCGCCACGCCGGCCGCGCTGGCGCAGGCGGTGCTGGACTGGCTGGCCGCGCCTGAGAAAATCGCCGCCACCGAGGCGCGTTTTGCCGCCTTGCACCACGACTTGCGGCGCGACACCGCGCGCCTGGCCACCGATGCGATCGAAGCACTTTTTGCGCGCTGAACAAGCCGCCCTGGACTGGGACACACCCGGCCTGCTGGCCGGTGTGGACGAGGCCGGCCGCGGGCCGCTGGCCGGCCCGGTGGTGGCGGCGGCGGTCATCCTGGACCCGCGCCAGCCGATCGCCGGTCTGGCCGATTCCAAGAAGCTCACGGCGCGCCGGCGCGAGCGGCTGTACGACGAAATCCGCGCCAAGGCGCTGTGTTGCGCCGTCGCCGAAGCCTCGGTGGAGGAAATCGACCGCCTCAACATCCTGCAGGCCACGCTGCTGGCCATGCAGCGCGCCGTGGCCGGCCTGCGCCTGCCGCCGGCCAAGGTGCTGATCGACGGCAACCGCCTGCCCCAGCTGGCCGTGCGCGCCGAACCGGTGGTGGGCGGTGACGCGCGGGTGCCGGCGATTTCGGCCGCCTCGATCCTGGCCAAGGTGCAGCGCGACCGCTGGTGCGCCGAGGTCGATGCCGCCTGGCCGCAATACGGTTTTGCCGCCCACAAGGGCTACGGCACGGCGGCGCATCTGGCGGCGCTGCGCGCGCATGGGGCGTGTCCGTGGCATCGGCGCTCGTTTGCCCCGGTGGCGGCGGCCATCGCCCGCGCGGGGTGCGAGGCATGAGGCCGGCCGAGCCGCTGCGCGTCCAGTCGCGCGACAACGCACTGTTCAAGGACCTGCGGCGGCTGGCGCAGGACAGCGGCGCCTGGCGCCGGCAGGGCCGTCTGTGGGTGGAAGGCGACCACCTGTGCCGCGCCGCCCTGGCCCGCGGCTGGCGCCCTGAGCTGGCCGTGTTTTCTGAATCATTTTGGCCTCTGGCGCCCGCCCAGCTTGCGCAAGCAGCTATTAAAAACGTAGTGTTTGCGGATGGCCTGATGGGCGCCCTGAGCGCGCTGGAATCGCCGCCGCCGATGGCCTTCGTGCTGCCTCTGCCAGCGGCGCCGGCGCTGGCGCCCGACGCCCCCACCGTGGTGCTCGACCGCGTGCAGGACGCCGGCAACGTCGGCTCCATCCTGCGCAGTGCTGCGGCGTTTGGCTTCACCCAGGTGGCGGCGCTCAGCGGCACGGCCGGGCTGTGGTCGCCCAAGGTGCTGCGCGCCGGCATGGGGGCGCATTTCGGCCTGCGGCTGGTCGATGCGCTGGCGGTGCCCGAGCTGGCCGCGCTGCGCGTGCCGCTGCTGGTGACCAGCTCGCACCAGGGCCAGTGGCTGCACCGTGCGTCGCTGCCCTGGCCCTGCGCCTGGGTGCTGGGGCACGAAGGGCAGGGCGTGCAGCCGGCGCTGGTCGAACGCGCCGCGCTGGCACTGCGCATTGCCCAGCCCGGCGGGGAAGAATCGCTGGGTGTGGCGGCGGCGGCGGCCATCTGCCTGCACGCCAGCGCGGTGGCGCGGCCCTGACGCCAGCCGCCGGCCAAAACCCCGCCCCAGCGGTCGGATCAGGGGGGCGGAATATAATGAGTGGCTTTGCTCGAAACCGCGTCGCCCGAGCGCACCAAAGCAGTCCATCCCCTCTCAGAGAAGCCGTTGCGACGCGCCCTGCGTCCCAGCCGCGCGCCCGGGCGACCGACATCCATCGGAGAACCCCGTGCTTTCGTCTCTCCAGGGAAGATTCCCACCCGCCATCCTGGCCCTCGCCGACGGCAGCGTCTTCATCGGTCAATCCATCGGTGCCAGCGGCACCAGCGTCGGTGAAGTGGTGTTCAACACCGCCATGACCGGCTACCAGGAAATCCTGACCGACCCCAGCTACTGCCGCCAGATCGTCACCCTGACCTACCCGCACATCGGCAACGTGGGCGTCAACGCGGAAGACGTCGAATCCGCCCG
>JADLIA010000052.1 GCA_020848515.1 Rubrivivax sp. | reverse complement strand
GCCGGTGCGCTTTGTGGGCCAGCAGGCGCTGCCGGAGGGCCAGGCGTATGAAGCCTTCATCCGCGCCCGGCGCCAGGTGCCCACGCGCGACAACGCCCACGATCTGTTCAACGGTCTGGTGTGGCTGCGCCTGCCGCGCACCAAGGGCAGGCTCAACGCGCTGGAGGCCGACGAGATCGCTCGCGCCGGCGTGGGCGCGCGCCGCGGGCCGGTGCGCGACGCCTGCACCGTGTTCGACGAAAACGCCGCCCTGCTGCACGCGCCCGACGCGCTGTGGCAGGCGCTGGTCGAGCGGCGCTGGGCCGAGCTGTTCGGGCCGCTGCGGCCGCTGTGGGGCCAGGCCAGCCTGCTGGTGTTCGGCCACGCCGCGCTGGAAAAGCTGCTTTCGCCCTACAAGTCGATCACCGCCCATGTGTGGCGCGTGGCGCTGCCGTTCGACGCCGCGGGCGAGCTGGCGGCGCTGGACGCCTGGCTGGCGGCCGACCTGACGCCCGACAAGCTGGCGCGCAAGCCCTTCGTGCCGCTGCCGCTGCTGGGCGTGCCGGGCTGGTGGCCGGACAACGCGCAGCCGGCCTTCTATGACGACGCCGAGGTGTTCCGGCCGCGCGGCCGCGCCCGGGCTGCGGGTGGAAGCGAACGCTTTTTCACAATGACGAACGACAGATGACCTCGCTGCCTTTCGCTGACCCATGGGGCATGGGTCATGCCGGCGCAGCCGGTGTCATGGGCCCGGTGTGAGGACGCGACACCGTAGGAGCCGGGGTGCGCCTGAATTCGAGATGAAATCGTGCTTCAGGGCGCTTCCAGACAGCGCAAGCAGCTATTGAATTTGGAGTATTTCAGGCGCCGGGCAGGGCGCTGTCCCAGGCCGCCCAGTCGACCGGCTGGCGGGCGTCGATGGTCAGCGCGTGGCTGGCTTCGTTCGCCGTCAGCGGCTGGCGCTGGGCCAGCTGGCGGTGCAGCACCGCTTCGTCGGCCTCGGAGGCGTCGCCGCCCTGCGCGGCGCGCTCACGCACGCGCTGGCGCAGCACCTGCTCCGGGGCGTCGAAGGCCAGCAGGCGCCAGGGCAGGCCCAGCTCTTCGGCCAGCGCGATGAAGGGCGCGCGCCGCGCGCGGCGGATGAAGGTGGCGTCCACCAGCACCGGCTGGCCGGCCTGCAGCAGCGCGCGCGCCTGGTCCCGCAGGTGGCTGAACAGACGGTCGCTGGTGGCTTCGCCGTAGATGCCGCCGGGCACGCCGGCGCTGGCGGCTTCGGGCGCCAGGCCGAACAGGCGCTTGCGCTCGACGTCGGCGCGCAGGCGCACCAGGGCGCGCCGCTCGATCAGGGTCTGCGTCTGGCTGCTCTTGCCCGAGCCGCTGACGCCCACGGTGAGCGCCAGCCAGGGCCGGCGCGGCGCGGCCAGCTGCGCCGCCAGCTGCACGTAGCGGCGCGCTTCGGCTTCTGCGGCGGTGCGCGCGACGCCACCCTGGCCCTGCCCGGCGCGCAGTGCCGCCACCTTGGCGCGCACCAGGGCGCGGTAGACGGCGTCGTAGGGCAGCCGCGCCACGGCGCCGAAGTCGCCGCTGTGCTCCAGCCACGCATTCAGAAAGCGCCAGGCCAGCGCGGCCAGGCCATGGGCGTGCAGGTCCATGAACACGAAGGCGATGTCGCAGGCGACGTCGATCCAGCGCAGGGCTGGATCGAATTCGATGGCGTCGAACAGGCGCGCACGGCCCTCCAGCCACAGCAGGTTGCCCAGATGCAGGTCGCCGTGGCCTTCGCGCACCCGGCCGGCGGCGCGGCGCGCGGCCATCAGCGGCGCCAGGCGCCGGCCCTCGGTCTCGCTCCAGTGCGCCAGCCGCTGCAGCGTGCCGGCCAGCGCGGTGCCCGCGCCCAGCGCCGCCAGGGGGGCAAAGTTGTCGTGCGCCAGCCGCGCCAGATCGGCCGCATGGCCCCAGGGGCTGTCGGCCGGTGCCTGTGCGGCCTGGGCCTGGAAGGTGGCCACCGCACGCGCCAGGGCGTCGATCTGGGCGGGCCCCAGGGCGCCGCGCGCGGCGCGCTCGGCCAGCAGGGCGCCGGGCGGAAAGCGGCGCATGTGCACGGCCCATTCGATCGCCTGCGCGGCATCGCCACCCAGGCGCGGCGCCGCCGGCGTGCCGGTGATCGGCAGCACCTCCAGGTACAGCTCGGGCGCGCTGCGGCGGTTGATGCGCAGCTCCTCCTCGCAGGCGGCGCGGCGCTGCGCCAGGGTGCCGAAGTCCAGGAAGTCCAGCGTCAGCGGCTTCTTGATCTTGTAGGCATGCTCGCCCGCCAGCAGCAACCAGGAAATGTGGGTTTCGAGGCACTGCACGTCGGCCGCGCCGCTGGCCCGCAGGTCGTGCTGCAGCTGGGCGATCAGGCGGGCGCAGGCGGCGGGCGTGGTGGGGCTCACGAGGCGTGGCGGCGCGTCACAGCGTGGCCAGCACCTGGCGCAGAAAGCGATCGCACAGCGCGAGCTGCGCGTGCTCGACGTATTCATCGGGCTTGTGCGCCTGCTCGATCGATCCCGGCCCGCACAGGATGGCCGGGATGCCGGCCTGGGCAAACTGGCCGGCCTCGGTGCCATAGGCCACCTTGCGCACCCCCTGGTCCTGCGTGAGGGCGCGCACCAGCTGGGTGATGGCGGCCTGCTCGCTGGCGTCCAGGGTGGGCACGGCGGCGCCGCATTCGATGTCCACCCGCGCGCCGGCGTACTCGCGCCGCATGCGCGGCAGCAACTCGTCGTCCACGTAGCGCTGCACCTGGGCCTGGATGCCGCTGGCGTCGTGGCCGGGCAGGTGGCGGAAGTCGTAGCTGAAGCTGCAGGCGTCGGGCACGGTGTTGATGGCGATCCCGCCGGCGATCAGGTTGGTGGTGATGGTGCTGTGCGGCACGTCGAAGGCGGCGTCGAACGGGCCCTGCGCGCGCCAGGCGTCGGCCAGGTCGCGGATGTGGCAGATCAGCCGCGCCGCGTGCTCGATGGCGTTGCAGCCCTGCGGCGTGAGCGAGGAGTGCGCCGCCTTGCCATGCACGGTGCAGCGGAAGAAGTAGCCGCCCTTGTGTGCCACCACCGGCTTCATCGAGGTCGGTTCGCCGACGATGCAGCCGTCGGCGCGCAGGCCGCGCTGGCTCAATTCGGCCAGCATCACCGGCGCGCCGACGCAGCCGACTTCTTCGTCGTACGACAGTGCCAGGTGCAGCGGTTTGCGGCGCGGCGCCGCCAGCGCCTCGGGCACCAGCGCCAGGCTGCTGGCGATGAAACCTTTCATGTCGCAGCTGCCGCGCGCGTACAGGCGGCCGTCGCCGCGGTCGGTGAGCTGGAACGGGTCGCTGGCCCAGTCCTGCCCGTCCACCGGCACCACGTCGGTGTGGCCCGACAGAATGATGCCGCCCTGCGTCTGGCCGTCCGCCGCGGGCAGGGTGCAGAACAGGTTGGCCTTGCTGCCGTCGGCGTTGGCGGCCAGCCAGGGCTTCAGGCCCTGGGCCGTGAGCGCGTCGCGCACGGTCTCGATCAGGCCGAGGTTGGAGTTACGGCTGGTGGTGTCGATGGCCACCAGGCGGCCGAGCCAGTCCAGGGTGTTCACGTGTGCTCCTCGGGGGTGCTTCAGTGTAGGCCAAGCGCCAGCGCCTGGCCAACCCGGCGCCCGTGGGAACCCGGCGCCTTGAATCTGCTCCAATCGCCCCTAACATGCACGCCTGTGCCGACCTTGCGGCGACGCCGAAGCGCTTGCCGCTTGCGCGCGGCGCACGGGGCGGGCATTTCAGGTCACCTGTTGTCAACCAAGGGAATTCATGAAACGCATCCTGCTGTTTGTTCTGACCAACCTGGCCGTGATGGTGGTGGTGGGCATCGTCACCAGCCTGCTGGGCGTGGGCCGCTACACCGGCACCAACACCGGGCAGTTGATGGTGTTTTCGCTGGTGGTGGGCTTTTCCGGCGCCATCGTGTCGCTGCTGATGAGCAAGTCGATGGCCAAGATGAGCATGGGCGTGCAGGTCATCGCGCAGCCGCGCAACGCCGACGAGGCCTGGATCGTCGACACCGTGCGCAAGTTCGCCGATCAGGCCGGCATCGGCATGCCCGAGGTCGGCATCTACGAGGGCGAACCCAACGCCTTCGCCACCGGCGCCTTCAAGAATTCGGCCCTGGTGGCGGTGTCCACGGGCCTGCTGCGCGGCATGACGCGCGAGGAGGTCGAAGCCGTCATCGGCCACGAGGTGGCCCACGTGGCCAACGGCGACATGGTCACCATGGCCCTCATTCAGGGGGTGATGAACACCTTCGTGGTGTTCGCCAGCCGCGTCATCGGTTCGCTGGTCGATGGCTTCCTGCGCCGCGACAGCGAAAGCAGCGGCCCGGGCATCGGCTACTACGTGACGACCATCGTGCTCGACATCCTGTTCGGCGTGCTGGCCGGCATCATCGTGGCCTGGTTCTCGCGCCAGCGCGAGTTCCGCGCCGACCGCGGCGCGGCGCAGATGATGGGCCAGCCCAACTCGATGATCAACGCCCTGGCGCGCCTGGGCGGCATGCATGCCGAAGGCGCCGAAATGCCCAAGAACCTGGCGGCCATGGGCATCGCCGGCGGCATCGGCAAGCTGTTTTCCACCCACCCGCCGATGCAAGAGCGCATCGCGGCGCTGCGTGCGTTCCAGGCACAGCCCTGAGGCGATGCTGAACCCGTCCCTGCGATGCGACGCGCGCCGGACGGGCTCAGCGCACCTTTAATTAAAATCAGGCTCCGGCGCTTGACAGGCAAGCGCCAGCAGCTATTGAAATGATAGTAATTGGGTGACCGGCGGAACGGTTGCGCCGGCAACGCCGCGGGTCAGGCCGGTGGCTCGCCGGGCGTCGGGGGCGCGGACTGGCCGGCGGCGCGCGCCAGCAGAAAGTCGATGCAGGTGCGCACCGCCCGCGTCTGGTGCCTGCCGGGCAGGTGCAGCAGGTACATGCGGGTGCCGAAGATGCTGAGCCGGAAGTCGTCCAGCGCGGTCACCACCGCACCGCTGGCAACCACGTCCTGCACCACATAGTCGGGCACCAGGCCCAGACCCAGCCCGGCCAGAATGCCCTGGCGCAGAAACGGGTAGTGGTCCGAGATCAGGGTCGGCGCCAGCAGCACCTCGTGCCGCTCGTCCTGCCGGTAGCCGCGCAGCGACAGCTGCCGCCCGACCACGCTGGCGGTGATCAGCGGCAGCGTGGTCAGCTGCTCCAGGCGGGTGGGCAGGCCATGGGTGCGGGCAAAGGCCGACGAGGCGCAGGCCAGGTAGCGCACCTCGTCCAGCTCGCGTGCCACCAGATGTGGCGGCGGCTCGGGCAGCACGCGCACCGCGATGTCCACGTCGTCGCGCAGCACGTCGACCCGGTTCTCGAACACCACGTCGAGCACGATGCCGGGGTAGCGCCGCTTGAACTCGATCAGCCAGTGCGACATCACCATCTGCCCGTAACCGCTGGGCATGCTGATGCCCACGCGCCCCATCAGGCCCTGGCCCAGACGGGTCACGGTCTCGCGTGCGGCCAGCATTTCGTTCTGAATGGCGCGGCCATGTTCATACAGGCGCAGGCCGATCTCGGTCGGCTCGACGTGGCGCGTGCTGCGCCGCAGCAGCTGCGCGCCGACGGATTGCTCCAGTTGCGTCAGGTGGTAGCTGACGTTGGCGCGTGTCATGCGCAGCTTGCGCGCGGCCTGGCTGAGGTTGCCGCTGTCGATGATCTCGACCAGCAGGGTGAGCGACTGAAGGTCCATGCTTGCAATGTCAAATGCCGTTTGACAGTTTGTCAATCGCTGATGTGATTGTCAAAAAAACCACCCATGGGGAGAATGCAGGGATGCCTACAACTCGCATGGAGACAAGCGCATGAACGCTTCACAGGGCGCCGGCCCGGTGCAGACCCGCCTCGACGGTGACGTGCTGGTCGTCACCATCGACAACCCCCCCGTCAACGCACTGGGCCAGGCCGTGCGCGCCGGCCTGCTGGCCGCCGTCGAGGAGCTCGAGCGGACCGCCCAGGCGCGCGCCATGCTCATCGTGGGCGCGGGCAAGGCCTTCATCGCCGGTGCCGACATCCGCGAGTTCGGCAAGCCGCCGCAGCCGCCCTCGCTGCCCGAAACCATCAACCGCATGGAGGCCTGCGACAAGCTCGTCGTCTGCGCCATCCACGGCCCGGCGCTGGGCGGCGGGCTGGAGGTGGCCATGGCCACGCATTACCGCCTGGCCCTGCCAGCGGCCAGGCTGGGCCTGCCTGAGGTCGCCCTGGGCCTGCTGCCCGGCGCCGGCGGCACGCAGCGCAGCCCGCGCCTGATGGGCGCGCTGCCCGCGGCCGAGCTCATGCTGTCGGGCAAACACCTCTCGGCCAAGGCCGCGCTGGCCGCAGGCCTGGTGGACCGGCTGGTGGAGGGCGACGACCCGCTGGCCGCGGGCCTGGCCTATGTGCGCGAGCTGCTCGCGGCCGGTACCGCGCCGCGGCGCACCAGCGCGCTGGCCGTGCCCGGCGACAAGGCCCAGACCCTGGCCGCGCTCGACCAGCTGGCGCAGGACACGGCCAAGAAGACGCGCGGCCTGTTCTCGCCCGCCCGAATCATCGACTGCGTGCGTGTGGCCGTGCAGACGCCGTTTGCCGAGGGTGCGAAGCGCGAGCGCGAGCTCTTCGTCGAATGCCTGAACAGCCCGCAGCGCGCCGGCCTGGTCCATGCGTTCTTCGCCGAGCGCGAGACCGCCAAGATCCCTGAGGCCAAGGCGGCTGCGCCGCGCCCGTTTGCGAAGCTGGCCATCATCGGCGGCGGCACCATGGGCGCGGGCATCACGGTGTCTGCGCTCGACGCCGGCCTGTCGGTGGTGATGATCGAGCGCGACGCCGAGTCGATTGCGCGCGGCCAGAAGAACGTGGAGAAGGTCTACGACGGCCTGATCGCCAAGGGCCGCATGACGGCCGAGGCCAAGGCCGCCACCATGGCGCGCTACCAGCCCTCGACGCGCTATGAGGACATTGCCGACGTGGACCTGGTGATCGAGGCCGTGTTCGAGGACATCGCGGTCAAGCAGGCCGTGTTCCGGGAGCTCGACCGCGTGTGCAAGAGCGGCTGCGTGCTCGCGACCAACACCTCCTACCTCGACATCGACGCCATTGCCGCAGTGACGTCCCGCCCGCAGGACGTGATCGGCCTGCATTTCTTCAGCCCGGCCAACATCATGCGGCTGCTGGAGATCGTCGTGCCCGCCAAGGTGGCCCCCGACGTGGTGGTCACGGCGTTCGAGCTGGCCAAGCGCATGAAGAAGGTGCCGGTGCGCGCCGGTGTGTGCGACGGCTTCATCGGCAACCGCATCCTGGCCGTCTACCGCGACGCGGCCAACGCGGTGCTCGAGGACGGCGCCAGCCCCTACGAGATCGACGCCGCGGTGCGCGAGTTCGGCTATCCCATGGGGCCGTTCCAGGTGTCGGATCTGGCCGGCGGCGACATCGGCTGGGCCACGCGCAAACGCAAGGCCGCCACGCGCGACCCCAGGGCGCGCTATGTGGAGATTGCCGACCGCATCGCCGAGCGCGGCTGGTTCGGCCAGAAGACCGGGCGTGGCTGGTACCTCTACCCCGAGGGCGCGCGCGTGGGCCAGCAAGACCCCGAGGTGCTGGCCATCGTGGACGCCGAGCGGCAAAAGAAAGGCATCGCGCCGCGCGCCTTCACGCACGAGGAGATCATGCGCCGCTACATGGCGGCCATGGTCAACGAGGGCGCCAAGGTGCTCGAGGAGGGCATTGCCCTGCGCCCGCTCGACATCGACGTGACCTTTCTGTTCGGCTACGGCTTCCCGCGCCACCGCGGCGGCCCCATGCTGTGGGCCGACATGCAGGGCCTGCCCAAGGTCCTGGCCGACATCGAGGAATTTGCCAAGGAAGACGCGCAGTTCTGGCAGCCCGCGGCCCTGCTGAAAAGACTGGTGGCCGAGGGCAAAAACTTCGCCAGCCTGAATCAGCGCGGCTGATGATTTGCTCCTTCCCCCTTTGGGGGAAGGCTGGGATGGGGGCCGGGAGCGCCGGCATCTTGCCGGCACCGAGGTTCTGAGCGCCGCTGGCCCCCACCCCAACCCTCCCCCAGAGGGGGAGGGGGTAGCTACGCAGCGCTGTTGGTTTGTGAAGAAAAATGCCGCTAGCGCCCGCCCATCAAGCGCAACCAGCTATCAATTCAATAGTAACACCAGATTCCCAAGGAGCCTCCCATGCGCCAAGCCGTCATTGTTTCCACCGCCCGCACGCCGCTGGCCAAGTCGCACCGCGGCGAGTTCAACATCACGCCCGGCCCGCAACTGGGCGCCCATGCGGTGCGCGCCGCCGTCGAGCGCGCGGGCATAGAGCCCGGCCTGATCGAGGACCTGATCTGGGGCTGCGGCTACCCCGAGGGCACGATGGGCCGCAACATCGGCCGCCAGACCGCGCTGCGCGCCGGCCTGCCGGTGACGGTGGGCGGCACGGTGATCAACCGCTTCTGCTCCTCGGGCCTGCAGGCCATCGCCGTGGCGGCCGGGCGCATCGTGATGGACGGCGTGCCGGCCATGGTCGCGGGCGGCGCGGAGAGCATCTCGCTGCTCAACCCCGCGGGCCGCGGCGGCACGGCCCACCTGGACCCCTGGCTGGTCGAGCACAAGCCCCAGCTGTTCATGGAGATGATCGACACCGCCGACGTGGTGGCGGCGCGCTACGGCATCTCGCGCGAGGACCAGGACGCCTTTGCGCTGCAAAGCCAGCAGCGCACCGCCGCCGCCCAGGCCGGCGGTGTATTCGACAACGAGATCGTGCCCTGCAAGACCACCATGGCCGAGAAGAACAAGGACACGGGCGAGGTCACGCACAAGGAAGTGACCGTGACCATGGACAACTGCAACCGCCCCACGACCACGCTGGCAGGCCTGGCAGGGCTCGAGCCCGTCAAGGGCGCGGGCAAGTTCGTCACCGCGGGCAATGCATCGCAGCTGTCGGACGGCGCCGCCGCCTGCGTGCTGATGGAGGCCCAAGAGGCCGAAAGGCGCGGCCTGCAGCCCCTGGGCGCCTTCCGCGGCCTGGCCATTGCCGGCTGCGAGCCCGACGAGATGGGCATAGGCCCGGTGTTTGCCGTGCCGCGCCTGCTCGAGCGCACCGGCCTCAAGGTCGAGGACATCGACCTGTGGGAATTGAACGAGGCCTTTGCCTCGCAGGCGCTGTACTGCCAGCGTCGGCTTGCCATCCCCATGGAGCGCCTGAACGTCAACGGCGGCGCCATCTCGATTGGCCACCCGTTTGGCATGACGGGCGCGCGCCTGGCCGGCCACATCCTGCTCGAGGGCCAGCGCCGCAAGGCACGCGGCGAGCGCGTGAAATGGGGCGTGGTGACCATGTGCATAGGCGGGGGCATGGGCGCGGCCGGACTGTTCGAGATCTTCTGAGGCGGCCGTGGGCCACGGTGCCGCCGGCTTGGTGCGGGTGGGCGCTCGACGCCACCGGCACCGGTCGGATCGTCACCGAGGGTTGCCGCGGGATCGCGACAAAGGCAACATCTCGGGTTTTGGAGCGGAGCAACCATGAAGCGACGTCTGCTCACCCTGGTGGTGGCATGCATGGGGGCGTGGTACGCCACCGCGGTTCAGGCTCAGGCCGACTATCCCAACCAGTCGATCACCATGATCGTGCCCTACGCGCCGGGTGGCACCACCGACGTGCTGGGTCGCGCGCTGGCTGCCAGCCTGTCCAGGCAGCTCAAGCAGCCGGTGGTGGTGGAGAACAAGTCCGGTGCGGGTGGCACGCTGGGCGTGGTCGACCTGATGCGCGCCAAGCCCGACGGCTACCGCCTGACGCTGGTGCCGGTCAGCGTGTTCCGCCAGCCCTACGTTCAGAAGACCCCCTACGACCCGATCCGCGATCTGACCTACATCGCCTCGTTCACCGCCTACGACTTCATTCTTGCCGTGGCGGCCGACTCACCGTTCAAGTCGGTCAAGGACGTGGTCGAGCACGCCCGGGGCCGGAAGGACGCTGTGGACTACGGCACGCCCGGCAAGTTCACCGGCAACCAGGTGGCGATGGCGTTGTTGGCCAAGGCCGCCGGCGTGTCGTTCGTGCATGTGCCGTTCAAGGGCGATTCCGAATCCACCGCGGCCCTGCTGGGCGGTCATGTGAAGACCATCGTCAGCACCAACGGCGTTCTGAGCTTCATGGAGTCCGGCAAGGTACGGGCGCTGGCCATCGCGGCCGACCAGCGCCCGCCGGCCTTCGCAGGCGTGCCCACGTTCAGGGAAGCCGGCTACGACGTGGTGGTGCCGTCGCCGCTGGGGTTGGCCGGCCCGAAGGGCCTGCCGTCGGCCATCGTCCAGAAGCTTGACGCCGCGGTCAAGGCCGCGCTGGACGATCCGGACATGCAGCGCGTCATCAAGACCTATGGTGTGCGCACCGACTACCGCGACCACCAGGCCTATGCCGAGTTCGCACGCAGGAATTTCGAGGCCGAGAAATCCATCGTGCAGTCGCTCGGCCTGAACGACTGAACACGCCCTGGTGCCGACCGACCGCAGCCCCGTCCGCCATGTCCGCCGAACCCGCTTTCCGTGCCGTTGCCGACCTGATCCGCGAGCATGCGCGGCGCGACCCGGCCCACCCGGCCCTGATCGACGATCGGCAGCAGCTGAGCTATGGTGAGCTGGACGCGCTGATGGACCGCGTGGCCGCGGCGCTGCAGCGCGATGGTGTGTCGCCGGGCGAGGCGATCGTGGTGTGCGGGCTCAACGCCGTGCCGTATGCGGCGCTGTACCTGGGCGCGCTGCGCGCCGGGGTGGTGGTGGCGCCGCTGGCGCCGTCATCGACGCCGCAGGCGCTGGCCGCCATGGTGGCCGATGCGCGGGCGCGCGTGCTGTTTCTCGACGCCACCGCGCCGGCCCAGCACCTGCCCGGGCCGGACCGGCTGCCGCGGGTTTCGCTCGATGGCGTGGCGCCCGGGCGCGCCTTTGCCGACTGGCTGGCGCCGGTGGGGGCTCAACCCGCCCCGGTGGCGCTGGTGCCCGAAGCGCCCTTCAACATCATCTATTCGTCCGGCACCACGGGCACGCCCAAGGGCATCGTGCAGTCGCACGGCATGCGCTGGATGCACGTGCGCCGCGGCGCGGTGTACGACTACGGGCCGCACGGCGTCACGCTGCTGTCCACGCCGCTGTACTCCAACACCACGCTGGTGGTGTTCTTCCCCACCCTGGGCTATGGCGGCGCGGTGGTGCTGATGCCCAAGTTCGACGCCCTGCGTTACCTGCAACTGGCGCAGCAGCACCGCGTCACGCACACCATGCTGGTGCCGGTGCAGTACCAGCGCATCATGGCGCTGCCGCAGTTCGGCGCATTCGATCTGTCCGCGTTCCGGGTCAAGTTCTGCACCAGCGCACCGTTTTCGGCGGCCCTCAAGGCCGACGTGCTGGCGCGCTGGCCGGGCGGCCTGACCGAGTTCTACGGCATGACCGAAGGCGGCGGCACCTGCATCCTGGACGCCCACCTGCATCCGGACAAACTGCACACCGTGGGCCGGCCGGCCCAAGGTCACGACATTCGGCTGATCGACGAGCAAGGGCGCGAGGTGGCCTCGGGCGAGGCCGGCGAAGTGGTCGGCCACTCGCCCGGCATGATGACCGGCTACCACAACCAGCCCGACAAAACCCGCGAGGCCGAGTGGTTCGACGCCGCCGGCAAGCGCTTCATCCGCACCGGCGATGTGGGGCGCTTCGACGCCGAAGGCTTTCTGACGCTGCTGGACCGGCGCAAGGACATGATCATCAGCGGCGGGTTCAACATCTACCCGAGCGATCTGGAGGCCCAGTTGCGCCAGCACCCGGCGGTGGCCGACGTGGCGGTGGTCGGTGTGCCCTCCGAGCGGTGGGGCGAAACGCCGGTGGCGTTTGTCGTGCCGCAGCCCGGGCAGGCGGTCGAAGCGGCCGCCCTGATGCACTGGTTCAACCAGCGCGCCGGCAAGACCCAGCGCCTGGCCGACCTGCACCTGCTGCCCGAACTGCCGCGCAGCCCGATCGGCAAGGTGCTCAAGCGCGATCTGCGCGACGGCTACGGGCGCACGGGCTGAGCCGCCGGGCTGCGGCGGCGCGGCGTTTCCGTGCGCGCCGTGGCCCTGGCTGGCCAGCCGGGCGGCACTGGTGCAGCGCACTTCGGGGCGCTCGGTTCCGGCTTCAGCAAGTTGCGAAAAAACTGGCCCTGGCGCTTGTCTGATCAGCGCAAGCAGCTCCTGATTTCATAGCTATCCGGAGGGCCTGTGGCGCAGGTAGCACAGTTGCGTCCCGGATGGCGAATTCCGGAGGTGCAAGAATGTCGGCAGCCACGACCGGGCGTGCCCAGGTCGACCTGTCGATCCGAGGAGATGAGTGCATGAAAAGAGATTCCCTGCCCGGCGCGCAGCATGCCCTGAGCGCGCAGCCGATCAGCCGCGACGTGCTGGCCGAGAAGTATTTCAAGCCCGGTGAGACCGGGCTCGACCAGCTCTACGGCCGGGTGGCGCGCGCCCTGGCCAGCGTCGAAAAGCCCGAGCTGCGCGCCGAATGGGAACAGAAGTTTCTGGCCAACCTGCATGCCGGCGCCATCGGTGCCGGTCGCATCATGAGCGCCGCCGGTACCGACATCCAGGCCACGCTGATCAACTGCTTCGTGCAGCCGGTGGGCGACGCCATCCAGGGCCGCGACGCCGACGGCTACCCCGGCATCTACGAGGCTCTGCGCGAGGCCGCCGAAACCATGCGCCGCGGCGGCGGCGTGGGCTACGATTTCAGCCGCATCCGCCCCAAGGGCGCCTTCGTCAAGGGCACGCACTCGTTCGCCAGCGGCCCGTGCAGCTACATGAACGTGTTCGATCAGTCGTGCTCGACGGTCGAAAGCGCCGGCTCGCGCCGCGGCGCGCAGATGGGCGTGCTGCGCATCGATCACCCCGATGTGCTGGAGTTCATCACCGCCAAGCGCACGCCCGGGCGCTGGAACAACTTCAACGTCTCCGTGGGCGTGTCCGACGCCTTCATGCAGGCCGTGATCGACGGCAGCGACTGGGAGCTGGCGCACAAGGCCGAGCCGGGCGACAAGGTCAAGGCCAAGGGGGCCTACCAGCGCGCCGACGGTCTGTGGGTGTACCGCAAGGTGCCGGCGCGCGAGCTGTGGGACACCATCATGAAGTCGGCCTACGATTTTGCCGAACCGGGCATCCTGTTTCTCGACCAGATCGGGCGCGACAACAACCTCAACTACACCGAGCAGATCGAGGCCACCAACCCCTGCGTCACCGCCGATACCTGGGTCATGACCGAGGATGGCCCCGCCCAGGTGGCCGACCTGATGGGTCGGCCCTTCAACGCCATCGTCGACGGCGCGGCCCATCCGCTGCTCAGCGAGGGCTTCTTCGCCACCGGCCACAAACCGGTGGTCCACCTGCAAACCCGCGAAGGGCACAGCCTGCGCCTGACCGCGGACCACCGCGTGCGCCGCGTCACGCGCAAGACACGCTACGTGATCGAGAGTGCGTGGGAGCCCGCCGGCCAGCTGCGCCCGGGCGATGAAATCATGCTGCAGCAGCACCGCACGCTGCAAGGCTGGGACGGCGCGGGCACCGAGGCCGAGGGCTACCTGCTTGGCCTGCTGATCGGCGATGGTGTGCTGAAGGAGGACAAGGCCGTCATCTCGGTCTGGGCGCCCGAGCTGCGCCAGGTGGCGCAAGGCGCGCCGGCGCATGCGCTGAGCGGCGCCGACGGCATCATCGCCGCCGCCGAGGCGGCCGCCCGCACCCTGCCGCACCGCGCCGACTTCGGCGGCTTCCAGCGTGCGGTCCGCGGTCGCGCAGAACGCCGCATGGCCAGCGGCGCCTTGCGGCATCTGGCATTGAGCCACGGCCTCACGCCGGGGCGCAAGAGCGTCACGCCGTCGATGGAGAAAACCTCGTCGGCGTTCCACATCGGTGCGCTGCGCGGTCTGTTCGACACCGACGGCTCGGTGCAGGGCGCGCAAGACAAGGGCGTGAGCGTGCGCCTGGCGCAAAGCGATCTGGGCACCTTGCAGGCGGCGCAGCGCATGCTGCTGCGCCTGGGCATCGCCAGCACGATTTACCCCGAGCGGCGCCCGACCGGCGTGCGCGCGCTGCCCGATGGCCGCGGTGGCCTGGATTGCTACCGCACGGCGGCGCAGCACGAACTGGTGGTCAGCGGCGACAACCTGGCCCTGTTCGCCGATCGCATCGGTTTTGCCGACACGGACAAGGCGGCGCGCTTGACCGGCGCCCTGGCCCAATACCAGCGCCAACTGAACCGCGAACGTTTCACCGCCACCGTCAGCGCCGTCACGCCGGATGGCAGTGCCGATGTCTATGACGTCACCGTCGCCGACGTGCACGCCTTCGACGCCAACGGCCTGTACGTGCACAACTGCGGCGAACAGCCGCTGCCGCCCTACGGCTGCTGCGACCTCGGCCCCATCATCCTGACCAACTTCGTGCGTCACCCGTTCGGCGCCGGCGGCGAGCCGAGCTTCGACTTCGACGCCTTCGAGCAGGTGGTGGCGGTGCAGGTGCGCGCCCTCGACAACGTGCTCGACGTCACTTTCTGGCCGCTCGATCAGCAGCGCGCCGAAAGCGCCTCCAAGCGCCGCATCGGGGTCGGCTTCACCGGCCTGGGCAATGCGCTCAGCATGCTCAAGCTGCGCTATGACCGCGAGCCGGGGCGCCAGATGGCGGCCGAGATCGGCCGGCGCATGCGCGACGCGGCCTACCGCGCCTCGGTCGAGCTGGCCAAGGAAAAGGGGCCGTTTCCCAAGTTCCAGGCCGACGGCTACCTGGCCCAGGGCACCTTCGCCAGCCGCCTGCCCGAGGACATCCAGGCCGCCATCCGCCAGCATGGCATCCGCAACAGCCACCTGCTGTCGATCGCGCCCACCGGCACCGTCAGCCTGGCCTTTGCCGACAACGCCAGCAACGGCATCGAACCGGCCTTCAGCTGGGGCTACAAGCGCAACAAGCGCGAGCACGACGGCAGCACCAGCAGCTACATGGTGGAAGACCACGCGTTCCGCCTGTACCGCAGCCTGATCGATCCCGGCGCAACGCCCGAGCAGCCCGAGACGCTGCCCGAGTACTTCGTCAACGCGCTCGAAATGACCGCGCACGAGCATGTGGCGATGATGCAGGCGGTGCAGCCCTATGTGGACACCTCGATCAGCAAGACCGTCAACATCCCCGAGGATTACCCCTACGAGGACTTCAAGGATCTGTACCGCCAGGCCTGGCAGGCCGGGTTGAAGGGGCTGGCCACCTACCGCCCCAACAGCATCCTGGGTGCGGTGCTCGAAACCACGCCGGCCAAGAAGGAGGAGCCGGTGGCCCAGGCGCCGGCGCCGCTGCCCGTCACCCCCTACGACCCCATGCGCACGGTGATCGAAAAGCGCCCGGCCGGTGGCCTGCCGGCGGTGGCCGAAAAGATCGAATACTGGACCAGCGATGGCCAGCAGCGCCTGTACCTGATCGTCACCTTCCTGCCGGTGCCCAGCGCCGACGGCAAGGGCACCATCGAACGCGCCATCGAATTCTTCATGCCGGTGGGGCAGAGCGGCGAGTCGCAGCAGTGGATCACCGCCACCATGCGCATGCTCAGCCTGGCGGCGCGCGGCGGTTTTCTGGACCGCGCGCTGTCGGACATGCGCAAGGTCACCTGGGACCGCGGCCCGGTGCGCCTGGGCACCTACCAGAAGGCCGACGGCACCCACGTGCCGCGCTGGCACGACAGCGAAGTGGCGGCCATCGGCTACGCCATCGAAAACCTCATCGTCCGCCGTGCCCAGGCCGCGCAGGCATCGCTGTTCGAGCCGGACGAGTTGCTGCAGGCCGAGCCCGAGGCGTCAGCCTCGGCCGCCGTGCCGGGCGTGATGGCGGGCAAGAAATGCCCCGAATGCGGCGCCCACGCCATGATCCGCAAGGACGGCTGCGACTACTGCACGCAGTGCGGCTACGTGGGCAGCTGCGGCTGATGGCTGCTGCGTGCCGGTGTAGGGTGCGGACATGGTTCGCGGCCGGCGACGGGGCCGGAACGGGTTCGTGGCAGGGACGTCGTGACGGACCGAATGCCCGGGCTTGACTGTGCGTATGACGATGATCCTGGTACACCCTGTGCCCCCACCGGTGACCTTGTGCAGACCCGGCGATTCGAGCGTCAGGCCAGGCTGCCGGGCATGACCGACCTCGTTCCCCTGACCGCCGCCGTACGCCCGCGCGGCAGCGACGAGCTGGCACAGGCGCTGATCCACGGTCGCCACACGGTGCTGCCGCGCCGCCTGGGCCTGCCCGGCCCGGATGCAGCGCAGACCGAGCGCATCCTGGGCGCCGCCGCCAGCGCGCCCGACCATCACACGCTGCTGCCCTGGCGCTTCATCCTGGTGCCGGACGCGGCGCGCCCGCGCCTGGCCGAGGCGTTCGCGGCGGCCCTGGTGCAGCGCGACCCCCAGGCCACGGACGAGCAGATCGGGCAGGCGCGCGAGAAGGCGTTTCGCGCTCCCTTGCTGATGCTGGCGGTGGTGCGCCTGCGAGACGACGATGCCGACATTCCGCCGCACGAACGCATCGTCTCGGCCGGCTGCGCGATTCAGAACCTGCTGCTGATGGCGCACGCGCTGGGCTTCGGGGCGGCGCTGACCAGCGGCAAGGCGCTGGCGTCGGCACCCCTGCGCACGCTGTTCGGGCTGGGCGAGGCGGAACAGGCGCTGTGCTTCGTCAGCGTGGGCACGGTGCTCAAGGCCAGGCCGGCGCGGGCGCGACCGCTGCCGGCGCAGTACGTCAGCACGCTGGCGCCTTGAGGCTTCGTACGTTGCGTTTTTGATAGCTGGCGGCGCTTGTTGCGCGCGCGGTACAGGCGGTTTCGCCCAGGCTGCGGCTTGTGTACGATGCCGCCATGACGGCACACGCCCACCGTACCACCCGCTGCCACCCGCGCAGCGTGCCGCGCCGGCCCGCCGGCCCGCCATGGCGCCACCTGCGCCGGGCTGGCGGCACGGCGCTGCTGCTGTCCGTCCTGTGGGGTGGCGCCGGCGCCGTGCAGGCCCAGGTGACCGAAGGGGTGGACTGGAGCCTGTCGGCCGCCGCAGCGGCCGATGCCGGTGTGCGCAAGCTCGGCCTGATTGCCGGCTGGACCCAGGCGGCGCCGTTGTGGCAGGGCACCCAGTGGCGCCTGCGGCTGCGCCACGAGATCGAGCTGGCGGCCTGGCATGTGCCGCGGGCGCGCGACCTGGTGGAGCTGGGCTATTCGCCGGTGCTGCGGCTGGAGCGCCCGCTCGACGGCGCACATGCGACGCTGTTCCTCGAAGGCTCGATCGGTGCCCGCCTGCTGTCCGCACCCGGGTGGCGCCCCAGCGTTCGCTCAGCACGGCGTTCCAGTTCTCCGACATGCTGGGCGTCGGCGTGCAATGGGGCACGCAGGCGCGCTCCACGCTGGGGCTGCGCTACCAGCATGTGTCCAACCTGGGCATCAAGGAGCCCAACCCCGGCATGGACTTCGTGCAGGTGTACTACACGCACCGCTTCTGATGCTCCCATTGGGTGTGGCTGGTGGCGCCGATGGGACGGGCGATGCGGCCGATCTGGCCACCCATGCCTGACCCTGGGGCTCAGGCCAGCGCCGCCGACTCGATGCGGTAGCGTGCGGCGGACCCTTCGGTTTGCGGCACGAAGCGCCAGTACCGGTCGTGAAAGGCCGCCACGCCGGGCCGGTGGGCGATGGATACCAGGGCGCCGCCGGTCCGTTCGGTGAGCGCCTTCAGGCGCGCATAGAGCTGCTGCTCAGCCGCCACGTCGAGCGCGCTGGTGGCTTCGTCGGCCAGCACCCAGGCCGGTTGCCGCAGCAGCACGCGGGCAATGGCCAGGCGCTGCAACTCGCCACCGCTGAGCTTCTGCGTCCAGTTGTCACGCTCATCCAGCCGCGCCGCCAGCGCCGGCAGCAGGGCGTCGCGCAGCGCGTCCTGCAGCTGCGCGTCGCTGTAGCGGCTGGCCGGTTCGGGGTAGGCCAGCGCGTCGCGCAGTGCGCCGTCCGGGACGTAGGGCCGCTGCGGGATGAACATGGTGCGCGCCGGCAGCGCCACCTGCCCTTGCGCGAAGGGCCAGATGCCGGCCAGGGCACGAAACAGCGTGGACTTGCCGCTGCCCGACGGCCCCTGCACCAACGTGTGCTCACCCGGCGCCACGCGCAGCTCGGTTGCGGCCAGCAGGCTGGCTCCGGTGGGCAGGCGCAGGTTCAGGCCATGCGCTTCGATAACTCCTGAATCAGTAGCTGCTGGCGCTTGCTGGGTGGGCTCTGCGGCCGTATTTTGCTTTGAAATCGCGGCTTCGAAGCTGGTCAGGCGCTCGGTGGTGGCGCGCCAGCTGGCCAGGCTGTCGTAGTTTTCGACGAACCAGGACAGCGCGCCCTGCACGCGGTCGAAGGCGCTGGCGATCTGCATCAGCTCGCCCAGCTGGATGGCGCCGGAAAAAAAGCGCGGCGCGGCGACGATGAACGGGAACACCACCGCCGCCTGACCGAACAGGTTGGTGAAGCCAACCAGCTGCTTCTGCTTGCCGATCAGGCGCAGGTAGTTGGCCAGCAGGTGGGTGAAGCGCGTGTCCAGGTTGCGCTGCTCCACCCGCTCGCCGCGGTCCAGGGCGATGGCCTCGCTGTATTCACGCACCCGCACCAGGTGATGCCGAAAGTCGGCCTCGCGCTTTTGCTGCTCGAAGTTCAGCCCGATCAGCGGGCGGCCGATGTAGTGCGTCAGCACGCTGCCGGCGATGCAGTACAGCAGCGCCAGCCACACCATGAAGCCTGGCAGCTCGATCGTTCGTTCACCCAGCGTGAACGAGAACGCGCCCGACAGCCCCCACAGAATGCCGACGAAGCTGGCCAGCGTGACCACGGCGTTGAGCAGGCCCATCGACAGCCCCACGGTCTGCGCGGTGAACAGGTTCACGTCTTCCTGCAGGCGCTGGTCGGGGTTGTCGGGCTCGCGCTGGCCGGGGTGGGGCAGGCCGGTGGCGCCGGTGGTGGGCACGGCGGCGCCGGCGTAGCGCGCCAGCTCCATGCGGTAGAAGGCCTGGCCCTGCAGCCAGCGGCCCATCAGGTCGCGCGTCATCCAGGCGCGCCAGCGCAGTTGCAGCAGCTGCGTCAGGTAGAAGCGATAGACGGCAATCACCACGAAAGCCATCGCCAGCAGCGTGAAGCGCCCCAGCTGGGTCCAGAACACGGCGGCGTCCTTGTTCTGCAGCGCGTCGTAGAACACGCGGTTCCATTCGTTGATCTGCACCAGCATGTACACCGCGCCCAGGTTGAGCACGACGATGGCCGTCAACAGCCCGCGGGCGCGCCAGCGTTCGTCCGAGGCGCTGAAGTAGGGTGCCGACAGGCGCCAGACCTGGCGCAGAAACTGCTGGAACTGGGCAAGGCGTTGGGGCATGGGCATGGTGGGCAGGGAGCAGGGAGCAGGGAGCAGGGAGCAGGGAGCAGGGAGCAGGGAGCCATGCTAACCATGGCTTGGGGCGTTGACTTGCTTCCGGTCTTGAAATCCGACCCATTCGCCCTGAGCCTGTCCAACGGCTTCGACAAGCTCAGCCCGAACGGTATTCAAGACATCCAAAGGCCGAATCCATAAGCGGGGCTGAAGGCCCGTCGCGGCGGGCCCACGCGCGCGACTTTGTCATATTGCGCAGGCCCCATCCATAGGGCAAGATCGCCCGGATGTCCGACACCGATACCCTGCTGCCCGTCAGTGCCTGGCCCTACACCCAGATCCTCATGCGGCTGGCGCTGGGGCTGGCGCTGGGGTTGCTGATCGGGCTGGAGCGCGAGCGCCGCGGCAAGGAGGCCGGCCTGCGCACCTTCGGCTTCATCGGCCTGCTGGGCACCATGGGCGGGGCGCTGGGCATGGGCTACGGGCTGGCCACGCTGGCACTGACCGGTCTGCTGGTGCTGATCCTCAACGTCTCGTCGTTGCGTGCCAACCAGGGCACCGAGCTGACCACCTCGGCCGCCATGCTGGTCACCGGCATGGCCGGCATTATGTGCGGGCGTGGCCACACCATCGCGCCGGCGGCGGTGATGGTGATTGCCACTGCGCTGCTGGCCTGGAAAGAGCGCCTGGCCGACTTCTCCATGGGCGTGTCGGAGGGCGAAATCCGCTCGGCCATCCTGCTGGCGGTGCTGGCCATCGTGATCTATCCGGCGCTGCCGCAGGGCACCGTCGGTCCCTGGGGGCTGATCGAGCCGCGCGCCGCCTGGGTGGCGGTGATCCTGATCGCCGGCATCGGCTTCTTCAACTACGTGCTGTGGAAGATGTACGGCACGCGCGGCACCGAGCTGTCGGGCTTTTTTGGTGGCCTGATCAACAGCAACTTCACCGTCATCGAGCTGGTCGAACGGGTGCGCGAGGTGGGCGTGGCCTACGTCGGCACGGCCTACCGCGGCATCATGCTGGCGATGGTGGCGATGATCGCGCGCAACGCCACGCTGCTGCTGATCCTGGCGCCCGAGGCGCTCATCAGCGCCTTCTCCGCCTTCCTGCTGATGATGGGGGCCAGCGCGCTGCTGGTGGGGGTCAGCCTGCGCAGCGGTCGCCGTTCGGCCGCCGGGGTGGCGCCCGAAATTCACCTGGACATGCCGTTTTCGCTGCCGCAGGCGCTCAAGTACGGGGCGATCTTTCTGCTGCTGCACGCGCTGGGCGCGCTGACGCAGCGGCAGTTCGGCGACGCCGGGTTTTACTTCGTCAGCATCGTCGGTGGCCTGCTGTCCAGCGCCAGCTCGGTGGCGGCGGCCGCCTCGCTGGCGGCGCAGGGCGGCCTTCCGCCGGGCACGGCCGGGGTGGGCGCGGTGCTGGCCTCGTTCACCAGCATCGTGTTCAGTCTGTCGTTCGTGCTGCGCTCGCGCAGCGGCGCGCTGATCCGCCAGCTGGCGCTGTCGATGCTGCTGATCGCCGCCGCCGGTCTGGTGGGCCTGCTGGCGGGGCAGTTCATGCAGCCTTGGGTCGGCGCCCTGCTCAGCCGCATGGAATGACCGTCATGCCAGCGGCCGATGAAAGGCTCAGGGGCGTACGGCGCTGCCGCTGCGCGGCTCGGTGGCGGGGCGTGCGGCCAGCGCCTGCTCCTTGCGCCGGCGCTCCAGTCGCTCGGCGCGGCGGCGTTCGGCGACGCTGCGGATCTCCTGCTCGGTCAGGTGGCCGTCGCCGTTCAGGTCGGCACGCCGGAAGTCCTCGGCCAGCGAAGGCTTGAGGCGAATGCCTACCTGCGCCTCCTGACGCGAGATGCGGCCGTCGCCGTCGGCGTCGAGCATGCGGAAGATCTTCAGTGCCTGCGCCTCGCCCTTGCTGACGCGGGCGGCGCCGGGCGCGGTGGTCGCCGCGGCAGCGGTCTGGGCCGGCGCGGGCGAAGCCCAGACGGCCAGCAGCAGGAGGGGCAGGTGCCAGAAGGACGGTTTCATCGGCGCTTGGAGGGGCGGCGGCGGCGCGAAGTTTCCGCCGCCGGCGTGGCATTGGTCACACCTTCGGGCACGTGGCCGGCCGGCACGTGGCGGGCGGCGTGGGCGATGTGGCCGCTCTGGTCGTCGAAGAAGAAGTCGGGTTCGAACTCGCGCAAGAACTCGCCCTTGGGCAGGCCGCCCAGGAACATGGCTTCGTCGACGCGGATGTTCCAGCGCATCAGGGTCTGGATGGCGCGCCGGTGCGCGGGGGCGCCGCGCGCGGTCACCAGGGCGGTGCGAATGCGCATGTGCGGCACGCCGGCCTGCTGCAGCCGGTGCAGCGCGACCAGAAAGGGCTTGAAGGGGCCGTCGGGCAGCGGCTCGTCGGCCTTGCGCTGCTCGTGGCGCTGGAACGCCGCCAGCCCCTTCTTCTGGAACACCTGCTCGGCCTGGTCGGAAAACAGCACCGCGTCGCCATCGAAGGCAATGCGCACCTCGTCCGGGTAACGGTCGCTGGCCGGGGCGGCGTCGACCATCACGTGCGCGGCCGGAAAGCCGGCCGCCAGCGCCTCGCGCACGTCGTCGGCGTTGGCCGACAGAAAGATGTCGGCGCGCAGCGGCCGCAGGTAGCCGAAGGGCGCGCGCCCCTGGGTGAACACGCCGCGCTCCAGCCGCAGCGCCTGCGCCGCGCCGGAGTTGAAGATGCGCATGCCGCTGACCGGGTCGTTGCGCGACAGGATCACCACCTCGACGCGCTCGACCCCGTCTTCGTTGAAGCGCAACAGCTTGCGCACCATGGCGTGCGCGATGCCGGGGCGCGCCGGGGTGTCCAGCCGCTGCAGCTGCACGCGCATATAGCCTTCGGGGTCGCCGCTTTCGAACAGGCGGTTTTCCTCTTCCAGATCGAACAGCGCGCGCGAGGAGATGGCGACGACCAGCTTGTCGTCCAGGGCAGTGGTCATGTCAGCATGGTAGCCGCCCGCGCCGCCGAGGCGAGCGCGGGGGCGCAACCTGACTGCAAGCGACGGTCATTGCGGCCGCATGGCATGGGACATCCGAACGCAGAGGGCGCAACGATGACGCAGAGAACGCAGAAGGACTCGAATGATTCCTCGGCGCACGGGTGTGGGGGCGCGGTCGGCAAGCTCGTGCGCGACGTGCATCACCGCACCCACTGGTTCAACTGGATGATCGGCAGCATCACCGCCAGCACGATCAGCAGCACCACCACGCCCATCACCACGATCAGCAGCGGCTCCAGCACGGTGGCCAGCTGCAGGGCGCGGCGCTGTACTTCGGCCGACAACTGGACGCTGGCGCGTTGCAGCATCGCGGGCAACTGGCCGGTCTGCTCGCCCATGCGGGCGAACATGGCCAGCAGGCCGGGAAAGCGGGGCTTTTGCGCCAGCGCCGCCGCCAGCGGCGCGCCTTCGCGCACCATGACCAGCGCGTCCTCGGCGTCGGCGCGCATGGCGCGGTTGTGCAGCGTCTCGCCGGCCGCCTGCAGCGCGCGCAGAATCGGCACGCCGGCACCGGCCAGCATGGCCAGGGTGGCGCCAAAGCGCGCCGCGTTGTAGCCGCGCGCCAGCCGGCCGATCAGCGGCAGGCGCAGCCAGGCGGCGTCGAATTTCTGGCGCAAACCGTCGTTTTGCAAGGCCAGGCGTGCGCCAACAGCTATCAAACCAAGAGCTAACAGCAACCACCCGCCCCAGGCGCGCACGAACTGGCTGAGCGCCATCATCAGCACCGTGAGCGTGGGCAGGGCCTGCTTGCTGCCGGCGAACACCGAAGCCACCTGCGGCACCACGTAGCTGACCAGAAACACCACGATCACGATCGCCACCACGGTCACGATGGCCGGGTACAGCGCCGCGCCGATCAGCTTGGCCTTGAGCGTCTGGCGCTCTTCCAGGTCGTCGGCCAGGCGCTCCAGCACCAGGCCCAGATGGCCGCCCTGTTCGCCCGCCGCGATGACGGCCGTGTACACCGGCGAGAAGTCGCGCGGGTGCTGCGCCATGGCCCGCGCCAGCGGCGCGCCGGCGTTGACCTCGGCGCGCAGCGCCGCCAGCAGGTGGCGCTGGCGCTCGTGCTCGGCCTCGTCCACCAGGGCGGTGAGCGCCCGCTCCAGTGGCAGACCGGCGCCGATCAGGCCGGCCAGCTGGCGCGTCCAGATCGCCAGCTGGCTGGCGTTGAAGGCGCGCGCACCGCCCAGCGGGCGCGTCAGCACCGAGCCGCCGGTGGTCACCGGCTCCACCGTCAGCGGCACCAGCGCCTGTTCGCGCAGCAGGGCGCGCGCGGCGCGGGCGCTGTCGGCCTCGATCACCCCCTGGCGGGACTTGCCATCGGCTTGCAGGGCTTCGAAGGTGTAGGCGGGCACGGACGTGGACGGCGGGCGGCAGCGACGTGGCGCGGGTGGCACCACCGACAGGAATCGAACCTGTATCTAGCGCTTAGGAGGCGCTCGTTCTATCCATTGAACTACGGCGGCGCGCGGAGCGGGCATTGTATCGGGGGGTGCCGTGGGCGGGATGGGGCGCGGGGGTGCCGTCGGCACCCGTCAGGCGCTGGCAGGCACGGCTCGATCCGGGCGTTCACCCGATCAGCCGGCCTTCTTTTCCCTCGGCACCCGCCCCATGAGGTAAAACTCCGCATTCGGCGTCATGTTGCTGAACGAGGCCATGCGGTTGGACAGGCCAAAGAAGGCGGCGATGGCGGCGATGTCCCAGATGTCTTCGTCGTCGAAGCCGTGGGCGTGCAGGGGGGCGAAGTCCTCTTCGCCCAGCTCGCGCGGGTGCTGGCTGACCTTCATGGCGAAGTCGAGCATGGCGCGCTGGCGCGCGCTGATGTCGGCCTTGCGGTGGTTGGTGGCCACCTGGTCGGCCACCAGGGGTTTCTTCTCGTAGATGCGCAGCAACGCGCCATGGGCCACCACGCAGTACAGGCAGCCGTTGGCGGCGCTGGTGGCGGTGACGATCATTTCGCGGTCGCCCTTGCTCAGCCGGCTGCTGCGGCCGGCGCTTTCGGGCTCCATCAGCGCGTCGTGGTAGGCGAAGAAGGCGCGCCATTCGGCCGGCCGGCGCGCCAGCGCCAGAAATACGTTGGGCACGAAGCCGGCCTTGGCCTGCACTTCGAGGATGCGGGCGCGGATGTCTTCGGGCAGGCTGTCGAGGCTGGGCAGGGGGTAGCGGCTCATGGGGCTCTCCTGGTCTGGTGGGGGTGCGGGTCATTATGCTGACGGCCTTTGCCTCCAGGAGACCCCGCCATGACACTGCCCGACGACCCGGCGTTCCAGCACGGCCTGAAGAAGCGCCGCCAGGTGATGGGCGACGATTTCGTCGATCGCGCGTTCGCCAGCGCCACGCCGTTCACCGAGCCGATGCAGCACGCCATCACCCGCAACGCCTGGGGCGACGTGTGGCAGCGGCCGGGGCTGGACCTGAAGACGCGCAGCCTGGTGACGGTGGCCATGCTGACCGCGCTGGGCCGCCAGCACGAGCTCAAGGGCCATGTGCGCGGCGCGCTGCGCAACGGCGCCACGGTCGCCGAGCTGCAGGAGGTGCTGCTGCACGCCAGCATCTACTGCGGCGTGCCGTGCGCGGTGGAGGCCTTTCGCAGTGCCGCCGAGGTGGTGGACGGCGGCCCTGGTCAATCCGACAAAAAATAGGCTCTGGCGCTTGCCAGACAAGCGCAAGCAGCTATCGATTTGATAGTTTGTCAAGGCGCGGCGATTCGGCTCACAGCCCGCCCATGAGCTTTTGCACCAGCTCGGCCGTGGTGCCGGCGCGGTACTTGCGCATCAGCTTGGCGCGGTGCACTTCGACGGTGCGGTGGCTCAGGCCCAGGGCGCGGCCGATCTCCTTGCTGGTCAGGCCGCGCGTGAGCTGGGCGGCGACTTCGCGCTCGCGCGCGGTCAGCACGGCGCCCATCGGTCGCTGGGCGCTCAGGTCCTCGAAGCTCCAGATGCCGGCGGCGTGCGGCGCGCGGCGGTCGATGGCGCGGCCGGTGACGTGGCACCAGAAGGCCTCGCCGGCCTGCGGGCCGCCCACCCGCTGCATCACGCGGTTGTCGGCGTACAGGCCGTCGCGGTTCAGGATCGGCGCGATGCGCGCGCCAAAGCGCTCGTATTCGTCGGCGCTGGGATACAGAATGCGAAAGCTCTGGCCGATCAGTTGCGCCGGCTCGGCGCCGAAGATGTCGCACACGCGGTCGTTGCAATCGACGATGTGGCGCTGGCGCGAGAGAATCAGGCCGACCGGCGCCAGTTGAAAGGCCAGCCGGTAGTCCGGTGGCGCCAGCGCCGGGTCGCCGGCCGCAGGGACAGGGATCGCCATTACGAAATACTACGTAGTCGTTTACGTAGTATCGTTCACGCCGAGCCTGAGCCTGCTGTTCGTTTGATATTTGCAACTGGAGAGAGACCGTGAACAAGATTTATCCATCGGCCGCCGACGCGCTCAAGGGCGTGGTGCACGACGGCCAGCAACTGGCCGTGGGCGGTTTCGGCCTGTGCGGCATCCCCGAGGCGCTGATCGACGCGCTGCGCGACAGCGGCGTGAAGAACCTGACGGTGATCAGCAACAACGCCGGTGTGGACGGCTTCGGCCTGGGCAAGCTGCTGGAGACGCGCCAGATCAAGAAGATGATCAGCTCCTACGTGGGCGAGAACAAGGAGTTCGAGCGCCAGTTCCTGGCCGGTGAGCTGGAGCTGGAATTCACGCCCCAGGGCACACTGGCCGAGAAGCTGCGCGCCGGCGGCGCCGGCATTCCGGCCTTCTTCACCAAGACCGGCGTCGGCACCCTGGTGGCCGAGGGCAAGGAGCTGCGCGAGTTCGACGGCCAGACCTACGTCATGGAGCGCTCGCTGGTGGCCGACGTGGCCCTGGTCAAGGCCGACGTGGCCGACCGCAGCGGCAACCTGCGCTTCAACCTGACGGCGCGCAACTTCAACCCGGCGGCGGCGATGTCGGGAAAGCTGTGCATCGTCGAGGTCGAGCGCATCGTCGCCAACGGCGAACTGGCGCCGGACGACATTCACCTGCCCGGCATCTACGTGCACCGCATCGTGCACAACCCCACGCCCGAAAAGCGCATCGAAAAGCTCACCCTGCGCGAGCACAAGTAATCAAGGAGATCGAGACATGGCCTGGACCCAAGACCAGATGGCTGCGCGCGCGGCGCAGGAACTGCAGGACGGCTTTTACGTCAACCTCGGCATCGGCATCCCGACGCTGGTGGCCAACCACGTGCCCGCCGACAAGGAGGTGTGGCTGCAATCCGAAAACGGCATGCTGGGCATCGGCCCGTTCCCCACGGCCGACGAGGTGGACGCCGACCTCATCAACGCCGGCAAGCAGACCGTCACCACCATCAAGGGCAGCTCGATCTTCGGCAGCCACGACAGCTTTGCCATGATCCGCGGCGGCAAGATCAACCTGTCCATCCTGGGCGCCATGCAGGTCACCGACAAGGGCGATCTGGCCAACTGGATGATCCCGGGCAAGATGGTCAAGGGCATGGGCGGCGCCATGGACCTGGTGGCCGGCGTGGCGCGCGTGATCGTGCTGATGGAACACGTCGCCAAAAAGAAGGACGGCAGCACCGACATGAAGATCCTGCCCCAGTGCACGCTGCCGCTGACCGGCGTCGGCGTGGTCGACCGCATCATCACCGACCTGGGCGTGTTCGACGTCACCGATCGCGGCCTGAAGGTGGTCGAGCTGGCGCCGGACGTCAGCTTCGACGAAGTGCAAGGCAAGACCGGCGTTCCGCTGCTCCAATAACCATAGCTTCTCGCGCAAGCAGCTAAAGGGCTGGCAGCCACTTCAATCCATCCGGACGCGAAGGGCGCGAAGATCACGCGAAGGACGCGAAAGAGAACGCCTGGTTTCTTTCGCGTTGTTTGCGCACGTTGCGCGTCCTTTGCGTCCGGTGTTCATGTTCCAGCTACGAAAGGATCACCTCATGTCTCTGAAAGGCAAGACCGCCCTCGTCACCGGCTCGACCAGCGGCATCGGCCTGGGCATCGCCATCGAACTGGCCAGGCAGGGCGCCCATATCGTCATGAACGGCTTCGGTGACGTCGACGCACCGCGCCGGCAGATCGAGGCCTGCGGCGTGCAGACCGCCTACCACGGCGCCGACATGAGCAAGCCGGCCGAGATCGAGGCCATGATGGCCTTCGCGGCCGAGAAGTTCGGCGGCGTCGACATCCTGGTCAACAACGCCGGCATCCAGCATGTGTCGCCGATCGAGGGCTTCCCGACCGAGCGCTGGGACGCCATCATCGCCATCAACCTGTCGTCGGCGTTCCACACCACGCGGCTGGCCATCCCGCACATGAAGGCGCGCAACTGGGGCCGCATCATCAACATCGCCTCGGTGCACGGCCTGGTGGCGTCGAAGGACAAGTCGGCCTACGTGGCGGCCAAGCACGGCATCGTCGGCCTGACCAAGGTCACCGCGCTGGAGCTGGCCACCACCGGCGTCACCGCCAACGCCATCTGCCCCGGCTGGGTGCTGACGCCGCTGGTGCAGAAACAGATCGACGCGCGCGCCGCGGCCGAGAAGATCAGCACCGAGCAGGCCACGCGCGAGTTGCTGGGCGAGAAGGAGCCCTCGCTGCAGTTCACCACCCCCGAACAGCTGGGCGCCATGGCGGTGTTCTTCTGCTCGGCGGCGGCGGCCAACGTGCGCGGCCAGGCCTGGGCCAACGACGGCGGCTGGACGGCGCAGTGAGCGCCGGCGCGCGCCGAACCCCTGGAGACCGACGGCCATGAGCACCACGCACGTGATGCACCGGCACCTGCACCACACGCCCCCGGTCGCCGTGGGCGGCCAGGGCGTGTGGCTGCACGATGCCGCCGGGCGCAGCTACCTCGACGCCTCGGGCGGCGCCGCCGTGTCCTGCCTGGGGCACGGTCACCCGGACGTGCTGGCCGCCATGCACCGGCAGATCGACCAGCTGGCCTACGCCCACACCAGCTTCTTCACCACCGAGGTGGCAGAGCAGCTGGCCGAGCAGCTGGTGCGCACCGCGCCGGCGGGCATGAGCCACGCCTACTTCGTCAGCGGCGGCTCGGAGGCGGTGGAGGCGGCGCTCAAGATGGCGCGCCAGTACTACCTGGAAATCGGCCAGCCCGAGCGCAGCCACTTCATCGCCCGACGCCAGAGCTACCACGGCAACACCCTGGGCGCGCTGGCGGTGGGCGGCAACGAATGGCGCCGGCGCCAGTTTGCGCCGCTGCTGGTGGACGTGACCCACGTGTCGCCCTGCTACCCCTACCGCGACCAGCAGCCGGGCGAAACGCCCGAGCAGTACGGCCAGCGCCTGGCGCGCGAGCTGGACGAGGCGATCTGCCGCGTCGGCCCCGGCAAGGTGCTGGGCTTCGTGGCCGAAACCGTGGGCGGCGCCACCGCCGGCGTGCTGGTGCCGGTGCCGGGCTACTTCAAGGCGGTGCGCGAGGTGTGCGACCGCCACGGCGTGCTGCTGATCCTCGACGAGGTGATGTGCGGCATGGGCCGCACCGGCACCCTGCACGCCTGCCAGCAGGACGGCGTGGTGCCCGACCTGATGACCGTGGCCAAGGGGCTGGGCGGCGGCTACCAGCCGATCGGCGCGGTGCTGGCGCAACAGCGGATCGTGGCCGCCATGTCGGCCGGCAGCGGGTTTTTCCAGCACGGCCACACCTACCTCGGCCACGCCGTCGCCTGCGCCGCCGCGCTGGCCGTGCAGCAGGTCATCGAGCGCGATGGATTGCTGCAAAAAGTGCAGCGCGGCGCGCAGGTCCTGCAAGCGCTGCTGGCCGAAAGGTTTGCCCACCACCCGCATGTGGGGGAGGTCCGCGGGCGTGGTTACTTCTGGGGCATCGAGCTGGTCGCCGAGCGCGCCGGCAAAACCCCGTTCGATCCCGCGCGGCGCCTGCACGCGCGCGTCAGGAGCGAGGCGTTCGCGCGCGGATTGCTGGTTTATCCCATGGGCGGAACGGTCGATGGGCGCTATGGTGACCACATCCTGCTGGCGCCGCCGTTCATCGCCACCGATGACGAACTGGCGCTGATCGCCGAACGGCTGGCCGCGGCCGTCGATGCGGCGATCGCGCAGGGCTGAGCATGCCCCATTCATTCACAGGAGACCTTGTCGCATGAGCCTTCGCCCCGTTCTCAAGACCCTGGCCGCCGCTGCCGCTCTGTCCACCGCCGCGCTGGCGGCGCCGGCGTCGGCGCAGCAGAAGTTCGTCACCATCGGCACCGGCGGGGTCACCGGCGTGTACTACGCCGCCGGTGGCGCCATCTGCCGCCTGGTCAACAAGGACCGCGCCAAGCACGGCATCCGCTGCTCGGTCGAATCCACCGGCGGCTCGGTGTTCAACGTCAACACCATCAAGGCCGGCGAGCTGGACCTGGGCTTTGCCCAGTCCGACGTCCAGTACAACGCCACCAAGGGCCTGAGCCAGTTCAAGGACGGTGGCGCGGTGTCCGATCTGCGCGCCGTGTTCGCCGTCCACCCGGAGCCGTTCACCGTGGTGGCGCGCAAGGAAGCGGGCATCACCAAGTTCGAGGACTTCAAGGGCAAGCGCTTCAACGTCGGCAACCCCGGCTCGGGCACGCGCGCCTCGATGGAGGAGCTGCTCGCCGCCATGGGCTGGAAGCTGTCGGACTTCTCGCTGGCCTCCGAGCTGAAGGCCGACGAGCACGGCCCGGCCGTGTGCGACGGCAAGATCGACGGCTTCTTCTATGGCGTCGGCCACCCCAGCGCCAACATCCAGGACCCGACCACCAGCTGCGGTGCCAAGCTGGTGCCGCTGACCGGCCCGGTGGTGGACAAGCTGGTGGCCGACAAGCCGTACTACGCCAAGGTCAGCATCCCGGCCGGGCTGTACCCCAACAACCCGCAGGCCACGCCCACCTACGGCGTGCTGGCTACGGTGGTGGCCTCCAGCAAGACGCCGGCCGACACCATCTACGCCGTCACCAAGGCGGTGTTCGACAATTTCGACGAGTTCAAGAAGCTGCACCCGGCGCTGGCCCACCTCAAGCCCGAGGACATGGTCAGGAACGGCCTGAGCGCCCCGCTGCACGACGGCGCCGCGCGCTACTACAAGGAAAAGGGCTGGATCAAGTAAGCCATGGCGCGGCCGGGCCGTGCCCCGCACGCACATGCACGGCGATCAGGGCGAAGGCGACTTCGCCCTTTTTGATGGCCCGGCCGTTCATGGCATGTAGTGGCTCCAGCGCCTGCCGATCAAGCGCCGGCAGCTATCAATAACATAGTCAACCGACAGACACGCCATGGCCACCGACATCGAAAAAGCACCCGAGGCGCTGCAGCAGCTGGTGGCCGAAACCGACACCGGCGGGCGCAAGCCCAGTGGCTTGACGGCGCGGCTGATGTTCGGGCTGGCGCTGGCCTGGGCGGTGTTCCAGTTCTGGTACGCCTCGCCGCTGCCCTTTGTCCTCGGCTGGGGCATCCTGAACGACACCGAGGCGCGCGCCATCCATCTGGCGTTTTCGCTGGCGCTGGCGTTTCTGGCTTGGCCGGCGTTCCGCTCCTCGCCGCGCCGCCATGTGCCGCTGGTCGATTGGGGGCTGGCCATCGCCGGCGCCTTTGCCGGTGCCTACCTGATGCTGTTCTACCGCGAGCTGGCCACGCGGCCCGGCCAGCCCAGCGTCATGGACATCGTCACCGCCAGCGCCGGCCTGCTGCTGCTGCTGGAGGCCACGCGGCGCGCGGTCGGCTGGCCGATGGCAGCGCTGGCGGCGCTGTTTCTGGCCTACTGCGTGGCCGGCCCCTGGATGCCTGAGGTGCTGGCGCACAAGGGTGCGTCGCTGTCGCGCCTGCTGTCGCACATGTGGCTGACCACCGAGGGCGTGTACGGCATCGCGCTGGGCGTGTCGGCCAGCACCATCTTCATCTACGTGCTGTTCGGCGCCTTGCTGGACCGCGCCGGCGGCGGCAACTACATGATGCAGGTCAGCTTTGCCGCGCTGGGCCACCTGCGCGGCGGGCCGGCCAAGGTGGCGGTGGTGTCGTCGGCGCTCAACGGCATGATTTCGGGCTCGTCGGTGTCCAACGTGGTGTCGGGCGGCATCTTCACCATCCCCATGATGAAGAAGGCCGGCTACGGCGGCGTCAAGGCCGGCGCCATCGAAACCATGAGCTCGGTCAACGGCCAGATCATGCCGCCGGTGATGGGGGCGGCGGCCTTCCTGATGGTCGAATACGTCGGCATTCCGTACTCCGACGTGGTGCGCCACGCCTTTCTGCCGGCCTCGCTGTCGTACCTGGGGCTGCTCTACATCGTGCACCTGGAGGCGCTCAAGCTCGGCATCCAGCCGGCCGCCGCCGCCGCGCCGCGCCCCTGGCGCGCGCGGCTGATGCGCACGCTGATCGGCAGCAGCGGCGCACTGGCGGTGGTGGGGGCGCTGTACCACCTGCTGCAGTTCTTCAAGAGCGCCCTGGGCGCTGCCGCACCCTGGGCGGTGGGCGGCACGCTGCTGGCGCTGTACCTGGTGGCGCTGCGCCAGGCCGCCGTCAGCCCCGACCTGCCGGAAGACATCGACGTGCACCACCCGCAGCGGCTGGAAACCTGGCCCACGGTGCGCGCCGGCCTGCACTACCTGATCCCGATCGGCGTGCTGATCTGGTGCCTGATGGTCGAGGAAATGTCACCCGCGCTGTCGGCGTTCTGGGCCTGCGCCACCCTGATCGTGCTGATGCTGACCCAGCGCCCGCTGCTGGGCCTGCTGCGCGGCGTGCGCACGCCGGGCGCCTGGCGCGAGGGCGGGCAGGCGGTGGTGCACGGCTTTCACGACGGCGCGCGCAACATGATCGGCATCGGCGTGGCCACCGCCACCGCCGGCATCATCGTCGGCGCCATCACGCTCACCGGACTGGGCCTGCGCATGACCGAGTTCGTCGAATTCGTCTCGCAGGGCAGCGTGATCGCCATGCTGCTGTTCATCGCCTTCGTTTGCCTGGTGCTGGGCATGGGCGTGCCGACCACCGCCAACTACGTGCTGGTGGCCACGCTGATGGCGCCGGTGGTGGTCGAGCTGGGCGCCCAGGCGGGGCTGGTGATCCCGCTGATCGCGGTGCACCTGTTCGTCTTCTACTACGGCATCATGGGCGACATCACGCCGCCGGTGGGGCTGGCCACTTTCGCGGCGGCGGCCATCTCGGGCGAAGACGCCATCCAGACCGGCATCCAGGGCTCGCTGTACGCGCTGCGCACCGTGATCCTGCCCTTCATCTGGATCTTCAATCCGCAGCTGCTGCTGCTCGACGTGCATGGCTGGGGCGAGCTGGTGCTGGTGGTGTCGGCCTGCACGCTGGCCATGCTGGGCTTTGCCGCGCTCACCATGAACTGGCTGCGCATCCGCCTGACCTGGTGGGAATTCGCGCTGCTGGCGCTGGCCGTGGTGATGCTGTTCCGGCCGGGTTTCTTCATGGACCGGCTGGCGCCGGAACACACCCGTGTCCCGGCGGCCCAGGTGCTGGAGGTGGCGCGCGCGCTGCCCGACCAAGGCACGCTGGTGCTGGTCATCAAGGGCACCACGCTGGAAGGCGAGGAGGTCGAGAAGACCGTGGCGGTGCAACTGGGCGCGCAAGGTCCGGACGGCCGCGCGCGCCTGGCCGACGCCGGCCTGACGCTGATGACGCTGGGCGACGCGGTGCAGGTGGGGGCGGTGCGCTTCGGCTCGCAGGCGCGCAAGTCGGGCTTCGAACAGGGCTGGGACATCGACCACGTGCAGGTGCCGACCGACCGCCCGAGCAAGAACTGGTTCCTGCTGCCGGGCATGCTGCTGATGGCCCTGGTCTGGGGCCTGCAGGGCCGGCGCATGCGGCGCACCGCGCCCGCCTGATACGAACTCGCTTCCAACATGACCCATGGCCAATGACGGATCACCTTGCTGCGCCTCGATGACCCATCGGTCATGGGTCATATGTCCGAACGCGATGCCGCATGACGCGGCGCATCACACCATGTCGGCGTCCAGGGTGCCCACAGCGCCCATTCGGGGCCGGGCGCCGCTTCGATGTGCAGCGGCGCGCCGCTGACCGGATGGCGCAGCACCAGCGACTGCGCGTGCAGCCACAGACGCTGCGAGCCCAGCAGTGCCGCGACCGCCCGGTTCAGCGCACCCTTGCCATGCGTGGCGTCGCCGATGATGGGGTGCGCCATGTGCTTGCAGTGGCGGCGCAGCTGGTGGCGGCGGCCGGTGTCGGGCTGCAGCTCGATGCGGGCGCAGCGCGTCTGGGCAAAGCCACGGTCGGGCAGCGGCAGCGCCAGCCGCGCCAGGGTGCGAAAACGGGTCAGGGCCGGCTGCCGTTCCAGGCCGCGCGCGCCGCGGGCGTCGTCCGGCAGGCGCGCCAGCGGGTGGTCGATCAGGCCCGCCTCGGACGGCCAGCCGCGCACCATGGCCACATAGGTTTTGCGCACGCCACCGCCGGCCCAGTCCTGCGCCAGGGTGGCGGCGCAGCTGGCGTCGAGCGCGAACAGCAGCACCCCGCTGGTGCCCTTGTCCAGCCGGTGCACCGGCCACACCGGCCGGCCGATCTGCTGGCGCAGCCATTGCACGGCAAAGCGGGTTTCACCGGCGTCCAGGCCGGTGCGGTGCACCAGCAGGCCGGCGGGCTTGTCGACCGCGACCAGCTGCGCGTCCTGGTACAAAATCGGCAGCATGTTGTTCCTATTGTCTCCCGCCAAGGCGCTCGACTACGACACGCCGCTGCCGGCCGATCTGCCGCACACGCAGCCGCTGTTCGTGCCGGAAGCTACGGCACTGATCGAGGTGCTGCGCCAGCAGACGCCGGCACAGATCGCGTCCCTCATGAAGCTGAGCGACGCGCTGGCCAGCCTGAACGTGGCGCGCTACCAGGCCTGGCGCCCGCGCTTCGGCCCGCGCCAGGCGCGCCAGGCCGTGCTGGCCTTCAACGGCGACGTCTACGAAGGGCTGCAGGCCCGCACGCTGACCGCCTCCCAGCTGGACTGGCTGCAGCAGCACCTGTGCATCCTGAGCGGCCTGTACGGCGTGTTGCGCCCGCTGGACGGCATGCGGCCCTACCGGCTGGAGATGGGCACCGCCCTGGCCACCGAGCGCGGGCGCAACCTGTACCAGTTCTGGGGCCCGCGCATCGCCGACCACCTGAACCAGCGGCTGGCCGGTCAGCCGGCGCCGATCGTCGTCAACCTGGCGTCGCAGGAGTACTTCAAGGCGGTCGATCGCCGGGTGCTGCAGGCGCGCGTGATCGATTGCGTGTTCGAGGTGCGCCAGGGCGGCGCCTTCAAGGTCGTCGGTGTGCACGCCAAGCGTGCGCGCGGGCTGATGATGCGCTATGCGGCGCAGCACCGGATCGCCTCGCCGCAGCGGCTGCAGGGCTTCGACCTGGAAGGCTACGCGTTCGCGCCGGCGGCGTCCACGCCCGACCGGCTGGTGTTTCGCCGCTCCGCATGAGGTTGCCCATGTCCCAGACCATCACCCCCGAGTTGCGCCAGTGGATCGTCGATCAGGCGCGCGCCGGCCACAGCGCCGATGCGGTGTTGCAGTCGATGAAGAGCTCGGGCTGGAACGAGGACGTGGCCATCGAGGCCATGGAAAGCACGCTGCGCGGCCACCTGGACCAGCAGGCGCAGGCGCAGGGCCTGCCGCCGGCGGTGCCGGTGCCCGAGCCCGACGTGGCCGATTCGCCGCTCTACCTGGACGGCGGCGACCGCCAGGTGGCGGTGCTGGGTTCGCTGGCGCTGCCGCGCGTGGTGATCCTGGGCGGCCTGCTGTCGGACCAGGAATGCGATGCCCTGATTGCCGCCGCGCGCCCGCGCCTGAGCCGTTCGCTGACGGTGGCCACCCAGACCGGCGGCTCCGAGGTCAACCCCGACCGCACCAGCCAGGGCATGTTCTTTCAGCGCGGCGAAAGCGAGCTGGTGGCGCGCATCGAGGCGCGCATCGCGCGGCTCATCCGCTGGCCGGTGGAAAACGGCGAAGGCATCCAGGTGTTGCACTACCTGCCGGGCACCGAATACAAGCCGCACTACGACTACTTCGACCCCAAGGAGCCCGGCACCTCCACCATCGTCAAGCGCGGCGGCCAGCGCGTTGGCACGGTGGTGATGTACCTGAGCGAGCCCGAGAAGGGCGGTGGCACCAGCTTCCCGGACGTGTTCTTCGAGGTGGCGCCCAAGCGCGGCAACGCGGTGTTCTTCAGCTACGAGCGGCCGCACCCGTCGACCAAGACGCTGCACGGCGGCTCGCCGGTCATCGAGGGCGAGAAGTGGATCGCCACCAAGTGGCTGCGCGAGCGCGAGTTCCGTTGATCGGTTGAGCATCAAATCGGCCTCCCGCGCGCATCCAGCAAGCGCCAGCAGCTATGCAAATTGAAGCAAACGGGATCCGCATCGAGGTCGAGGACTCGGGCGGCGACGGCCCCGTGGTGATGCTGCTCATGGGCCTGGGCGGGCAGCTCATCCACTGGCCGGCGGCGTTCGTGCAGGCCCTGGTCGATGCCGGTTGGCGCGTGCTGCGCCTGGACAACCGCGACGCCGGACTGTCCAGCCACTTCAGCGCCCACGGCGTGCCCGCCATCCCCTGGGTGGCGGCGCAGGCCTGGCTGGGGCGGCGCCCGCGCGTGCCCTACACCCTGGCCGACATGGCGCGTGACGCGCTGGGCGTGCTCGATGCCCTGGGCGTGGCGCGTGCCCACGTGGTGGGCCTGAGCATGGGCGCCATGATCGCCCAGCGCCTGGCGCTGCTGGCGCCCGCGCGCCTGTGGAGCCTGACCTGCATCAGCGGCTGCAGCGGTGCGCGCGGCCTGATGAAGCCGCAGGCCAGCGTGCTGCGCGTGGCGGCGGGCAAACCGCGCGCCGGCGACGACGCCGCCCTGGCGGCCTATTACCTGAACTTCCTGCGCGCCATCGCCAGCCCCCGCTACCCGCCCAGCGACGCCGAACTGCGCGACGTGCTGGCCCGCACCGCGCGGCGCCACGCGCCCCACAGCGACGCCACCACGCGCCAGCTGGCGGCCATCCTGGCCGACGGCGGGCGCGCCGGCCAGCTGGCGCGCATCCGCTGCCCCACCCTGGTGGTGCACGGCGCCGACGACCCCTGGGTGCCGCCGGCCTGCGCCCACGACACCGCGCGCCGCATCGCCGGTGCCCAGCCGGCGCTGATCCCCGACATGGCGCACGATCTGGCGCCCGCCGGCCACCCGGAAATCGTGCGGCGCGTGCTGGCCGTGCTGCTGCCGTTTCTGCCATCCGCCCAGGTTCACACCCCATGACCACTCCCGCCACCCCGCACGATTCACCGCTGGGCCGCGCCAGCGCCTACAGCGATCAGTACGACCCGACGCTGCTGTTTCCGATCGCACGCGCGCCGCAGCGGGCGCAGCTCGGCATCCAGGGCCAGCCGCCGTTCTTCGGCGCCGACTGGTGGACGGCCTACGAGCTGTCCTGGCTGAATGCGCGCGGCAAGCCGCAGCTGGCCATCGCCCACATCATGGTGCCGTGCGACAGCACCCACATCATCGAGAGCAAGTCGTTCAAGCTGTACCTGAACAGCTTCAACGGCACGCGCATCGACCGCACCGAGGAGCTGGTGCGGCGCCTGCGCCAGGACGTCAGCGCCGCCATCTGGCAGGGCGGCCCGGTGCAGGCGGCGGCGGGCGTGCGGCTGATCGCGCCGGACGACTTCGACCGCGAGGCGGTGCACGAGCTCGACGGCGTCAACCTGGACCGTCTGGACATCGACGTCGACGGCTGGGACGAGCCGGCGCCACAGTGCCTGAGCGCGGCCTTCGACGAGCAGCCGGTGGAAGAAGCGCTCACCAGCCGCCTGCTCAAGAGCAACTGTCCCGTCACCGGCCAGCCCGACTGGGGCAGCGTGCAGATCCGCTACGCCGGCCCGCAGATCGACCAGGCCGGTCTGCTGCGCTACATCATCAGCTTTCGGCGCCACAACGACTTTCATGAACACTGCGTGGAGCGCATGTTCACCGACATCCGGGCGCGCTGCCGGCCCACCAAGCTGAGCGTGTACGCCCGCTACACGCGCCGCGGCGGGCTGGACATCAACCCCTGGCGCACCAGCCACCCCGGGCCGCTGCCGCCCAACGTGCGCACGGCGCGCCAGTAGGGCGGCTCGAGCGGGCAGCGGCCGCCCTGCATCCGACGCATGCGGCTTGGCGTTCAAAGACCTGACCCACGACACCGGCAGCGCCGGCGCGAGCCATGACCCATGGGTCGTATTGAACCTAGAAACGGCAGTTGGCCGAGCACGGCACGGGCGGGCGCGTCCAACCGCCGTTTCTGGGTTGAATGCGAGCTCGCATCAGTCGTGGTCGGTGAAGCGCGTCAGCGTGGCCAGTGGCGGGAACGCGCCGGCGCGCTGCTGCTTCATGGCCGTCACGGCCTCGCGCACGTGGGCGTTGCTCCAGATGGCGGCCTGCACCCAGCCCATCTGGCGCAGGCTGTCGTCGACCGTATGGTCGCGCGCGTAGTGGATCACCTGCTTGCTGCCCCAGATGGCCACCGGCGGCTTGGCGGCGATCTCGCGCGCGCACTGCATGGCGGCGGCCAGGCAGGCGTCGGCGCTGTCGAACACCTCGTTGACCAGACCGACCTCGCGTGCGCGCGCGGCCGGCATGCGGCGGCCGGTGTAGGCCAGCTCCTTGACCACCGCCAGCGGCACCAGCTTGGGCAGGCGCTGCAGCGTGCCCACGTCGGCCACCATGCCGATGTTGATTTCCTGCACGCAGAAGAAGGCGTCCTGCGTGGCATAGCGGATGCAGGCGGCCGTCACCATGTCCACCGCGCCGCCCACGCAGCCGCCCTGGATGGCGACGATGACCGGGATGCGCAGCGTCTCCAGTCGGGTGAAGGTGGCCTGCAGGTCGGCCAGCAGGTCGGCGATGGCGGCGCGCCCTTCGGGGTGGGCGTCGTCCATCTGGATGGCGCCGCCAAAGACGTCGAGCGCCATGCCGGCGGAAAAATGCTTGCCGGTGCTGGAGATCACCAGCGCGCGCGCCGCGCCGTCGCGCTGCAGCAGCTCCAGCGCCTGGTCGAGCTCGCGCCAGAACGCCGGACCCATGGTGTTCATGGCCTCGGGGCGACTGAGCACCAGGTGGGCGATGTGGTCGGAAACGGAAAGCTGAAAACAGGTCAGGGCAGGAATGTTCATACCCGCACTGTAGTGGACGCCAGCGCCCCCAGCCAGTCGCAGCGGAGACGGCCGGCGGCGTGGGCGCGGGCGCGCCAGCGGACGTACAGCGCCGGCGCCCACATGCCCAGCAGACACAGCGGCCAGGCCCACAGCACCTCGTCGAACAGCAGCACCGGCAACCAGCCGATCCAGCCCATCATCCACAGGGTCAGCACGGCGTCGAAGCTGTGGTACTCCAGCGGGTGGCTCGGCTTGTGCGCCACCAGCCAGGCCTTGATGCGTTGCAATTCGTTCAGACACCACGCGGTCAGCATGATCGTCTCCTGTCGTGCCGTCAGGAAACTGTAAGCTTTTGCCGGGGGCAGGTCAAACCGTGCCGGTGAACAGGACGGCGCGCAGTCTCGGAATGCTCAGTTTTCAGGAGCTGCCGGCGCTTGCTGGAACAGCGGCAGATCGTGATTCGACGCCTCATCGCTGGCGGCCGACAGCCGATCGGCGCGCACCAGCGAGCCGACCCGCACGCCCAGCAGGCGCAGCCGGCGCGACAGCTCGACCCGCTTGAGGCACTGGCCGGCGATCTGGCGGATGCGGCGCGCATCCTGCGTCGGCTCGGCCACCGTCTGGTCGCGCGTGGCAATGCGAAAGTCGTCGAAGCGCAGCTTGATGCCGATGGTCTTGCCGGCATAGCCCTTGCGCTGCAGGTCGGCGGCCACCGCCTCGGCCAGCCGGGTGAAGACGGCCCCCAGCTCGGCCCGGTCGTGCACGGCGTGCAGGTCGCGCTCGAAGGTGGTTTCGCGGCTCAGGCTGACCGGCTCGCTGTCGGTGACCACCGGGCGCTCGTCGCGGCCCCAGGCGGCGTCGTGCAGCCAGGCGCCGTGGCTGGCGCCGAACTGGGCGATCAGCCAGGCGCGCTCGCGCGCCGCCAGATCGCCGATGCGGTGGATGCCGTGCTGCTGCAGGCGCGCGTCGGTCTTGGGGCCGATGCCGTTGATCTTGCGGCAGGGCAGGGGCCAGATCAGGCTTTGCAGGTCGCTGTCGCGCACGATGCTGATGCCGCCCGGCTTGTCGAACTCGCTGGCCATCTTGGCCAGCAGCTTGTTGGGGGCCACGCCGATCGAGCAGCTCAGGCCGGTGGCGTCGGCAATGCTTTTTTGCAGCAGCCGCGCCAGCACGCGTCCGCCTTCGCGCTGGCCGCCGGGCACCTGGGTGAAGTCGATGTAGACCTCGTCGATGCCGCGATCTTCCATCACCGGCGCGATGTCCAGGATGACGCGCTTGAAGGCGCGCGAGCAGCGGCGGTATTCGTCGAAGTCGGCCGGCAGCAGGATGGCCTGCGGGCACAGCCGCGCCGCCTTCATCAGGCCCATGGCCGAGCCGATGCCGAACTGGCGCGCCGCGTAGCTGGCGGTGGTGATGACGCCGCGGCCCACGTAGTCGCGCAGCAGCGGAAAGCAGTCGACCGGGATCTCGGCCAGATCGGCCGCCGTCCAGACGCGCTCGGGGCGCTGCCGGTTGAGCCGCGCGATCAGCTCGTCCTCGCGCCGCCGCCCGCCGCCGATGACCATCGGCAGGCCCTTGAGCTGCGGGTAGCGCAGCCACTCGACGGACGCGTAGAACGCGTCCATGTCCAGGTGGGCGATGCGGCGCGGCAGCGGTTCGGTCACGCGCCCAAGTGTAGGGCGGCGGCGCCGCGCCGGTGCCGGCCGGCCGCGGCTGGAACCCCGTTCAGTCCCGGGCCGGCAGCACGGTGCCGACGCATTCGCCGAAGCCGATGCGCGCTGCGCCGGGCCTTGCGCACCAGCCGCGCAGCACGATGGTGTCGCCGTCTTCCAGCCAGCTGCGGGTTTCGCCGTTGGGCAGGGCGATCGGGTGCTTGCCGCCGGTGGTCAGCTCGATCAGCGCGCAGGCCTGGTCCAGCGTGGGGCCGGACAGCGTGCCCGTGCCCAGCAGGTCGCCCGGCTGCAGGTTGCAGCCATTGACGGTGTGGTGCGCCACCATCTGCGCCGCCGTCCAGTAGGCGTGGCGGTAGTTGGTGTGGGTGATGCGGGTGGGCGGGCTGCCCGCCGCGCGCATGCGGGCGGTCTGGATCAGGGCTTCGAGTTCGATGTCCAGGCCGCCGGCCGCGCTGTGGGCCGGGCTGGCCAGGTAGGGCAGCGGCTGCGGGTCGTCCGCCGGCCGGGTGAACGGCGTGCGAAAGGGCGCCAGCGCCTCCATCGTCACCACCCAGGGCGAGATGGTGGAGGCGAAGTTCTTGGACAGGAAGGGCCCCAGCGGCTGGTATTCCCAGGGCTGGATGTCGCGCGCCGACCAGTCGTTGAACAGCACCAGGCCGAACACATGCGCCTCGGCCTCGTCCAGGGCGACGGGCGCGCCCAGCGCGTTGGAGGCGCCGATGAACACGCCCAGCTCCAGCTCGATGTCCATGCGGGCGCTGGGTTTGAGGCTCGGCGCGTCGGCGTCGGGCGGTTTGACCTGCCCGCGCGGACGGCGAAACGCCTGGCCCGACACCCCGATCGACGAGGAGCGGCCGTGGTAGCCGATCGGCACCCACTTGTAGTTGGGCAGCAGCGGGTTGTCGGGGCGGAACTGCTTGCCGATGTTGGTGGCGTGGTGCACCGAGGTGTAGAAATCGGTGTAGTCGCCGATGCGGCAGGGCAGGTCGTATTCGGCCTCGGCCTGCGGCACCAGGCAGGGTTGCAGCGCGGCCTGCTGGGGCGAGCCCGATTGCAATGCTTTCGATAGCGCCTTGCGCAAGCTGGATGCAGCCTGGTGGCCCATCGACATCAATCGATTGAGGCTGGGTTCGGCGCCCGCCTGGGCTGCGGCCTGGGCCTCGCCGTGGAACAGGCCGGCCTGCGCCGCCGCCGCCAGATCGACGATCTGGTCGCCGATGGCCACGCCGCCGCGCCAGGGCTCGCTGCCGCCGCGCCGGCGGAAGATGGCGAACGGCAGGTTCTGGATCGGAAAGTCGGTGCGGCCGTCGTTGGCCGAGGTGACCCAGCTCGTCAGGTGGGGATCATGGGTGTCGTTCAGCGTGGACATGGGGGCTCCTGCAAGGCGGCTGGCGCGTCGCGGCGCCAGGCGGTCGCGCGAGGATAGCGCAGCCACGCCGGCGGCGGCGCGCCCGCGCCGCAAGGCCCGTCGCCGCGGGGGGTGCTGCCGGCGCGGCCCGGGCCGGCGGGCGCCGGCCAGCGCGCAACGGGATTCGATGCGATAATGCTGGGTTTCGCGGCAGGGCACAGGCCCACGCGATTCATCAGAGCAGACCGCATCTTCCTTCCTGCCTGCGGCCGCCACCGGTTTTTCGGCGGCCAGCATTCCAGCCACTTTGGGCCCTCATCGGGGCCAGGTCGTTGTTTCCGAAGACCAGCCGCCGCCACCGTGGGCGCTGGGACTTCGCGCTGTCGGATGGTGGGTGTCGATTCATGAACCCGGCGCGCCCAGGCGCGCCACCATCCGACACGCCGGGCGCGCAGGGCGCCGTGGCGTGCGAGAAAGTGCATGTCCCATGGCCTCGTTCGAGGAAAACCACGTCCTGACGCTGGACAGTCAAGCGCCGCAAGCTACTGAAAACGCAGCATCCGACAATCCCTTCCAGGCCCTCGGCCTGGCGCCCGAGCTGCTGGCGGCGGTGGCCGAGCTGGGCTACAGCGCGCCCACCGACGTGCAGCGGCAGGCCATTCCGCTGGCGCTGCAGGCGCACCCCGAGGGCGCCAACGACCTGATGGTCAGCAGCCAGACCGGCAGCGGCAAGACGGCGGCCTTCCTGCTGCCGGTGCTGCACACCCTGCTGG
>JADLIA010000051.1 GCA_020848515.1 Rubrivivax sp. | reverse complement strand
GCCGCTGACGCTGGCCAGCACCACCCCGCCGGCGCTCGTGGCCAGCAGCAGCCAGAGTGCCCAGCGCGCGGTGTCGCGCTCGGTCACCTGGCCGTCCTGAATCAGGCGCGCACCGCCGGTGAAGGGCGACAGCGCGTTCCGGTTGGCGGCGTCGGCACCGCTGCGGGCGTCGTGATAGTCGTTCAGCACGTTGCCCCCGGCGTGCGCCAGACAGGCCAGCAGCAGCGTCGCCAGCGCGCGCCAGAGTGCCAGCGGTCCGGCGCTGGCGGCGCTGGCCAGCCCGAGCATGACGGTCGACAGCGTCAGCAGCAGAAAGGCCGGTCGCGTCATGCGCCAGCGCAGCCACGCCTGGTGGCGCCAGCGCGCAGCGGCCGGCGCCTGCGAACGCCCACCCGATGGCGCCTGGGGCGCGCCCCGGGTAAGATGCGATGAATCGTTCATAAGCTACTATTTTAATAGCTGCTGGCGCTTGAACATCAAGCGCTGCAAGCCGATTTGATGCCTGAATCTGACGCCCTGCAAAGCCACGACGAGGCGCGCATGCGACTGCGCCGGCGCGTCGCCACGCTGCTGTGGCGCGCGCTGGCGCTGCTGAGCCTGCTGCTGGGTGGCGTCGGGGCCATGCTGCCGGTGTTGCCGACGGTGCCGTTTCTGCTGCTGGCCGCCTGGGCCGCCAGCAAGGGCTGGCCGGCGCTGGAGATCTGGCTGCTCAACCACCGCCGGCTCGGCCCGCCGCTGGTGCAGTGGCGCGAACGCGGGGCGGTGTCGCGCCCATCCAAGTGGCTGAGTTCGATCATGATGGGTGGCAGCGCCATCGGCATGCAGTTTCTGCCGCAGATTCCGCTGGCACTGCGCCTCGGCGCGCCGGCGGTGATGCTGGCGGTGGCCATCTGGCTGTGGCGACGGCCCGAGGCCTGAGCGCCGCCCGCCTACACTGGCGGCCATGCACCCGATCCAGCTCTTTGACCCGACCAGCTGCACCTACACCTACCTGCTGGCCGACCCCGCCACGCGCCAGGCGGTGATCATCGACCCGGTCGACGGCCAGCTCGAGCGCGACCTGGCGCTGCTGGAGCGCGAGGGCCTGACGCTGAAGTGGACGCTGGAAACCCACGCCCATGCCGACCACATCACCAGCGCCGCGCGCCTGGTGGAACTGACCGGCGCGCACAGCGGCGCTCCGGCCGCCTGCGAGGTCGGCACCGCCGCCGTGCAGCTGCGCGACGGCGACACGCTGGACTTCGGCCGCGAGCGGCTGCGCGTGCTGCACACGCCCGGCCACACGGCAGGCAGCGTCTGCTATCTGTGGCAGCCGCGCCAGGCGGGCGCACCGGCGCAGCTGTTCACCGGCGACACGCTGCTGATCGACGGCTGCGGGCGCACCGACTTTCAGTCGGGCGACGCCGGCCAGCTGTACGACAGCATCACGCAAAAGCTGTTCACGCTGGCCGACGACACCCGCGTCTGGCCGGGGCACGACTACGAAGGCCGCACGCATTCCAACGTGGGGCACGAGCGCGCTCACAACGCGCGCCTGGCCGGCCGCACGCGGGCCGAGTTCGTGGCCCTGATGCTGGCATTGAACCTGCCGCACCCGCGCCGCATCGACGAGGCGCTGCCCGCCAACCGGCGCTCGGGCCTGCACCAGATGGCGGGTGCGCCGCTGGCGCCGGACGAGCACGGCGTGCGCGCCGCCGTGGGCTATGCCGGCGATATGTCGCCCGCCACGGCCTGGGCCTGGGTGCAGGCCGGCCGCGCCGCACTGGTCGACGTGCGCACCGACGCCGAACGCGAGTGGGTCGGCTTTGTGCCCGGTGCGCTGGCCGTGGCCTGGAAGCAGTGGCCCGGCATGGCGCTCAACCCTGACTTTGATGCGCAGATGCGCGCCGCCGGGCAGGGTGGCCGGCCGCTGCTGCTGATCTGCCGCAGCGGCGTGCGCTCCATCGCCGCCGCGCGCCGCGCCACCGAGCTGGGCCTGACGGCCTACAACGTGACCGAAGGTTTTGAGGGCGACCCCGACCAGCACGCCCAGCGCGGCCACCTGGGCGGCTGGCGGCATGCGGGGTTGCCGTGGCGGCAGAACTGACGGTGCAACCGGCCGGGCGCCAGCGGCTCAGCGCCGCCGGGCACGGGCTGCGCCGCCCAGCCCGACCAGCAGCGCCAGCGCGCCCAGGCTCCATTCGGCCAATGTGGGCACCGGCGCCACCGCCGCCGGGGCGGCCGCCTGAGTGAGGGTGAAGCTTTCGCTGTTGTCGCCGAAGTTGGTGTCGGCAACGATGAAGGTGATGGTCGGGTTGGCTTGCGAAAACGCCGGAAACCCGAGCGCCGCCAGCGTCGTGGTCGGCAGCGTCAGCCCGGTGGGCGGCGAGCCGGAGCCGAGCCCGTTGGCGGCATTGGTCGGCCACACCTGTACGGTGCCGACACCCGAAATCTGCATCAGCAACGCCCCGTAGGTCCAGCTGCCAAAACCGGTCGACGCCCCCACAGGCGAAGTACCGGCCACCACGATCACGCCGGCGCCATTGACGCAATAGGTGTTGCCGGACTGCAGGCAGGGGTTGCCGGTCTGGCTGAAGGCAATCGTGTCGGCCTGCGTCAGCGTGCCGGTGTAGGTGAATGACGCGCCGGCGGGGCTGGTGCCCGGGATCACCAGCGTACCCCCCGGAAGGTTGACGTTGGCGGCCTGGGCAGCCGCCGTGACGAGGGTGGCGCACACCAGCGATGCGATCCGGCTTGGCTTCATGGGATGGTCTCCGGTAAAACCGGCCACTGGCCGGCATATTGCGTGGAAAGCAGACACCCCATCGACTGCAATGCCCGCGCGCTCATGGTATCGGCGCCACCGACGAACGCCAACAAATGTAACTTTTGTTTACGTTGTCGCCACGGGCTGCACCATGCCCGTCAGACCGGAGACATCGTCGCCAGCCAGTCGCCGATCAGCGCTTCATAGGCCGCGGCCACGCGCAGCAGCGAGGCGTCACCCTGGGGCTGACCGATCAGCTGCAGGCCCATCGGCAGGCCTTTGGAGCCGAAGCCGGCGGGCACGCTGATGCAGGGCAGGCCGGCGAAGCTGGCGTAGATCACCACTTCCATCCAGCGGTGGTAGGTGTCCATGGTGCGGCCGGCGATCTGCTGCGGCCAGCGTTCGCGGGCGTCGAACGGCCAGACCTGGGCGCTGGGCAGGGCCAGCACGTCGTGGCGCGCCAGCAGTGCGCGCATGCGCTGATAAAAGGCGCTGCGGGTGACGCTGGCGGCCATGAACTCGGCGGCGCTGCAGCCTTGCGCCTGGTCGTGCTCCCACAGCGCCTCGGGCTTGATGTGGGCTCGGTTGCCGGTTTTCAGCAAGAACGGCGCGATGCGCGAGGCCACCAGCACGCGCCGCCACACCAGCCAGGCGTCCCACACACGCTCGGGCGACATGCCCAGCCGCGCCGGCTCGACCACGCTGCCGGCGCGCTCGAAGCGCGCCAGCGCCTGCGTGCAGGTGTCCAGCACACCGGCCTCCAGCGGCAGATATGCGTCCACGTCGGCAAGCCAGCCGATGCGCAGGCCTTTCAAGTTCAACGGCATGCTGGCGCTTGCCAGATCTGCGCCGGCAGCTATCGAAAGAGGAGCATCTGGAGACCAGCCGGCCTGCGTGGCCAACAGCCGCGCCAGATCGCGCACGCTGCGCGCCATCGGCCCTTCGGTGCCCAGCTGGCTGATCCAGACGTCCTGCGCGGGCGCCATGGGCACGCGGCCCTGCGAGGGGCGCAGGCCGAACAGGTTGTTCCAGGCCGCCGGGTTGCGCAGGCTGCCCATGAAGTCGGAGCCGTCGGCCACCGGCAGCAGGCGCAGCGCCAGCGCCACCGCCGCGCCGCCGCTGGAGCCGCCGGCCGACTTGCTCGGGTCGTAGGCGTTCAGCGTGGTGCCGAACACCGGGTTGAAGGTGTGCGAGCCGAGGCCGAACTCGGGCGTGTTGCTTTTGCCGATGACGATGCAGCCGGCCGCCTTCATGCGTGTGGTCATCAGGCCGTCGTCGCGGGCAATGAAGTCCTTCATCAGCGGCGAACCCAGCGTGGTGGGCAGGCCGGCGGCGTGGGCCAGGTCCTTGATCGCCTGCGGGATGCCGTGCAGCCAGCCGCGCGAGTGGCCGCGCGCCAGTTCGGCGTCACAGGCGTCGGCCTCGGCCAGCAGTTCGTCGTCGGGGCGCAGCGACACCAGCGCGTTGTGGCGCGGGTTGAGGCGCTGGATGCGCGCCAGACAAGCCGCCATCAGCTCGCGGCAGGACAGCTGGCGCGCATGGATGGCGGCCGAAAGCGCGCTGGCGTCCAGCTCGGTCGGGTCGGTGGGCATGGCGGCGGCGTGCATGGCGCCACTCTACGCCAGCAGCAGCCATGAAAAAAGGCATCCGAAGATGCCTTTTCATGGTCGAAATCAGGCTCCGGCGCATGCAGGGCAAGCGCCATAAGCTATTGATTTCAGAGCGGCGGGATGCGCAGCTTCTGGCCCGGGTAGATCTTGTCCGGGTGGCTCAGCATCGGCTTGTTGGCTTCGAAGATCACCGGGTACTTGTTGGCATCGCCATAGTATTTCTTGGCGATGGCGCTCAGCGTGTCACCGCGCACCACGTCGTGGTATTGCGAAGCGGTGCCGGCCGGGTACTGCAGGTTGTTGTCGACATCGCTGACGCTGGCCACGTTGCCAGCGGCCAGGCCGGCCTTTTCGGCCGCTTCCTGGCTGGGCGCATTGCCACCCAGCGTGACCTTGCCGCTGGCGCCATCAAAGCCGACCGTCAGACCCGACAGGCCCAGGTTCTGCGTCTCGACGTAGGTCTTGATGGCGTCGGCAGCCTTCTGGTTCAGCTCGGCCAGGTTGGGTGCGCCCGTGGCCACAGCCTGCTCCACCTCCTTGTGGCCAAACAGCTTTTCGCCGGCTTCCTTGATGAAGCTGAACAGTCCCATACAGGTTCTCCTTGGTTGTTGATGACAGGAACCTTTCACTCTAACGCAGGACGATCGCGCGGCGCCGTGACTTCGGTATCCAGGCGTCAACGAATGCGCTTATATTGCGAACCCATGACTTTTTTGGCGATTGACGTCGGCAACACCCGGCTGAAATGGACGCTGTATGAGCGCCCGGCGGTCGGTGCACGGGTGCTGGCGCAGGGCGTGGAGTTTCTGGAGCAGCTCGATCGGCTGGCCGAAGGACCCTGGGCCGACCTGCCCGAACCCAGCCGCATGCTGGGCTGCATCGTCGCCGGCCAGGCCGTCAAGCACCGCGTGCAGGAGCAGATGGAGCATTGGGGCGTGGAGCCACGCTGGGTGGTGGCGTCGGAGTCGGAAGCAGGGTTGGTCAACGGCTACGACTTCCCCTCGCGCCTGGGCGCCGACCGCTGGGTGGCCATGGTCGGCGCGCGCCACCACATGCTGCAGCGCGGACCGGCCCGCCCGGTGCTGCTGGTGATGGTCGGCACCGCCGTGACGGTGGAGGCCATCGACGCGCAGGGGCGCTTTCTGGGCGGGTTGATCATTCCCGGGCACGGCATCATGCTGCGTGCGCTCGAGTCCGGCACGGCCGGCCTGCATGTGCCCACCGGCGACGTGGTGGAGTTCCCCACCAACACCAGCGATGCGCTGACCAGCGGCGGCACCTTCGCCATCGCCGGCGCCTGCGAGCGCATGTTCCAGCACCTGTTCAAACGCTGTGCGGCCGAGCCGCTGTGCCTGATGACGGGCGGCGCCGGCTGGAAGATGCTGCCGGCCATGAGCCGGCCCTATGAGTTGATCGAGAGCATGATCTTCGACGGTCTGCTGGTCATCGCCGAGGCACGCGAGGCCCTGAACGGCGGGTTGTAGCGAGCGCCGCGGGCCCTGCCCGCCGCCTCGCATGGCGCACCTGACGCGCGCAGCGACGCCTACCGTCGGGCCACTCAACCGGTTCCGCCCACCGTCAGACCGTCGATGCGCAGCGTGGGCTGACCGACCCCGACCGGCACGCTTTGGCCTTCCTTGCCACAGGTACCGACACCCGAGTCCAGGCGCATGTCGTTGCCGATCATGCTGATCTTCTTGAGCGATTCGGGCCCGCTGCCGATGAGCGTGGCGCCCTTGACCGGATATTGAATCCGGCCGTTCTCGACCCAGTAGGCCTCGCTGGCCGAAAACACGAACTTGCCGCTGGTGATGTCGACCTGGCCGCCCCCGAAGTTGGTGGCGTACAGGCCCTTGCGGATGCTGGCGACGATTTCGCGCGGGTCGCGGTCGCCGCCCAGCATGTAGGTGTTGGTCATGCGGGGCATCGGGATGTGGGCGTAGCTCTCACGCCGCCCGTTGCCGGTGGGTTTGACCTTCATCAGGCGGGCATTCAGGGTGTCCTGCAAATAGGACCGGAGGATCCCATCTTCGATCAGGACATTGCGCTGCGTCACATGGCCCTCGTCGTCCACGTTCAGGCTGCCGCGGCGATCGGCCAGGGTGCCGTCATCGAGCACCGTCACGCCTTTGGCGGCGACGCGCTGGCCGATGCGGCCGCTGAAAGCGCTGGAGCCCTTGCGGTTGAAGTCACCCTCCAGCCCGTGGCCGACCGCCTCGTGCAACAACACGCCCGGCCAACCCGGGCCCAGGACCACGGTCATTTCGCCGGCCGGCGCCGGCCTTGATTCGAGGTTGGTCAAGGCGGCGGCGACCGCCTCGTCCACGTACTGCGCCACCCGGCTGGCATCGAAGTGCGTCAGCCCAAAGCGCCCGCCACCGCCGGACGAGCCGATCTCGCGCCGTCCCCCCTGCTCGGCCACCACCGTGACCGACAGCCGCACCAGCGGACGCACATCGGCCGCCAGCGTACCATCAAGGCGCGCGACCAGCACCACGTCGTATTCGCTCGCCAGCCCTGCCATCACCTGCACCACGCGCGGATCCCTGGCACGCGCGCGTTGCTCCACCATTTCAAGCAAGGCCACCTTGGCCCCGCTGTCCAACGTGGCGATCGGATCGATCGGCGCATACAGGGGGCGATAGCGCCCGGACGCACGACGGCGACGCCGATCGACGCGCCCCACCCCCGCAGCAGCCGAAATGGCACGCACCGTGCATGCCGCATCCTGCAGCGAACCGGGAGAAAGATCGTCCGAATACGCGAACGCCGTGCGCTCACCCGTTACCGCCCGCACCCCGACGCCCTGGTCGATCGAAAAACTCCCCGTCTTGACGATCCCCTCTTCCAGGCTCCAACCCTCGGTGCGCGTGTACTGAAAGAACAGGTCGGCGTCGTCGACACGGTGACGGGCGATGGTCGCCAGCGTGGCATCCAGCTCCCGCTCGGACAGTCCATACGGGTCCAGCAACAATGCGCGCGCCGTGGCCAGATGGTGATGCTTGATATCGCGTGTGTTCATCCAGGGCATTCTAGGCTGTGCTACCGAGAAGCGTCTTTCACGCCGCTCCGCAAGGGGCGATGCGGCCGCCCAAAAGAAAACGCCCAGTCATTGCTGACTGGGCGTTTCTTGCTGTAATAGCCTGACGATGTCCTACTTTCACACGGGAATCCGCACTATCATCGGCGCTAAGGTGTTTCACTGTCCTGTTCGGGATGGGAAGGAGTGGGACCACCTCGCTATGGTCATCAGGCATAACTTGTTGTCATTCAGCAAGATACTGAACAACCAATCCATAGAGCAAATCAGCTTGATTTGAATGCGTCACTTGGCATAACAACCTTGATCGACGATCAAAGTTATAGGGTCAAGCCGCACGAGCAATTAGTACTGGTTAGCTTAACGCATTACTGCGCTTCCACACCCAGCCTATCAACGTCCTGGTCTAGAACGACTCTTCAGGGGGCTCAAGGCCCCGGCAGATCTCATCTTGAAACGAGTTTCCCGCTTAGATGCTTTCAGCGGTTATCTCTTCCACACTTAGCTACCCGGCGATGCCACTGGCGTGACAACCGGTACACCAGAGGTGTGTCCACTCCG
>JADLIA010000050.1 GCA_020848515.1 Rubrivivax sp. | reverse complement strand
TATGGCCAGGCCGACAAGCGCATCCTGATCCTGCAACTGGTGGGTGCGCACGGCTCCATCTCGCAGGCGGCGCGGGTGGCGGGCGTCAGCTACAAGGCGGCCTGGCAGGCGCTGCACACGCTGACCAACCTGGCGGGTGAGGCGCTGGTGGACAGCAGCGTCGGCGGTGCCGGCGGCGGCGGCGCGCGCCTGACGCCTGCCGGCGAACGGCTGTTGCACGCGGCCACCCGCCTGGCGCAGGCGCGCCAAGCCGTGCTGTCGCAACTGGGCGCCGCCGACGACGCCATCGCCGCGCCACGCACCAGCATGCGCAACCATCTGCGCGCCCGCGTGCTCGAACTGGTGGGCGCCGGCCCGCGCGAACCCATGGTGCGGGTGCGCCTGGCGCTCGATGGTGGCGCCGAGCTGGCGGCGCTCATCACGCGCGAGAGCGCCGAGCTGCTGGGCCTGGCACCCGGGCTGGCGCTGTTGGCGCTGACCAAGGCCACCGCCGTGCGGGTGGTGCCCGCCGCCAGCGGGGCGCCGCGCCCGGGGGTGCTGCCGGGGCGCGTGCTGCGGGTGTTCCGCGGCACCCACGGCGACGAGGTCACGCTGACCCTGACGGGTGGCCAGCAACTGGTGGGATTCGCCGAGCGGCCCAACCGGCTGCGTGCCGGCTCAGCCGCCCTGGCGCAGGTCGACGACCGCGTGGTGGTGCTGGCGCTGCCGGGATGACCGCGCGAAACACTGCACTAGCGCCCGTCCATCAAGCGCGAGCAGCTATCAAAACCAGAGCGGTCCGGATGCCAGCGAAGGTCAGCAGCAGCGAGCCCGACAGGTGCGCCAGCACGGTGACCGCGGCCAGCCCCCAGCGTTGCGCCAGCGCCATGTCCACCACTTCGGCGCTGAAGCTGGAAAAGGTGGTCAGCGCGCCCAGAAAGCCGGTCACCAGCAGCAGCCGCCAGGTCGGGTCGAGCTGCGGGTGATGGTGCAGCAGCGCCACCGCCAGCCCGACCAGGTAGCCGCCGATCAGGTTGGCCGCCAGCGTGCCCCAGGGCAGCCAGGCGCCAGCGTGGTTGAGCCACAGGCCGAGCTGCCAGCGCAGCAGGGCGCCGGCGCAGGCGCCCAGACAGATGGCGAGAACGGCGTGCATCGGGGTTGCGGGCGCTTGGCCGGCTCAGCGCGTGCTCAGAACGGCGGGTCGTCCGCGGCGACCGTGGCTTCTTCGGTCACGGTGCTGGCCGGTGTGGGCGCTTCGGTGAAGCCCGAGGGCGTGCCGGGTTCGATCTCGCCTCCCAGGGCGGCGATCAGGTCGGTGATCAGCCCGCGCAGCTCGCCGGTGGCCAGGGCCACGTCGGCGTCAAAGCGTTCGTCGGCGCTGGCTGGCGCCGGGCGCTCGTCGAACACGCCGTCCAGAAAGCCGATCTTCTTCAGTTGCAGCGCTTGCGTCAGCACGAAGCCGACGCGGCCCTGCCAGCCAAGCGCCAGCCGCGTGGGCAGCTTGCCTTCGGCGATGTGCTGGCGCACCTCGTCGGTGGCCAGCTCGTGGCGGGTGAACTTGACCACCGCCGGCTCGTCGCCACTGCCCTTGAGCTCGCACTCGCGCTCCACGTGCAGGCCCTCGGGCCAGTCGTCGGCCGAGGTGGCGGCCAGCCAGCCGGTCATGGCGGCCTGCGGCGAGTGCGCCGTCTGCAGCAGGTGGATGGCAAAGCCCTGGCCGGCCACACGCACCAGGCTGGCAATCACTTCGTCGGCCTTGCCCTGGCTGCCGGCGTCCAGCGCCAGCCAGCGCTGCTGCGGGTTCAGCCACAGCGTCACCTGGCTGCGGCGCGCAAAGGCCTGCGGCAGCAGGGCCAGCAGGGCGTCGTCGCGCAGGTCGCGCAGCTCCTTCTTGCCGGGTTTGCGACCGCTGGTCTTTTCGATCTCAGCCACCGCCTGCTGCACCTTGCGGCGCACGGCGTCGCCCGGCACGGGCTTGGTTTCGATGGCGAAGCGGGCGATCCACTGGCCGTCCACCGCCTCGACCAGCGCGCCATGCTGCTCGCCGCGCGGCGCTACCCAGCCGGTGGATTTCTGCTGCGTGGCGCCGCACTCGGCAAACGGCTCGCGCGCCAGCGCTTCTTCGAGCTGCGCCGCCGATGCGGGCCAACCGGGACCCAGGCGATACAGCATCAGATTCTTGAACACGGATAGTCAACCTGTCTCAAACACCCCCGAAGGGGCCGGACCGGCATCTTAGCCACATCGCTTGCGCCCACCCCGCATGGGTCCGATGGCCGCGGAGCAGGTCAGGCGCCAACGCCCCGGAGGAGGCAGGGCCGGCATCGTCGCCACGCAACTCAGTGGCAGATGGCTTGCTTCGCACAGGTCGAATGGCCGCGGAGCAGGTCAAGCCAGGGCTCCCGTGGCCGGGGTCCCCTCGGCCAGTGGGTGCGTCCCGCCTCCAGGGGGAAGGCGCCGCAGGCGACACAGGGGGGGTTACATGTTCTTCGGCAGCCATGTGGCGATCTGCGGGAAGAACCACAGCAGCAGCACCATGGCGCACATCAGGAAGAAGAAGGGCAGCGTGACGCGCGCGATGTAGGCGATATCGTGCCTGGTCATGCCCTGCAGCACGAACAGGTTGAAGCCCACGGGCGGCGTGATCTGTGCCATCTCGACCACGATGACGATGAAGATGCCGAACCAGATCAGGTCCAGCCCGGCGGCCTGCACCGTCGGCAGGATTACGCCCATGGTCAGCACCACCATCGAGATGCCGTCCAGAAAGCAGCCCAGCACGATGTAGAACACCGCCAGCGCCAGAACCAGCATGAAGGGCGACAGGCCCAGGCCGCCGATGAATTCGGCCAGATGGCGCGGCAGGCCGATGTAGCCCATGGCCAGCGTCAGAAAGGCGGCGCCGGCCAGGATCAGCGCAATCATGCAGTACAGCCGGGTGGCGCCCAGCAGCGCGGTCTTGAAGGTGCTCCACGACAGGCTGCCCTGCACCAGCGACAGCAGCAGCGAACCGACCACGCCCACGGCAGCGGCCTCGGTGGCGGTGGCCACGCCGGAATAGATGGAACCCAGCACGGCGGCGATCAGCAGCACCACCGGAATCAGGTGGCGCGATTCGTGCAGCTTCTCGGCCAGGCTCAGGCGCCGGTCGGGCATGGGGATCTGAGCGGGGTGCAGCAGCGCCCACACCATCAGATAGCCCGAGAACAGCGCTGCCAGCAGGATGCCCGGCAGGATGCCCGCGATGAACAGCTTGGCGATCGACACGTCGGCCGTCACGCCGTAGACGATCATGATGATCGAGGGCGGAATGAGCAGGCCCAGGGTGCCGGCGCCGGCCAGCGAGCCGATGGTGATGTCGCGCGGGTAGCCCCGGCTGCCCAGCTCGGGCAGGGTCATCTTGCCGATGGTGGCGCAGGTGGCGGCCGACGAGCCCGACACGGCGGCAAAGATGGCGCAGCCGATCACATTGGTGTGCAGCAGCCGCCCGGGCAGCCAGGTCACCCACGGCGCCAGGCCGCGAAACATGCTTTCCGACAGCTTGGTGCGAAACAGGATTTCGCCCATCCAGATGAACAGGGGCAGGGCGGTGAGCGTCCAGCTGGAGGCCGAGCCCCAGATGGTGACCGCCATGGCGTCGCCCGCCGGGCGGGCCGAGAACAGCTGCATGCCGATCCAGGCCACGCCGGTCAGCGTCAGGCCGATCCACACGCCGCTGCCCAGCAGCGCGAACAACGACAGGATCAGCAGGCCGGTGATGGCGAAGTCACTCATTGTGCAGCGCCTCCTCGTCGCCCGACTCGTGCTGTCGCAGGCCGCGCAGCTCCAGCACCCATTCATCGATGAAGGCCAGCAGCAGGATCACCGTGCCCACGGCCATGGCGATCTGCGGTATCCACAGCGGCGTGGCGTCGTTGCTGGTGGACATGTCGTTGAACAGGTGCGACTGCCAGACCAGCCGCACCGAAAACCAGGCGAACAGCCCCGCCAGCAGCACCGCCACCGACAGCGCCCACAGCTCCATGCCGCGCCGCGCGCCGCCGCGCAGGCGCCCCATCAGCAGGGTCACGCGGATGTGCTCGTTCTTCTTGAGCGTGTGCGCCAGCGACAGAAAGCCCGCCGCAGCCATGCTGTAGCCGGCGTAGGCGTCGGTGCCCGGCAGGTGAAAGTCGAGCAGACGGCCGAGGATGGAGGTCAGCACCATCAGCAGCACGCCGACCATGGCCAGCGCCGCCAGCCAGGCCGCCGCGTCGTAGAGGAAATCGAGCAATCGCCGCACGTTGGCTCCTTGGTCGGGTTGCGTGGTCTGGGCTCAAAAAAACTCCCGCCGGGCGAACCCGGGGGAGTGTGCCACGGGGTGCGCGGGCGCTTACTTGGCGGCGCGGTAGGCGTCGACCACGGCCTTGCCCTCGGCGCCCGCCTTGTCCAGCCATTCCTTCAGCATGGTGTCGCCCACCTTGCGCATGTCGGTCATCAGCTGGGCCGAGGGGGCGTACACCGTCATGCCGTTCTTGCGCAGCAGGTCCAGGTATTCGTTGGTCTTGCGCTCGCTGGTGGCCCAGCCGCGGGCCTCGGCGTCGGCGGCGGCCTTGAGCAAACCGTCCTGGGTGGCTTTGTCGAGCGCGTCGAAGGCCTTCTTGTTGGCGATCACGGCGTTCTTGGGCAGCCAGGCCTGGGTGTCGGCAAAGAACTTCAGGTGCTCGTAGGTCTTGGTGTCGTAGCCAGTGGAGCCGGAGCTCATGTAGCTTTCCACCACGCCGGTGGCCATGGCCTGCGACAGCTCGGCCTGCTGCACCGTCACCGGCTGGGCGCCCACCAGCTCGGCGATGCGCGCGGTGGCCGGGCTGTAGGCGCGCCACTTGATGCCCTTGAGGTCCGCCGCGCTGCCGACCTGCTTCTTGGTGAAGATGCCCTGCGGCGGCCAGGCCACGGCGTACAGCAGCACCATGCCCTGTTCGGCCAGCTTCTTCTGCACCGTCGCCTTGCTGGCCTGGTACAGCTTCTTGGATTCGGCGTAGCTGGTGGCCAGGAAGGGGATGCCGTCCAGGCCCCACACCGGCCACTCGTTCTGGAAGTTGACCATCAGCAGCTCACCGGCCTGCGCCTGCCCGCCCTGCACGGCGCGCTTGATCTCGGGCGCCTTGAACAGCGAGGCGTTGTCATGCACCTGGATCTTCAGCTTGCCACCGGTGGCGGCGTCCACGTCCTTGGCGAACTGCACCAGGTTTTCGGTGTGGAAGTTGCTGGCCGGGTAGGCCGAGGGCAGGTCCCATTTGGTCTGGGCAGCCGCTGAAAGGGCGAAGCCGCCCAGGCTCAACACGGCGAGGGCGCCCAGGGTGCGTCGGGTCAGGGTCATGTCAACTCCTTGATGGGAATGAAAAAGGCGTGCCGCGAGCATAGACGCTGGCGGCGCCCGCGCAAACCGTGGAAACACCACCCCGCTGCCGCGCGCCGTGGCGCGGCACGGCGCGAATAATGCGGCCTCATGGGCGGGCCGCTGCCGTGCTGCCGAGGGCGCCCGGAGTGCTATGAACTAGATAGCTTATTGCGCACGCCAGTTGTGCGTTAGAACCCTGTTTTATTGAAAGATCATGATGTCGGAACATGCTCTCCACGCAACACGCTGGCAGTTCTGGATCGACCGCGGTGGCACTTTCACCGACATCGTGGCGCGCCGCCCCGATGGCACCTTGGTGACACACAAGCTGCTGTCGGACAACCCCGAGCAGTACCCCGATGCGGCGGTGGCCGGCATTCGCCAGCTGCTGGGGCTGGCCAGCGGCGTGCCCATCACGCCGGCGCAGGTGGCCTGCGTCAAGATGGGCACCACGGTGGCCACCAACGCGCTGCTCGAGCGCAAGGGCGAACCCACGCTGCTGGTGACCACGCGCGGCTTTCGCGATGCGCTGCGCATCGCCTACCAGGCGCGCCCGCGCCTGTTCGATCGTCACATCGTGCTGCCCGAGCTGCTGTACGCCGCCGTGGTCGAGGCCAGCGAGCGCGTGGATGCCGATGGCGCGGTGGTCCTGCCGCTCGACGAAGTGCTGCTGAAACAGGAGCTGCTCGCGCAGTACCAGAGCGGTCTGCGCAGCGTGGCGATCGTGTTCATCCACGGCTGGAAGCACGTCGCGCACGAGCAGGCGGCGGCGCGCCTGGCGCGCGAGATCGGCTTCACCCAGGTCTCGACCAGCCACCAGACCAGCCCGCTGATGAAGTTTGTCAGCCGCGGCGACACCACGGTGGTCGATGCCTACCTGTCGCCCATCCTGCGGCGCTACGTCGATCGGGTGGCGGCCGAGATGCCGGGTGTGCCCCTGTACTTCATGCAGTCCTCGGGCGGCCTGACCGACGCTCACGCCTTCCAGGGCAAGGACGCCATCCTGTCCGGGCCGGCCGGCGGCATCGTCGGCATGGCGCGTACCGCGCAGCTGGCGGGGCAGGAGCGCGTGATCGGCTTCGACATGGGGGGCACCTCGACCGACGTGAGCCACTTTGCCGGCCAGTTCGAACGCGAGTTCGAGACCCAGGTGGCCGGCGTGCGCATGCGCGCGCCGATGATGAGCATCCACACCGTGGCCGCGGGCGGCGGGTCGATCCTGCGCTTTGACGGCACGCGCTTTCGCGTGGGTCCCGAAAGCGCCGGCGCCAACCCGGGCCCGGCCAGCTACCGGCGCGGCGGGCCGCTGGCGCTGACCGACGCCAACGTGATGGTGGGCAAGCTGCAGCCCGCGTACTTTCCGCGCGTGTTCGGCCCCGCGGCCGATGCGCCGCTGGACGCCGAGGTGGTGCGCGCGCGCTTTGCCGAGATCGCCGCGCAGGACGCCGCCGGCGGGCGCACGTCCGAGGAGGTGGCGCACGGCTTCATCCAGATCGCCAACCAGCAGATGGCCAGCGCCATCAAGAAGATCAGCGTGGCGCGCGGCTACGACGTGACGCGCTACACCCTGCAGTGCTTTGGCGGTGCTGGCGGCCAGCACGCCTGCGCCGTGGCCGATGCCTTGGGCATGAACCGCGTGCTGGTGCACCCGCTGGCGGGCGTGCTGTCGGCCTACGGCATGGGCCTGGCCGACCAGACGCTGATGCGCGAGCGTGCGCTGGAGCTGCCGCTGGAAATCGCGCAACTGCCCGCGCTGCGCGCCGCCGGCGACGCCCTGGCCAAGGAGGCGCGCGCGCAGCTGCAAGGCCAGCACGCCGGTGGCGGCGCCATCCAGGTGCACCAGCGCCTGCACCTGCGCTACGCCGGCACCGACTCGGCCCTGGTGGTGGCCTTCGACCGCGCGCTCGACGGCGCGGGCGCCGCCGCCGCGCTGCAGGCCATCACCCAGGCTTTCGAGGCGGCCTACCGCCAGCGCTTTGCCTTTTTGATGCAGGGCAAGGCGCTGATCGTCGAGGCGGTGTCGGTCGAGGCGGTGATCGCCGGCGAAGCCCCTGCCGAAATCGAGCAGCCGCTGCAGCCGCCGCGCTCCGTGCCGCGGCGCGCCACCGTGCGCATCTACACCAGCGGCGCAGGCGGCCAAAGCGCTTGGCATGAGGCAGCGCTGATCGTGCGCGAGGACCTGCGCGCCGGCGACGTGATCGAGGGCCCGGCCATCATTGCCGAGCGCAACGCCACCACCGTGCTCGAGCCCGGCTGGCGCGCCCGCCTGACGGGGCTGGATCACCTGCTGCTCGAGCGCGCCGCCCCGCGCGCGGCACGCTTTGCCGCCGGCACCCAGGTCGACCCGGTGCTGCTGGAGGTGTTCAACAACCTGTTCATGAACATCGCCGAGCAGATGGGCCTGCAGCTGCAGAACACCGCCTACTCGGTCAACATCAAGGAGCGGCTGGACTTCTCGTGCGCGCTGTTCGACGCCGCGGGCCACCTGATCGCCAACGCGCCGCACATGCCGGTGCACCTGGGCAGCATGGGCGAGAGCATCCAGACCGTGATTGCGCGCAACCCCGACATGCAGCGCGGCGACGTCTATGTGCTGAACGACCCCTACCACGGCGGCACGCACCTGCCCGACAGCACGGTGATCACGCCGGTGTGTCTGGACGGCGAGGCGCGGCCCGTGTTCTACGTCGGCTCGCGCGGCCACCACGCCGACATCGGCGGCATCACGCCCGGCTCGATGCCGCCGTTTTCCACCTGCATCGAAGAAGAAGGCGTGCAGATCGACAACGTCAAGCTGGTCGATCGCGGGCGGCTGTGCGAGCGCGAGGTGCTGGAGTTGCTGGCCAGTGGTGAATACCCGAGCAGGAATCCGCTGCAGAACCTGGCCGACCTGAAGGCGCAGATCGCCGCCAACGAAAAAGGCGTGCAGGAGCTGCGCAAGATGGTCGAGCAGTTCGGCCTGGATGTCGTGCAGGCCTACATGCAGCACGTGCAGGACAACGCCGAGGAATCCGTGCGCCGGGCGATCACCCGTCTGGCCGCTCGGGTGACGAATGGGCGCTTCACCCTGCCGCTGGACAACGGCGCGCAGATCCAGGTGGCCGTCGCCATCGACGCCGCCACGCGCAGCGCGAAGATCGATTTTTCCGGCACTTCGCCTCAGCAGAGCAACAACTTCAACGCGCCCACCGCGGTGTGCATGGCGGCGGTGCTGTACGTGTTCCGCATCCTGGTGGACGACGACATTCCACTCAACGCCGGTTGCCTCAAGCCCATCGAGGTGACCATTCCCGCAGGCAGCATGCTGCGCCCCGAGCCGCCGGCCAGCGTGGTGGCCGGCAACGTCGAGACCTCCACCTGCATCACCAACGCGCTGATCGGCGCGCTGGGCCTGATGGGCGCCAGCCAGTGCACGCTCAACAACTTCACCTTCGGCAACGAGCGCTACCAGTACTACGAGACCATCTCCGGCGGCTCGGGCGCGGGCGGTGAGTTCGACCACCAGGGTGGGCTGGTGGGGGGCTTTGACGGCACCAGCGTGGTGCAGACGCACATGAGCAATTCGCGCCTGACCGACCCCGAGGTGCTGGAGTGGCGCTTTCCGGTGCGCCTGGAGAGCTACGAGATCCGCCACGGCTCGGGCGGCACCGGGCGCTGGCGCGGCGGCGATGGGGGCGTGCGCCGCCTGCGCTTTCTCGAGCCCATGACCGCCAGCATCCTCAGCAACGGCCGCGTGCACGGCGCCTTCGGCATGGCGGGCGGCGGGGCGGGCGCGGTGGGCATCAATCGGGTGCTGCGCGCCGACGGCAGCGTGCAGGAGCTGCAGCACATCGGCAGCGTGGAGATGCAGGCCGGCGACATCTTCGAAATCCACACACCGGGCGGGGGCGGCTATGGTGCGCGCTGATCCATCATCACTTCCGAAGTGCGGTGAGCAGGCTGCGCGATCGCCCTTGCCTGGCACGCCGATCACGGCACCGGCGGGCGCGTCCAACTGCCGCTTCTAGGTTCGACGGTCGTTCACAGGATCATCAACCAAATCGGCTCCTGGCGCTTGATGGAACTGCGCCGCAAGCTATCAAAATCGTAGTAATCAAGCGCAAAGAAAACGGCACGCGCTGGCGTGCCGTCCGAGGGGTCAGGGCGCCCGGCGGGCGCGTGGGCGTCAGGGTTTGCTGGCGGCCGTTGCGGGTGCGCTGGGGGCCGGGGTCTTGGCCGCGGTGTTGCTGCTCGCTGCCGCCGGCGCCGCTTTCGGCTTGGCGGGGCTGGCCGCGGCCGCTGCGGTGTAGGCGGCGCCGTTGACCGTCAGGCCAGCGGCAGAGAACTTGGCGGCGTTCTTCTCGCCCACGCCTTTGACGCGGCTGATGAAGTCGGCCCAGTCCTTGAATTCGCTCTTCTTGCGTTCCTTGATGATGCGGCTGGACATGCCGGGGCCGATGCCCTTGACGCTGTCCAGGTCGGCGGCGCTGGCGGTGTTGGCGTCGACCGCGGCAAAGGCGAAGGCGGCGTAGAGCAGGCTCAGAAGGACGAGGATCTTCTTCAACATGGGCGAACACTCCTGGTGACGAAAGCATGCCGGCTGAGGCCGCCGGCGGGCCGGTATTCAACTGATCGGGCGGTGTCGGCGTTGACACTACCACAGCCGCGGCGCGGGTCGCCCAGCGGTCACAGCTCCTCGATGCGGCGCGGCGGAAAGCTCTCCCAGGCCTGGCAGCCCGGACATTGCCAGAAATACCCCTGCGCCTCGAAGCCGCAGGCCGCGCAGCGGTAGCGCGCCAGAGGCCGGGCGGCGTGGTCGACCGAGCGCTGCACCAGGGCGTGGGCGTCCTGCTGGGCAAAGCCTTCATGGCTGAGCCAGCGCGCCGCCGCGATCAGCGACGGCTCCTGGGCCATGTGGCGCAGGTAGCCGGAGCGCGCTTGCGCCTGGGGCACACCGGCGGTGACGTCGGCCTGCACGATGGCGTCGGCCACGTCGATCGATGGCGTGCTGGCGTAGCTGCGCTGCAGCAGTTCGCGCACGCGCGTGGCCTGTCCACAGGCCTGTCCGATGCGCACCAGTTCGCTGGCCACCAGCGCAATGGCCTGCGGCGCGTGCTGCTCCAGGCTGGCCAGCTGATCGAGTGCGTCGGCGGCATCGCCCTCGCGCGCCAGCAGGCCGGCCAGCTCGATGCGTGGTCGGGCCGCATGCGGGGCCTGGTCGATCGCCAGGCGCAGGTATTGCTGGGCGGCGGTGCGATCGCTCTTCTTGTTCAGCGCCTCGCTGGCCTGCTCGCATTGGTAGTGTGACAAGCGCAAGGTGAAATCGCCCGCTCCGCGCTGCTGCAACCGCCGGGCCAGGGCCCCGGCTTGCGGCCAGTCGCGCGCCCGCTCGTGCAGCGACAGCAGGGTCAGGCCGGCCTGCTCCTCGAACGCCGTGCCCTCGAGTTTGCGCAGGGCGTCTTCGGCGCGGTCCAGCAGCCCGGCCTTCAGGAAGTCGAGCGCCAGCGCATGCTGGGCACGGTCGCGGTCGGCCTGGCTCAGGTCGGCGCGCGACAGCAGGTGCTCGTGCACGCGCACGGCACGCTCGTATTCGCCGCGGCGGCGAAACAGGTTGCCGAGGGCGAAGTGCAGTTCGGAGGTGTCGGGGTCTTTCTGCACCGCCTCGATGAAGGCGTCGATGGCCTGGTCCTGCTGCTCGTTCAGCAGATGGTTGAGGCCCTTGAAGTAGGCCTTGGGCGCCTGCCGGTTCTCGATGCGCAGCTGGCGCAGGTCCAGGCGCGAGGCAAACCAGCCCAGGGCAAACACCACCGGCAGGCCGAACAGGATCCAGCCGAGATCAAACTCCATGGGGAGGCTCCGGCACCGAAGGCTCCGACGGCGCCGGTACGGGGCCGGGCATGGGCGTGCGGCCGTGGCGGCGCGACCACCAACCCGGCAGCATGCCCAGCACGCCCACGATGAGGCCGATGCCGAAGGCCACCAGCACGATCAGCGTCATGGGTGCACGCCACTGATGGCCGAACAGCAGGTGCACGGTGGCGCCCTGCTGGTTATTGAGGGCAAAGGCGAACAGGGCAAAAAAAACGGCTGCCTTGAGTATCCACGTCAGCAGCCGGGCAAGTCGGTTCATGGGTCTTCTTCGGTGTCGAAGAAGATTCTAGTGTGGTGTTTCCCGATCCTCCGGTGCGCCGCGTACGCCGGGACTGACCGGCTGCGCGCCCACGGCTTCTCGCAGCGCCTTGCCCGGCTTGAAGTGGGGCACGCGCCGCTCGGGGATGTGCACGCGGTCGCCGGTGCGTGGGTTGCGACCCAGACGGGGCGGCCGGTGGTTGATGGAGAAGCTGCCGAAACCGCGGATCTCGATGCGATGACCGCGCGCCAGCGCGTCGCTCATCGCATCCAGGATGGTCTTGACCGCCGCGTCGGCGTCGCGCTGCGTGAGCTGGCTGAAGCGTTCGGCCAGCAGTTCGACCAGATCGGAGCGTGTCATGGCGGTGAGCGCGGCCAGAGGGGGCGCCCCTGGCCGCGCGGCTCGGCTTACTTGTCGTTGCCGTCCAGCTTGGCGCGCAGCAGGGCGCCCAGGCTGGTGGTGCCGGCGCTGCCGCTGCTCTGGCTCAGGCTGGCCATGGCTTCCTGCTGGTCGGCGGCGTCCTTGGCTTTGACCGACAGCTGGATGTTGCGCGACTTGCGGTCGACGTTGATGACCACGGCCGTGACTTCGTCACCGACCTTCAGCACCTGGCTGGCGTCTTCCACGCGATCTCGGCTGATCTCGGAGGCACGCAGGTAGCCCACCACGTCGTTGCCCAGGTCGATCTCGGCGCCACGTGCGTCCACGGTCTTGACGGTGCCGGTGACGGTCTGGCCCTTGTCGTTGACCGACACGAAGGTGGTGAACGGGTCCTGGTCGAGCTGCTTGATGCCCAGGCTGATGCGCTCGCGGTCGACGTCGACGGCCAGCACGATGGCCTCGACTTCCTGGCCCTTCTTGTAGTTGCGCACGGCGGCTTCGCCGGGCTCGTTCCAGGACAGGTCGGACAGGTGCACCAGGCCGTCGATGCCGGCAGCCAGGCCCACGAACACGCCGAAGTCGGTGATGGACTTGATGGGGCCCTTGACGCGGTCGCCGCGGCGGGTGTTCTGCGCGAATTCCTGCCAGGGGTTGGCGCGGCACTGCTTCATGCCCAGGCTGATGCGGCGCTTGTCCTCGTCGATCTCCAGCACCATGACCTCGACCTCGTCGCCCATCGACACGATCTTGCTGGGCGCGACGTTCTTGTTGGTCCAGTCCATTTCAGACACGTGCACCAGACCTTCGATGCCCGGCTCCAGTTCGACGAAGGCGCCGTAGTCGGCGATGTTGGTGACCTTGCCGAACATGCGTGTGCCCTGCGGGTAGCGGCGGCTGACGCCCAGCCACGGGTCGTCGCCCATTTGCTTGAGGCCCAGGCTGACGCGGTTCTTTTCGGTGTCGAACTTGAGGATCTTGGCAGTGATTTCCTGACCAGCCTGCACCACCTCGGAGGGGTGGCGCACGCGGCGCCAGGCCATGTCGGTGATGTGCAGCAGGCCGTCGATGCCGCCCAGGTCCACAAACGCGCCGTATTCGGTGATGTTCTTGACCACGCCGTTGACGATGGCGCCTTCCTTCAGCGTCTCCATCAGCTTGGCGCGCTCTTCGCCCATGGAAGCCTCGACCACCGCGCGGCGGCTCAGCACCACGTTGTTGCGCTTGCGATCGAGCTTGATGACCTTGAACTCCATCGTCTTGTTTTCGTACGGCGTCAGGTCCTTGGTCGGGCGGGTGTCGACCAGCGAGCCGGGCAGGAAGGCGCGGATGCCGTTGACCAGCACCGTCAGGCCGCCCTTGACCTTGCCGCTGGTGGTGCCGGTGACGAACTCGCCCGAGTCCAGGGCTTTTTCCAGCGCCAGCCAGGAGGCCAGGCGCTTGGCGGTGTCGCGGCTCAGGATGGTGTCGCCGTAGCCGTTTTCGATCGAACCGATGGCCACCGGCACGAAGGCGCCGGGCTCCACCTCGACCTCGCCCTGGTCGTTCTTGAATTCCTCGATCGGGATGTAGGCCTCGGACTTCAGGCCGGCGTTCACGACGACGAAGTTGTGCTCGACGCGCACCACTTCGGCGGTGATGACTTCACCCGGGCGCATCTCGGTGCGCTGCAGGGATTCTTCAAACAACTGGGCAAAAGATTCAGACATGGGGTTTCCTTGTTGCGCGCGCACGGGTTCTCACGACGGCACCATGCAATCGTTTCCAGAGGCTGTGCGGCGGCGGGGGTGGCGGCCAGAGCCGCGGGTTGCGGGTTGAACAACCACCAGGCCTGGTGCGCTGAGCAAGCGCGGCAGGGAGGCCGGGTGGACCGAAGAACGCCAGAACCGGGGGTTCTGGCGCTGTGGCTGCGTTCTAGGTCGAGATGTCGATCAGAACGGCTGCCGTGCCTGCCACCAGCTCAGCACCTGTTCGACCGACTGCGCAATCGAAAGCAGGGAGTTGTCCAGCAGCAGGGCGTCTGGCGCGGCCTTCAGTGGCGCGGCGGCGCGGTCTCGATCCCGCGCGTCGCGCGCCTCCAGGTCGGCGCGAAGACTATCGATGTTAGCAGAAATTCCCTTGGAAATCAGCTGCTTATACCGCCTTTCGGCGCGCTGGGCGGCGTCTGCGGTCAGAAACACCTTGAGCCGGGCGTCTGGAAACACCACCGTTCCCATGTCGCGCCCATCGGCCACCAGACCCGGCAACCGGGCAAAGTCGCGCTGCAGGGCCAGCAGCGCCTGGCGCACCGCGGGCAGGGCCGAAACGCGCGAGGCGTCCATGCCCGCCGCTTCCGTGCGAATGGCGTCGGTGACGTCCTGGTCGGCCAGCCAGACCGTCTGGGCCTCGAAACGCACCGGCAACTGGCGCGCGAGGCTGGCAAGGGCGGCCTCGTTGGTGGCGTCCGGTGCCATGCCCTGTTGGCGCGCGGCCAGACCGACCAGCCGGTACAGTGCGCCGGAATCCAGAAACCGGAACCCCAGCCGGCGGGCCAGTTCGGCCGCCAGCGTGCCTTTGCCGGAGGCCGTGGGTCCGTCGATGCAGATCACCGGCACCGGGCCGGCCGCACCTGCGAGGGCGAACAGCGTCTCGAAGTAGTCGGGAAAGGTCTTGCCGACGCAACGCGGGTCTTCGATGCGCACCGGCAGCCCAGCGGGGTTGAACGCCGCCAGCGACCCACACATGGCCATGCGGTGGTCGTCGTAGGTGTGGATCGACGCCGCCCGCCACGCCGCGGCACCGGCAGGTGGGTGGATGCGGATGAAGTCGGCGCCTTCTTCCACCTGGGCGCCGAGCTTGCGCAGCTCGTTGGCCATGGCGGCGATGCGGTCGGTTTCCTTGACGCGCCAGCTGGCGATGTTGCGCAAGGTGCTGGGGCCGTCGGCGTACAGCGCCATCACCGCCAGCGTCATGGCGGCGTCGGGAATGTGGTTGCCGTCCAGATCGATGGCGCGCAGCGGCCAGGCGCCGCGCCGCACGCGCAGCCAGTTGGGGCCGCTTTCGATCTGCGCGCCCATCTGGCGCGCGGCCTCGACGAAGCGGATGTCGCCCTGGATGGACGCTTCGCCAACCCCTTCGATCGTCAAGCCATTCTGGCCTGCAGCGCCCTCTGACAAAGCGCCCGCAGCTATGAAATAACTGGCAGACGAGGCATCGGCCTCGACGTGGATTTCGCCCGGTGACCGGTAGCGGCTGCCGCTGGGGATGACGAAGCGCTGCCAGCCCTGGCGCTGCACGGTGACGCCAAAGCGCGCCAGCAGCTGCAGCGTGATGTCGATGTAGGGCTTGGAGATCAGCTCGCCGACCACGTCGATGACGATGTCGCGCGCGCCGGGGCGGCCGGCCGCCAGCGGCAGTGCCAGCAGCAGCGCGGTGAGGAACTGGCTGGAGACGTCGCCGCGCACGGGGATGGGCCGATCCAGGCTGAGGTCCGGTGCGCCGATGCGCAGCGGCGGGTAGCCGGCCTGGCCAAGGTAGTCGATGCGGCAGCCGAGCGTGCGCAGCGCATCGACCAGGTCGCCGATCGGGCGCTCGTGCATGCGCGGGATGCCGCTGAGTCGGTAGTCGCCGCCCAGCACGGCCAGCGCTGCGGTGAGTGGCCGCATGGCGGTGCCGGCATTGCCCAGGAACAGTTCGGCCTGCGGCTGGCACGGCCGGTTGCCCAGGCCTTCGATGACGTGCGAGGTGCCCTGCAGTTCAACCACGCAGCCGAGCTGGCGCAGCGCCTGCAGCATCACGCGGGTGTCGTCGGAGTCCAGCAGGTCGTGAATGACGGTCCGCCCTTCGCACAGGGCGGCCAGCAGCAACACGCGGTTGGAGATGCTTTTGGAGCCCGGCAGACGCACCGTGCCGTGCACCGCGCGCAGGGCCGGGATGTCGAGAAACGGAAGATCGAACACGGTGCGGCCGGCGCGCTCAGCGGGCACCTGACGACAGGCGCCAGTTGGCGCGCGCATGGCTGGCGCGGTTGATCAGGCGTTCCAGATCGTCGGCCTGGCCGTTGGCGATCAGTCGCTGCAGGTCGTTGAGCGCATGCTGAAACAGTTCGGTCTGGCGCCCCAGCTCTTCGCGATTGGCGATCAGCACGTCGCGCCACATTTGCGGGTCGCTGGCGGCGATGCGACTGAAATCGCGAAACCCCGGGCCGGCCAGCGACAGGTATTCGCGCCCTTCGGGTTGGTTCACGATGCTGTTCATGAGCGCGAAGGCGACCAGATGCGGCAAGTGACTGACTGCCGCGAAGGCGGCGTCGTGCGATTCGGGCGACATGTTGACCACCTGACAACCGAGCGCTTGCCACAGGGCGTTGGCCTGCTCCAGCTTGGCCGTCAGCGTGCGCTCGATGGGGGTCAGAATGACCTGCTTGCCAGCGTACAGCCCGGCGTCGGCGTGCTCCACCCCCGACACCTCGCGCCCGGCGATCGGGTGGCAGGGCACGAACACGCCCACGTCCTGCTTCAGCACGCGCCGCGCGGCGTCCACCACGTCGCGCTTGCTGGAGCCGACGTCCATGATCAGCATGTCGCCGTTGACCAGGTGGCGGATGGCCTTGAGCGTGGTTTCGGTGGCGGCCACCGGCACCGCCAGCAGCACCAGGTCGGCGCCGGACACCGCCAGCAGGGCCGAGGGTGCCTCGACGTCGATCACGCCCAGTTGCAGCGCCCGCGCCGTGGTGGAGGGCGATTTGCTGTAACCCACCACGCGCTTGACCAGGCCGGCGCGTTTGAGCGCCAGGGCGAAGGAGCCGCCCATCAGGCCGCAGCCGATCAGTCCGAGTTGCTCAAACATCTTGACCCAGGGGATAGGCGCCCAGCATCTTGTAGAAGGCGCAGTAGGCCTGCAGTTCGCTCAGCGCCGCTGCCACATTGGGCTCGCCGGGATGACCTTGCAGGTCGATGTAGAAGAAGTATTCCCACTTGCCCGATTTGGCCGGGCGCGACTCGAAGCGCGTCATGCTCACCCCATGCTTCTTCAGCGGTGTCAGCATGTCGTGCACCGAGCCCGGTTTGTTGGGCACCGACACCACGATGCTGGTGCAGTCGCGACCCGTGGCCGCCGGCGTGCCCAGCGTCTGCGGCAGGCAGATGATGGCAAAGCGCGTGCGGTTGTAGGCCTCGTCCTGGATCGCATGGGCGACGATGTGCAGCCCGAATTGAGCGGCGGCACGCTCACTGGCCAGAGCCGCCCAGGCCGGGTTGGTGGCCGCCAGGCGCGCACCTTCGGCGTTGCTGGAGACGGCCCGGCGCTCGGCGCCCGGCAGGTGCTCGCTGAGCCAGCCCTGGCATTGCATCAGCGCCTGCGGGTGCGCCAGCACCACCTCGACCTTGTCCAGCGCGTTGACCTGCCGCAGCAGGTTGTGCCGCACCAGCAGGCTGACTTCGCCGATCACATGGACCGGCGAATGCAGAAACAGGTCGAACGAGCGCGCGACCACGCCCTCGGTGGTGTTTTCCATGCCTACCACGCCAAACTGGGCCGTGCCGGCCGCGGTGGCGTGAAACACCTCGTCGAAGCTGCTGCAGTAGATCAGGTTGGCGGCACTGCCGAAGTACTCGATCGCCGCCTGCTCGCAGAACGTCCCCTGCGGCCCCAGGACAGCCACGCGCTGCGGCACTTCCAGCGCCAGGCAGGCCGACATGATTTCGCGCCAGATCGCCGCCACATGGCTGTTCTGCAGCGGCCCGGTGTTGCTGGCCTGGATCTTGTCGATCACCTGCGCCACGCGGTCGGGGCGAAAGAACGGCGTGCCTTCGCGGCGCTTGAGCTCGCCCACCTGCTCGGCCACTTTGGCGCGCTGGTTGAGCAGCGTCAGCAACTGCGCATCCAGGCTGTCGATCTGCGTGCGCAGCTGGGCCAGGGCTTCGGACTGGACGGGCGTAGTTGAGCTCATGCGGTGACGGGATGGCCTGGGGCGGGCCGCAGCGCCTCGGACGGGCGCCTGCCGGCACGTGGGTGGCTGGGGTCGGGACCTTATTTCTTGGTGGCCGCAGCGGCGCCGGATGCGCCGCCCGCCGCCGCTTTCACGATCCGATCGGCCGCGCTCTCGAAGGTCTTGGCGCTGGCTTCCACCTGGCTGCGCGTGCTGTCGATGATGCGCTTGGCCCAGGCGTCGGTGGCGTCTGCTCCCAGCGCCTGAAGCTTGGCGCTGGCGGGCGATTCCATGTAGGCGATGATGGTCTTCATCTCCTCTTCGGAGAGTTTCTCCATGAAGATCGGCACCATCGCCGCTTCGGCCGCTTTGCCCACCTGCGCTTCGATCGACTTGTGGGTGCTGTCGGCGAACTTCTTCAGCTCGACGTCGAGTTTGTCGCGCACCTCCTTCTGGCGGGCCGGCGGCACGGTCTCATCGAGTCGCTGCGACCAGCCGGCCACGATGGGCTGCACCGCACTGTTGGTGAGCTGATCGGTGATGGCCGGACCATCGGTCTTGAGCTGCAGCTGCACCAGCTTGTTGGCCAGCGCACGTTTCGCATCATTTTGGGCCATGGCGCCCGTGGATAGTGCGCAAGCAGCTACGAAAACAATAGCTGTCGGGAGGCGGGAAATGGTCAAACTCACTGGGTTCACTCCGTTGGGGATTCCTGGGTGGGGTCGATGGCGGGATCCTGCGCGTCGTTTTCGACGATGCGCTGCAGACCGCTCAACTGGGCGCCGTCGTCCAGCGCGATGAGCGTGACACCTTGGGTGGCGCGGCCCATTTCGCGGATTTCGGCGACACGGGTGCGCACCAGCACGCCCTTGTCGGTGATGAGCATGATCTCGTCGTCGCTGCTCACGAGCGTGGCGGCAACCACCTTGCCGTTGCGCTCGCTCTGCTGGATCGCGATCATGCCCTTGGTGCCACGACCGTGGCGTGTGTATTCGTTGATATTGGTGCGCTTGCCGTAACCGTTTTCGGTTGCGGTTAAGACACTGTTGCGCGCATTCGGTTCCGCGCTGTCGGTGGTGGTTTCACCGTCGGCCACCAGCATGGCGATGACGCGCTGGCCTTCTTCCAGCGACATACCGCGCACGCCGCGCGCGTTGCGGCCCATCGGGCGCACGTCGTTTTCGTCGAAGCGCACCGCCTTGCCGCCGTCGGAGAACAGCATCACGTCGTGCGCACCATCGGTCAGGGCGGCGCCGATCAGGTAGTCGCCCTCGTCCAGGTCGACGGCGATGATGCCGGCCTTGCGTGGGTTGCTGAACTCGGGCAGGGCGGTTTTCTTGACCGTGCCCATGGAGGTGGCCATGAACACGAAGTGATCGTCCGGGAAATTGCGCATTGCGCCGGTGAGCGCCAGCACCACGTTGATCTTCTCGCCCTCGGCCAGCGGGAACATGTTGACGATGGGGCGCCCGCGCGAGCCGCGCGAACCGGACGGCACTTCCCAGACCTTGAGCCAGTACAGGCGGCCGCGGTTGGAAAAGCACAGGATCCAGTCGTGCGTGTTGGCGATGAACAGCTGGTCGATCCAGTCGTCTTCCTTGGTCGCCGTGGCCTGCTTGCCGCGACCGCCACGCTTCTGGGCCCGGTATTCCGATACCGGCTGCGCCTTGATGTAGCCGGTGTGGCTGAGCGTGACCACCATGTCGGTGGGCGTGATCAGGTCCTCGGTGGCCAGATCCTGGGCGTTGTGTTCGACCGTCGAACGGCGCGCGCCGACCTTGGTCTGGCCAAATTCGGCCTTCAGTGCCGACAGCTCCTCGCCAATGATGGTGGACACGCGCTCGGGGCGCGCCAGGATGTCCAGCAGATCGTCGATCTGGGCCATCACTTCCTTGTATTCGGCAATGATCTTGTCCTGCTCCAGGCCGGTCAGGCGCTGCAGGCGCATCTGCAGGATTTCCTGCGCCTGAGTGTCGGACAGGCGGTACAGGCCATCGCCCTGCATGCCGCAGGCGCGCTCCAGACCCTCGGGGCGGTAGTCGTCGGCGTTGACCACGCCGCCGTCTGCGCGCGTGCGCGTCAGCATCTCGCGCACGAGCTGGCTGTCCCAGCTGCGCGTCATCAGCTCGGCCTTGGCCACGGGCGGCGTGGGCGATTCGCGGATGATGCGGATGAACTCGTCGATGTTGGCCAGCGCCACGGCCAGGCCTTCCAGCACATGGCCGCGCTCGCGCGCCTTGCGCAGGTTGAACACGGTGCGCCGGGTCACTACCTCGCGGCGGTGCTGCAGGAAGACCTCGACCAGCTCCTTCAGATTGCACAGCCGGGGCTGGCCGTCGATCAGCGCCACCATGTTCATGCCGAAGGTGTCCTGCAGCTGGGTCTGCTTGTACAGGTTGTTGAGTACCACCTCGGGCACTTCGCCGCGCTTGAGCTCGATCACCAGGCGCATGCCGGATTTGTCGGACTCGTCCTGGATGTGGCTGATGCCCTCGAGCTTTTTCTCGTGCACCAACTCGGCCATGCGCTCCTGCAGCGTCTTCTTGTTGACCTGGTAGGGCAGCTCGTCGACGATGATGGCCTGGCGCTGGCCGCGGTCGATGTCCTCGAAGTGCACCTTGGCGCGCATCACCACGCGCCCACGCCCGGTGCGGTAGCCCTCGCGCACGCCCTGCATGCCGTAGATGATGCCGCCGGTCGGAAAGTCCGGTGCCGGCATGATCTCCATCAATTCCTCGATGCTGGCCGTCGGCTGACGCAACAGGTGCAGACAGGCGTCCACCACTTCATTCAGGTTGTGCGGCGGGATGTTGGTGGCCATGCCCACGGCAATGCCGCCCGAGCCGTTGACCAGCAGATTCGGCAGGCGGCTGGGCAGCACCAGTGGCTCCTGCTCGCTGCCGTCGTAGTTGGGGCCGAAGTCCACCGTCTCCTTGTCGATGTCGGCCAGCATCTCGTGGGCGATCTTCGACAGGCGGATTTCGGTGTAACGCATGGCGGCGGCGTTGTCGCCATCCACGCTGCCGAAGTTGCCCTGGCCATCGACCAGCATGTGGCGCAGCGAGAAGTCCTGTGCCATGCGCACGATGGTGTCGTACACCGCGATGTCGCCGTGCGGGTGGTACTTGCCGATCACATCACCCACGATGCGCGCCGACTTCTTGTACGGCCGGTTCCAGTCGTTGTTCAGCTCGTGCATGGCGTACAGCACGCGCCGGTGCACGGGCTTCAGGCCATCGCGCGCGTCGGGCAGGGCGCGGCCCACGATCACGCTCATGGCGTAATCGAGATAGCTTCGCCGCATCTCCTCTTCCAGACTGATGGGGAGGGTTTCTTTGGCGAATGAAGTCATAGACCGAGCAACAAGGAGAGCAACGGGGCGGGATCCGGCGGGCGAAAGCGATCGATTCTACTAGGCGCCCGGACTTGTGGTTCCATAGCAACACTTGATCGAAATTGAGCCTCTGTCTGAGGCGCTGAGGCGCCGTTCCACCAAGATCGCGCTATCGCCTGTGGCACAATCGCCTCAACGTTTTCGGTGGTGGTCACTTGAAGCGTCCGATTTATCGCAGCCCGGCTGCGGCTTTTTTCCCATGAGGAGAACCATGAAGAAACTCAACAAAGTAGCGGCTCTGTTCGCAGTGGCAACCGTGGCTGGTTCCGCCTTCGCAGCTGGTTCGACGATCAATTCCGACAACTGGCGCAATGGCCACGGCAACCTGATCTGGAAGAACGGCACCAACGAACTGTGCTGGCGCGATGCGGGCTGGACGCCGGCTACCGCTGCTCCTGGCTGCGACGGCGCGCTCGAGGCGCCCAAGGCTGCTGCGCCGGCCGCGGCACCGGCACCGGCTGCTGCCGCTCCGGCACCTGCTCCGGCCAAGGCACCTGCTCCGGCGCCTGCCCTGGCTGCCCAGAAGGTCACCTACGCCGCCGACGCCTTCTTCGACTTCGACAAGTCGGTGCTCAAGCCGGAAGGCCGTGCCAAGCTGGATGACCTGGTCAGCAAGATCCAGGGCATCAACCTGGAAGTGATCATTGCCGTGGGCCACACCGACTCGATCGGTTCCGACGCCTACAACCAGCGACTGTCGGTGCGTCGCGCCGAGGCCGTGAAAGCCTATCTGGTGTCCAAGGGCATCGAACGCAACCGCGTCTACACCGAAGGCAAGGGTGAGAAGCAGCCGGTGGCCGACAACCGCACCGCCCAGGGCCGCGCCAAGAACCGCCGCGTCGAGGTGGAAGTGGTCGGCACGCGCGCCGCGAAGTAATCGGTCCAGCTTCATCACTGGATTGCATCAGGCCTTGGGGGCGAAAGCTCCCAGGGCCTTTTTGTTTGACTCTTGGGTTGTGCTGGGCGCTCTGGCAGACATGATCCGATCCGCCTGGAATATCGTCGGTGCGGTGCTGCTTCTGGCCCCCGCCGCCTGGGCAGATGGTGCGGCCTTGTCGTGCAACCAGCTGTTGCTGGCGCATCAGCGCGAATTGCTGCAGGACGAGCCGACCCTGCTTGCCGTCCTGTCGCCTCGCATGCCGTATGCGCTCAAGGAATGGCCCCGCATGGCCGCCATGGCGCACCAGGACGGATGGCGGGTGCAAGCGTTCCGGGACCCGGGCGTACCCGACGACGAGTGGCTGGCGGCCACTGAGCTGGGCGACCTTCGTTCCTGGCGCACCCTGCCGGTGATGGACCTGGTTGCGGGTCAGTCCTGCGGCATGCTCAATCACGCGCCGACCGCGGTGGTGGCCCGGTGTGGCCGCGTTCACCCCTGGCCCATTTGGGGTGTCATGCCCGATGCGGCCTGGCGCCACGTGCTGGCTGCGCGCCGCGCCGACCTGGAGGCGACGCCGTGTCGCTGAGCCTGCAGCGCGCTTCGGGCATCCTGACAGGCGCGCTGCTTGCCGGCGCGGTCTGTGCCGCGCCTGAAGGAGCCCAGGAGGTTGCCGGTGACGCCTGCGTTCCCCATGTCGCCTACCTGCCGCTCGACGCCGATGCCGTGGGTCGGGATGATCATGGCGTGGCTGCGCTCGGGACCTACGAGCGCATCAGTCCCGATGGACGCTTCATTCTGCGCTCGTACTCTGGCGCTCGGTTGGGCCAGGTCAGTCTGATGGAGTTGCCGGTCGAGCCGGCAGGAAGGATCAGGACCTTTCGGACCCCGTTATCCAACGAAGCCTTTCCGGTGCAGGGCAGCTGGCGCTACTTGGTGGATGTGACCGGCGAGCACTATCGTTTTGCTGACGTGCTGCGGCTGCAGGAACGGGCACGGCCGTTGTTCCGGGGCGGCATGACCGGCTTCTACGCGGCGGCAGCCGAGGTGACGACCCAGGGCGCACACCAGGAAAGCCCCGCAGGCGCGGGGTCAGGGACCATGCGTCGCCTGTGGATTCGTTCGCTCAGCTGGCCTAACCATGCCGATCCCGATCAGCAGGGCGTCGGGCCGCTGCAGGTGGCCACGCTGGAAGTCGTCGATGACGGAACCGAAGCGCGCATCGTCTCTGCCCGCGGCCCACGCTTCATCTGCAGCGGCCGTACATCGGTGGATGGCGGCGTCTATGCCCTGCCCATGCTGTCGATCGATGGCACGGAGTTTTCGGCCATTCCGCAGGTTCCGCGTGTCGGCCAGCCCTCGATGCGTGTCTACGGCCTGAGTGCCGATCCGGCCTCTGACGCGCACCCTTGCGACCTGCGTGGCGATCTCGGGTCTTCGCCTGGCAAAGCGGTGTTCGGGTTCCCACATGCAGCCGGTGCGCCGTGGCTGAGCTACAGCGACATCGGTCAGGTGTACGTGCACGATCGCCAACTCGGGCTGACATTTCGCCTTGACCACGCCAGGGATCGGGTGCTGGCGAGTGCCTTTCCAGGCCTGACGCGCGATGGGCGTGTCATCTACGGTGCCACCTGGCAGGATTGCGCCGACGCGCAGGCATGCCCACGAAAGGCCGGCTACGTGGTGGTGGATCCCCACCAGAGCCGGGCGTGGCGTGACCATTGGCGTGCACAGGGCAGGCCGCCGCCTCGAGCCTGCATCACCCGCGCCGAAGTTCTGGCCGAGCGCACGCGATTCGCGCGCATGCACGGGTTGCCGCAGTAGGGTTTGATGCGCCGACCCGAAGTGACCCCGTGGGACAATCCTCACCATGAACGCCATGAACGTCGATCAGGCCGAGTTGGCCAAGTTTTCATCCTTGGCCCACCGCTGGTGGGACACCGAGGGCGAGTTCGGCCCCTTGCATGCCATCAACCCATTGCGGCTCGACTGGATTGACAGCATTGCGCCGCTGAAAGGCTGTCGTGTGCTGGACGTGGGCTGCGGCGGCGGCATTCTGGCCGATGCCATGGCGCGTCGTGGCGCTGACGTGCTGGGCATCGACCTGGCCGAGAAATCGCTCATGGTGGCGCAACTGCATGCGCTGGAGGCCGAAACCCCGCGCATTGCCTACCGCGAGGTCGCCGCTGAGGATCTGGCGGCTGAAATGCCGGGTCAGTTCGATGTGGTGACCTGCATGGAGATGCTGGAGCATGTACCCGAGCCGGCGTCCATCGTGCGCGCCTGTGCGCGGCTGGTGCGGCCCGGTGGCTGGGTGTTCTTTTCGACCATCAACCGCAACCCCAAGTCGTTCCTGTTTGCCATTGTCGGTGCCGAGTACCTGTTGGGTCTGGTGCCGCGCGGCACGCACGAATACGCGCGCCTGCTGCGCCCCAGCGAGCTCAGTCGGTTCTGTCGCGACGCCGGGTTGGAACTTCAGCACAGTCGCGGGTTGGAATACAACCCGCTGACACGCCGCTACCGATTGTC
>JADLIA010000049.1 GCA_020848515.1 Rubrivivax sp. | reverse complement strand
CCCAACGGCCTGCAGGTGGAAGGGCGGCCGCGCATCCGCAGGATCGTCAGCGGCGTCACCGCCAGTCTGGCGCTGATCGACGCCGCCATCGCCGCCGATGCCGACGCCATCTTCGTGCACCACGGCCTGTTCTGGCGCGGCCAGGACGGCACCGTCACCGGCTGGCTGAAGCAGCGCCTGCAGCGCCTGCTGGCCCACGACATCAATCTGCTGGCCTACCACCTGCCGCTGGACGCCCACCCCACGCTGGGCAACAACGCCCAGCTGGGCCAGCGCCTGGGCCTGCGGGCCGGCGGGCGCTTCGGCGAGCAGGAGCTGGGCTTCATCGGCGAGCCGGCCGATGAACGCGGGTTTGACCATGCCGAGGCCCTGGCCCGCCACCTGCAACAGGTGCTGAATCGGCCAGTCACGCAAGTGGGGCAAGCGTCGACAGCTATCAAAAAAATAGCTTGGTGTAGCGGTGGGGCGCAGGGTTATTTCGAGGCCGCCATCGCCGCCGGGGCGCAGGCCTTCATCACCGGCGAGATATCCGAACCGCAGGCGCATCTGGCGCGCGAGTGCGGCGTAGTGTTCTGCGCCTGTGGCCACCACGCCACCGAGCGCTACGGCGCGCCGGCCATGGCGGCCCATGTGGCGGCGCGACTGGGGATCGCGCACCAGTTCATCGAAATCGACAACCCTGCATGAACGCGCACCAACGGGGGATGCTGAAAGCTCTCAAAAACATAGCTTTCGGCGCAGTCTGAAAAAGGGCTGAAGGCGAATTTGACGATGATTGAACCGCTGGCCATCACCCTGGGCGACGCCGCCGGCATCGGGCCGGAGATCATCGCCAAGGCGTTCCGCGACGCGCCCGACGCACTGCGCGGCTGCTTCGTGGCCGGCGACCTGGCGACGCTGCGGCGCGCCGCGGCGGTGGTGGGCGGCGGCGGCGTCGAACTGCCCGTGGCCGCGCTCGATCGGCCGGCCGATGCGCTGGACGCGCCGCCGCGCTGCGTGCCGGTGCTGCAGGTGGTCGAGCCGCAGCAGCCGGTGCCGTTCGGCCGCATCAGCGCGCAGGCCGGCCGCGCCGCCGGCGACTGCGTGGCGTGGGCGGCGCGGGCGGCGCTGCGTGGGGAGGTGGCGGCGCTGGTCACTGCGCCGCTGCACAAGGAGGCGCTGGCCGCGGCCGGCGCGCCCTACGACCGCTACCCCGGCCACACCGAGCTGCTGCAGGCGCTGGCGGCCGAGCACCTGGGGGTGCCGGTGACCGATCTGCCGGTGCGCATGATGCTGGCCAACGACGAGTTGCGCACCGTGCTGGTCAGCATCCACCTGTCGCTGCGTGCGGCGATCGACCAGGTAACCAGCGGCAACATTGCCGAAACCCTGCGCATCACGCACGAATCCGTGGCGGCGGCGCTACGGCGGCCGCCGCGCATCGCGGTCGCCGGCCTGAATCCGCACGCCGGTGAAGGCGGCCTGTTCGGTCGGGAGGACATCGAGGTCATCGCCCCCGCCGTGGCCGCGGCGCGCGCCCGTGGCATCGACGCCCGTGGCCCGTTCGCGCCCGACACGGTGTTCATGCGCGCGCGCGGGTTTGCCGAATTCGACGTGGTGGTGGCGATGTACCACGACCAGGGCCTGATCCCGGTCAAATACCTGGGTGTGGAGCAGGGCGTCAACGTCACCCTGGGCCTGCCGCTGGTGCGCACCAGCCCCGACCATGGCACGGCATTCGACCTCGCCGGCAGCGGCCGGGCCGCCCCCGCCAGCCTGATCGCGGCGGTGCGCATGGCCCGCCAGCTGGCACCATGAAAACGCCCGCAGCATCGTGCGGGGCGTGCGCCGAAAGCTACAAATAAAGTAGCATTCGGAGCGGTCGGCGTCAGCGCTTCAGGCTGTCGCGGATCTCGCGCAGCAGCTGCACCTGTTCCGGCGGTTCGGCCGGGGCCGGCTCGGCGGCCGCCGGCTCTTCCTTCTTCAACCGGTTGATCTGCTTGACCATCATGAAGATGATGAAGGCCAGCAGGATGAAGTTCACCAGGATGGTGATGAAGTTGCCGTAGGCGAACACGGCGCCCGCCTTCTTGGCCTCTTCCAGGCTCAGGCCCGCAGCCTGTCCGGCCAGCGCAATGTAGTGGTTGGAAAAATCCAGCCCGCCGAGCAATTTACCGACGACGGGCATCACCAGATCGCCGACGATCGAGTCGACGATCTTGCCGAATGCGCCGCCGATGATCACGCCCACCGCCAGATCGATGGCGTTGCCCTTGACGGCGAATTCTCTGAACTCCTGCATCATGCCCATGTGCATTCTCTTTCGTGTGGTTGACGGTCGCGACAGTATGGCCGGGGCCTGATCCGTGTCAATCGCAGGCCGGTTGACGGCCGGTGCGCGCTTGACGCTCCGCTACAATCGACCGTTGATTCCAAGATAAGAAACCTTACCCGAGGAACCCCACCATGAGTGACGCCCCTCCCAGTAACTTCACCCCCGCACCCATGGACAGCAGCAAGCGCACCTGGCTGATCACGTCCAGCTGCGTGGGCGCGGCCGGCGCCGCGGCCCTGGCGACGCCGTTCGTCACCAGCTTTGCGCCGTCCGAGCGGGCCAAGGCGGCCGGTGCGGCGGTCGAGGTCGACATCGCCGGGCTCAAGCCGGGCGAGAAGCTCACGGTCGAATGGCGCGGCAAGCCGGTCTGGATCATGCGGCGCACGCCGGAGCAGATGGCAGCGCTCAAGGGCATCGACGGCCAGCTGGCCGACCCGGGTTCCGAGCGCACCGCCTTCCCCACGCCGGAATACGCACGCAACGAGGCGCGCGCGCGCGCCGAGCACCCTGAGTTGCTGGTGGTGGTCGGCATCTGTACCCACCTGGGCTGCTCGCCGGTCGACAAGTTCCAGACCGGCGCCCAGCCGTCGCTGCCGGACGACTGGAAAGGCGGCTTCTTCTGCCCCTGCCACGGCTCCACCTTCGACCTGTCGGGTCGCGTGTTCAAGAACAAGCCGGCGCCCGACAACCTGGAGGTGCCGCCCTACGTGTACCTCTCCGACTCCAAGCTGCTGATCGGCGAAGACAAGAAACAGGCGTAAGACGAGGCGGTCATGGCTGAATTCAAAGAAATCTCCCCCAACGCCCCGCTGGGCGCCAAGCTGCACAACTGGTTCGACAACCGCTTCCCGACGTTGTTTGCGGAATACCGCAAGCACATGTCGGAGTACTACGCGCCGAAGAACTTCAACTTCTGGTACTTCTTCGGCTCGCTGGCCATGCTGGTGCTGGTGATCCAGATCGTCACCGGCATCTTCCTGGTGATGCATTACAAGCCCGACGCAGCCAAGGCTTTCGAATCGGTCGAATACATCATGCGCGACGTGCCGGGCGGCTGGTTCATCCGCTACATGCACTCCACCGGCGCCTCGGCGTTCTTCGTCGTGGTCTACCTGCACATGTTCCGCGGGCTGCTCTACGGCAGCTACCGCAAGCCGCGCGAGCTGGTCTGGATCTTCGGCTGCGCCATCTTCCTGGCGCTGATGGCCGAAGCCTTCATGGGCTATCTGCTGCCCTGGGGTCAGATGTCCTACTGGGGCGCTCAGGTGATCGTCAACCTGTTCTCCGCCATTCCCTTCATCGGCCCCGACCTGTCGCTGCTGATCCGCGGCGACTATGTGGTGGGCGACGCCACGCTGAACCGCTTCTTCAGCTTCCACGTCATCGCCGTGCCGCTGGTGCTGATCGGTCTGGTGGTGGCCCACCTACTGGCGCTGCACGACGTCGGCTCCAACAACCCCGACGGCATCGAGATCAAGAAGGGCCCCAAGGGCAACCGCTGGTCGCCCGACGCGCCAACCGACGGCATCCCCTTCCATCCGTACTACACGATCCACGACATCCTGGGCGTCAGCGTGTTCCTGATGCTGTTCTTTGCCGTCGTGTTCTTCGCCCCCGAGATGGGCGGCTACTTCCTCGAATACAACAACTTCATCCCGGCCGACCCGCTGGTGACGCCGGCGCACATCGCCCCGGTGTGGTACTTCACGCCGTTCTACTCGATGCTGCGTGCCACCACCGACCTGATGGTCAACGTGCTGTGCGTCATCATCGCCCTGGCTGTGGTGCTGGGCTTCGTCAAGTGCCGCTGCGCCATGGCGTTCAAGATCGGCGCCGCCGTCGCCGGCCTGGTGGCGATTGCCCTGCTCAAGACCTTCGACGCCAAGTTCTGGGGCGTGGTGGTGATGGGCGGCGCGGTCATCATCCTGTTCTTCCTGCCCTGGCTCGACCGCAGCCCGGCGCGCTCGATCCGCTATCGCCCCGACTGGCACAAGTGGGTGTTCGCGGTGTTCGTGATCTGGTTCCTGATCCTCATGGTGCTGGGCATCATGGTGCCGGGCCCGATCTTCAGCACGCCTGCGCTGGCCTGGCTCACCAACGAGCTGGTGGCGATGGTGGGGACACTGTTTTACTTCGGCTTCTTCCTGCTGATGCCGTGGTGGAGCCAGTTGGGCACGCCCAAGCCGGTGCCCGATCGCGTGACGTTCAAGCCCCACTGAAGACGCAGGAGAAAAACATCATGAACCTCTGGAAGAAACTGCTCTTCGGCATGGCGCTGGCCCTGCAACTGGCCGGCGCACAGGCGGCCGGCGGCGGCATCAGCTGGGACAAGGCTCCGGGCAAGACCAACGACCTGGCCAGCCTGCAGAACGGCGCCAAGATCTTCGTCAACTACTGCCTGAACTGCCATTCGGCCGCCTTCATGCGCTACAACCGCCTGCGGGACATCGGCCTGACCGATCAGCAGATCAAGGACAACCTGCTGTTCACCGGCGAAAAGGTCGGCGACATGATGAAGGCCGCCATCGACCCGATCCAGGCCAAGGCCTGGTTTGGCGCCAACCCGCCCGACCTGACCGTGATCGCCCGTTCGCGCGCCGGCGCCGGTGGCACCGGCGGCGATTACATCTACACGCTGTTCCGCAGCTACTACCGCGACAGCTCCACGCCGACCGGCTGGAACAACCTCGCGTTCGCCAACATCGGCATGCCCCATCCGCTGTGGCAACTGCAGGGCGAGCGTCGTCCGGTGTTCGAAACCCGCGAAGAGCACGGCCATGAGGTCAAGGTGTTCACCGGCAAGTGGGAACAGGTCACGACCGGCACCGTGTCCGAGCAGGAGTACAACACCATGGTCGGCGACCTGGTGAATTTCCTCACCTGGATGGGCGAGCCGGCCCAGAACCAGCGGGTGGCGATCGGCGTGTGGGTCATGCTGTTCCTGCTGCTGTTCACGTTCATCGCCTGGCGCCTGAACGCGGCGTACTGGAAAGACGTGACCTGAGAGTCTTCATTCGATGCCCGGTGTTGACCGGGCTGGCGGAGTGGGGCGACGCTGTCTGCAGCGCTACCCCACTCCTTTGGTTTTAAGGAGCCCTGCCTCATGATGGTGCTGTATTCCGGTACGACCTGCCCGTTTTCCCATCGCTGCCGCTTCGTCCTGTTTGAAAAAGGCATGGACTTCGAGATCCGCGATGTCGACCTCTACAACAAGCCCGAAGACATCAGCGTGATGAACCCCTACGGGCAAGTGCCGATCCTGGTCGAGCGCGACCTGATCCTGTACGAATCGAACATCATCAACGAGTACATCGACGAGCGCTTTCCGCATCCGCAGCTGATGCCGGGCGACCCGGTCGATCGCGCGCGCGTGCGGCTGTTCCTGCTCAACTTCGAGAAGGAGCTGTTCACCCATGTCAGCACGCTGGAGAGCCGCTCCAGCAAGAGCAACGAACGCGCGCTCGAGAAGGCGCGCGCCAGCATCCGCGACCGCCTGACGCAGATGGCCCCGGTGTTCCTGAAGAACAAGTACATCCTGGGCGAGAACTTCTCCATGCTCGACGTCGCCCTGGCGCCGCTGCTGTGGCGCCTCGATTACTACGGCATCGAGCTGTCCAAGAATGCCGCGCCACTGCTGAAGTACGCCGAACGCATCTTCTCGCGCCCGGCCTTCATCGAGGCGCTGACACCCTCCGAAAAGGTGATGCGCAAGTAAACCTTGGCCGCCCGCATGAACGCGCTGGAATCCCCATCCACCCGCCCGTACCTGATCCGGGCGCTGTACGAGTGGTGCACCGACCATGCCTTCACGCCGTTCATCGCCGTGCTGGTCGACGCCACCGTGCAGGTGCCGCGCGAATACGTGCAGAACGGTGAGATCGTGCTCAACGTCAGCTTCGATGCCACCAGCGGCCTGAAGCTGGGCAACGAGTTCATCGAATTCAAGGCGCGTTTCGGCGGCGTGCCGCGCGATATCTGCGTGCCGGTCGATCGGGTGCTTGCCATCTATGCGCGCGAAAACGGACAGGGCATGGCCTTCCCGGTGCCGGTGACGCAAGAAGCCGGTGACGACGCACCCGCCGCTGCTCCAGCGGCCGCGGCACCGCCGGCGGAGCCCGCCGCGGCGGCGCCGCGCAGCGGCATCCAGCTGGTGCCCGCGACCTCGGACGCCGAAGACGATGGTCATGTCCCGACCGACCCTCCCTCGCCACCGCGCAAGCGCCCGGCGCTCAAGCGCATCAAATGATGGCGGCGGGGGGACCGAGCCCGCGCGGCTAGAATCCCTGCGCCAACCATGCCGGTTTAGCTCAGTTGGTAGAGCACCCGCCTTGTAAGCGGTAGGTCGTCAGTTCGAATCCGACAACCGGCACCATTCACTGAAACAATGGCCCCCGGGTACATACACCTCGGGGCCTCTTTCATTGGGGAAACACGCTTCGACGCAGCAGGGAGGAACAAGGGAAGGCACTGACAGCCAACCCGTAGCCGGGGAACATACCGGGGAACGAAAGTAAGCGCGCGGCCATCCCACCCTTGAATTCGACGACATAAGCGGCAACGATGGTGTCCACCAAACGAGATAGGTGGACACCATGACCGAAGCCATGCACAAGACCCGGCGGCGCCACAGCGCCGAACTCAAGCAGCAGATCCTGGCCGAGTGCGCTCGGCCTGGTGCTTCGGTAGCCAGCGTGGCTCTGTCTCACGGCATCAATGCCAACGTCGTGCACAAGTGGCGCCGCCTGGCCCATGGCCCGAGTTTGGATTTGCCAGTCCCCACGTTCGTGCCAGTGGCGCTGCCTGCACCCAGTTGCGCGCCGGCCCCAGACATCCGCATCGAGCTGCGCCGTGGCGCCACCAGCGTGTCGCTGACCTGGTCGGTCTCGGCGACCGAGCACTGTGCGGCCTGGATGCGCGAGCTGCTCAAGTGATCCGCATCGACGCCCTGTGGCTGGCCACCGAGCCGATGGACATGCGCGCCGGCACATAGTCGGCCCAGGCCCGCGTGGTGGCCGTCTTCGGTGCTGCACGCCCGCACCACGCCTACCTGTTTGCCAACCGCAGAGCCAACCGCATGAAGGTGCTGGTGCACGACGGCATCGGGGTGTGGCTGGCTGCGCGGCGCCTGAACAACGGCAAGTTCGTCTGGCCACGTGAAGGGGTATCGACCGCCACGCTCAGCCGCCCACAGTTCGATGCCCTGGTGCCGGGCCTGCCCTGGCAGCGCCTGGCCGAAGGTGGCGTGATCACCGTACTCTGAATCTGATCGCTGGCCTGCTGTCTGCCAATCGGTGCATGTGCCGATGGCGTGACCACAGCGGCACTGGCACAGTCTCGTCCATGGTGATGGAGCCCCATCGGTGGAGAGTCTGAGTGCCGAGCAACTGCGCTCAGCGCTGCTGTCCATGCTGCATGTGGCTGCGGCCAAGGATCAGGAACTGGCCTTCAAGCAGGCCATCATCGACAAGCTCACCCACGAGAACGCGCTGCTCAAGCGCATGAAGTTCGCCGCCCAGTCTGAGCGCTTCAGTCCCGAGCAAAAGAGCCTGCTCGAAGACGAGATCGAGGCCGATCTGGCGGCCGTGGCCAGCGAGATCGATGCGCTGGCGCAGGCACAAACACCAACCAATCCCGAGAAGAAGCAAGCCAGGCGTCTTCCCCTGCCGGTGCACCTGCCGCGCCGCGAGATCCGCCACGAACCCACGTCCACCACCTACGCCTGCGGCTGCCAGATGAGGCGCGTGGGCGAAGACGTGGCCGAGAAGCTCGATGACGTGCCAGGCGTGTTCAGTGTCGAGCGCCAGATCCGTGGCAAGTGGGCCTGCGCCCAGTGTGAGACCATTCAACAGGTGCCGGTTGAGGCGCACGTCATCGACAAGGGTATCCCCACCACCGGCCTGCTGGCCCAGGTGCTGGTGGGCAAGTACCAGGACCACCTGCCGCTGTACCGGCAGGAGGCGATCTTCGCTCGTGCCGGCCTGGCCATCCCGCGCTCGACGCTGGCGCAATGGGTGGGCACCTGCGGGGTGCGGCTGCAGCCGCTGGTCGAGGCGCTCAAGACCGAGATCCTCGGCCACCGAGTGCTGCACGCCGACGAGACACCGGTGGCCATGCGCAAGCCGGGCAACGGCAAGACGCACCGAGCCTACCTCTGGGCTTATGCCCCAGGGGCGTTTGAAGACATGGAGGCCGTGGTCTACGACTTCTGCGAGTCTCGCTCGGGCGAGCATGCCCGGCGCTT
>JADLIA010000048.1 GCA_020848515.1 Rubrivivax sp. | reverse complement strand
CGTGATCACCGTCGAAGACGGCAAGTCGCTGCAGAACGAACTCGAAGTCGTCGAAGGCATGCAGTTCGACCGCGGCTACCTGTCGCCCTACTTCATCAACAATCCGGACAAGCAGATTGCTTCGCTGGACAGCCCGTTTGTGCTGCTGTGCGACAAGAAGATCAGCAACATCCGTGACCTGCTGCCCACGCTGGAGCAAGTTGCCAAGAGCGGCCGTCCGCTGCTGATCATTGCCGAAGAAGTCGAAGGCGAGGCCCTGGCGACCCTGGTGGTCAACACCATCCGCGGCATCCTGAAGGTCGTGGCCGTCAAGGCGCCTGGCTTTGGCGACCGCCGCAAGGCCATGCTGGAAGACATCGCCATCCTGACCGGCGGCAAGGTGATCGCCGAGGAAGTGGGCCTGTCGCTGGAGAAGGTGACGCTGGCCGACCTGGGCCAGGCCAAGACCATCGAAGTGGGCAAGGAAAACACCACCATCATCGACGGCGCCGGCAAGGCCGCCGACATCGAGGCGCGCGTCAAGCAGATCCGCGTGCAGATCGAGGAAGCCACCAGCGACTACGACCGCGAAAAGCTCCAGGAGCGCGTGGCCAAGCTGGCCGGCGGCGTGGCCGTCATCAAGGTGGGCGCCGCCACCGAGGTCGAGATGAAGGAGAAGAAAGCCCGCGTGGAAGACGCCCTGCACGCCACCCGCGCTGCGGTGGAAGAAGGCATCGTCGCCGGCGGTGGCGTGGCCCTGCTGCGCGCCCGCCAGGCGGCCGGCGCCATCAAGGGTGCCAACGCCGACCAGGACGCCGGCATCAAGCTGGTGCTCAAGGCCATCGAGTCGCCGCTGCGTGAAATCGTCATCAACGCCGGCGACGAAGCCAGCGTGGTGGTCAACAAGGTGCTGGAAGGCAAGGGCAACTTCGGCTTCAACGCCGCCAACGGCGAGTATGGCGACATGATCGAGATGGGCATCCTGGATCCCACCAAGGTCACCCGCACCGCGCTGCAGAACGCCGCCTCCGTGGCCGGCCTGATGCTGACCACCGAGGTGATGGTCGCCGAAGCGCCGAAGGACGACGCCCCGGCCGGCGGCGGCATGCCGGGTGGCATGGGCGGCATGGGCGGCATGGACGGGATGATGTGATCGTCCCCCGACCTGCCTGAAGCCTGTGGGTGGGCAACGGCGTTGCCCACCCGACAAGCCAAGCCGCTGGAGACAGCGGCTTTTTTTTTGGGGCCTGAGCCGCGCAACTGCGGTGCAGGCGGTGCGGCGGGCGCAGGCGGCGGCCGGATCAGCAGCGGCACACCCCCGCCGGCGCCGACCGCTTCACGCCGGACCGCGCAGGTGCGCCACCAGAGCCGCCGTCGACGCATCCAGGGGCCCCAACGCACCGCCACGCAGCGCCGCCTCGATCTGGCCGGCGTGGCGCTTGCCCAGTTCCACCCCCCACTGGTCGAAGCTGTTGATGCCCCACAGCGAGCCCAGCACGAAGCAGCGGTGCTCGTACAGCGCCAGCAGCGCGCCCAGGCTGTGCGGCGACAGGTCGGGCAGCAGCAGCACGGTGGAGGGCCGGTTGCCGGGGAAGTGGCGCTCCGGCGCATCGCCCTCCTGCCCCAGCATCAGCGCACGGGACTGCGCCAGCGCGTTGGCCAGCAGCTTGGCGTGGTGCTCCGGCAGGCCATGGGCGTCGCGCGCCACCAGCACGAATTCCACCGGCACCACGTCGCTGCCCTGGTGCAGCATCTGAAAGAACGCATGCTGCCCGTTGCTGCCAGCCTGCCCCCAGGTGACGGGGGCGCTGGCCACGGCCAGGGGGCGGCCGTGCAGATCGACGCCCTTGCCGTTGCTTTCCATCTCCAGCTGCTGCAGGTAGGCGGGCAGGCTGCGCAGGCCGTGGTGGTAGGGCGCCACGCAGCGGCTGGCCAGGCCGAGGACGTTGCGATACCACAGGTCCAGCAGCGCCAGTTGCACCGGCAGGTTGCGCGCCAGCGGCGCCTGGATGAAATGCCGGTCCATGGCGCGGGCGCCAGCCTGCAGGGCCTCGAAGCCGGCGCTGCCGGCAGCGATGGCGATCGCCAGACCGACCGGCGACCAGAGCGAAAAGCGCCCGCCCAGGCCGTCGTCGAAACCGAAGCAGCGCCCGGCCCCGAAGGCGCGCGCGGCCGCCAGGTTGGCGCTGACGGCGACGAAGTGGCGCGCCACGTCGCTGCCGCCCTGGGCCAGGAACCAGTCGCGCGCCGACCGCGCGTTGCGCAGGGTTTCGGCGGTGCCGAAGGTCTTGGAGACGACGATGAACAGCGTGCGCGAAGCGGTCAGCCGCGGCAGCAGGCTGGCCAGCTCGTGCCCGTCCATGTTGGCAACGAAGTGCAGGCTCGGGCCACTGGCCTGTCCGGCAGCGCGCAGCGCCTGCACCACCAGGCGCGGCCCCAGGTCGGAGCCGCCGATGCCGATGTGAACCACGTCGGTGATACCGCGGTCGGCACGCACGGACTCGGCATAGCTCAGCATGTCGGCCAGCGTGGCGCTCGCATCAGGCACCACCGATGCTATGTTTTTAATAGCTTCTGGCGCTTGCTCCTCGGGCGCCAGAGCACGATTTGATGCCCAACGCCAGTGCACGTGGGTGACCGGGCGCGCTTCGCTGGTGTTGATGCGCTCGCCGGCCAGCATGGCGTCGCGGTGCGCCGCCACGCCGCAGGCCTGCGCCAGCTCGGTCAGCAACTGCTGCGCCGGGGCGTCGATCAGGTTCTTCGACAGATCGGCCAGCAGCGGCGGCGCCTCGAGGCTGAAACGCTCGACGCGCTGCGCGTCCTCGGCGAAGGCCTGCCGCAGATCGAAGCGCCCGGCAGCGCCCAAGCGCTGGCGCCCATGCGCCGCCAGCCGCGGCCACACCGCCGTCTGGTCGCCGCGCGCGCGTTCTCGCCAGTCCATCGGCACAGGTCGGGGCGGGGTCAGGCCGCCTGCATCAGGGCTTCGAGCTTTTCGGCGTCCTGGATGAACACGCGGATGCCCTCGGCCAGCTTTTCGGTGGCCATGGCGTCCTGATTGAGCGCCAGGCGAAAGCCCGCTTCGTCAAACTGCACGGCCGGCAGCGTGAGCCGGCGTGCCGCCTCGGCGTCCAGCGCGCGCGCCAGCGGCGCCGGGCTGGCGGCCAGTTGCGCCATCAGTTCGGGGCTGATGGTGAGCAGATCGCAGCCGGCCAGCGCGGTGATCTGGCCGACGTTGCGAAAGCTCGCCCCCATCACCTCGGTGGCAATGCCGAAGCGCTTGTAGTGTTCGTAGATGCGGCGCACCGACCGCACGCCCGGGTCGTTCGGGCCGGCCATGGCGGCTTCGTCCCACTGGCTGCCGGCGGCCTTCTTGTACCAGTCGTAGATGCGGCCGACGAAGGGCGAAATCAGTTGCACCCGGGCCTGACCGCAGGCCACCGCCTGGCAGAACGAGAACAGCAGCGTCAGGTTGCAATGGATGCCGCGCCGCTCCAGCCGCTCGGCGGCGCGGATGCCTTCCCAGGTGCTGGCAATCTTGATCAGCACGCGGTCGATGTGCACGCCCTCGGCCTGGTACAGCTCGATCAGCCGCTCGGCGCGCGTCACCGTGGCTTCGGTGTCGAACGACAGGCGCGCATCGACCTCGGTCGACACGCGGCCCGGGATGAGCGACAGGATTTCGCAGCCAAAGCGCACCAGCAGCCGATCGACCACTTCGTCCAGCGGCTTACCGCGGTGACGCGCCAGGGTGTCGGCCAGCAGCGGCGCGTACTCGGGCTTTTGCACCGCCTTCAGGATCAGCGACGGGTTGGTGGTGGCGTCGCGCGGCTGATACTGCGCGATCTGCCGGAAGTCGCCGGTGTCGGCCACCACCGTGGTGAATTGCTTGAGGGCGTCGAGCTGGTTCATGGTGGGGCGATTATCCCCGCTCGCCCCGAGCGACGACACGGGCCACCACCGACGCGGCGGCGGCCCGCCAGGCTCAGTGACCGCGCCCGCGGCGGCCGCGCAGGCCCAGCGCGCCCAGCGCCGTGGCCAGCAGCACCAACGCCCATTCCGACAGGGTGGGCACCGGGGTGACCGCGGTGGCCGGGGTGAGGTCGGTCACCACCACGTTGTCCAGCGCCGGTCCCATGGCCGAATTGTCGAGGCTGGTGAAGCTCAGCGTGGTGGCTGCGCCGGTCGCCGTGAAGTTGTAGGTCTGCGTGGCCCAGCGCATGTCGGCCGTGCTGGACAGGCTGATGTCGAAGGTGTAGGTGGTGGCGGCGCTGCCCGTGGCCTGCACGCTGACGCTCTTGATCAGCGGCGGTGTGGACGGGTTGCCAGCCAGGGAGAACGTCACCTGGTAGTTGTGGCCGGCCACCGTGTCGAAGGTCTGCTGAATGCCGCCAGCCGCGGTGGCGCTGAGGTCCAGCGAGCGGCTGCCGTCGGCCGGCTGCCACAGGCCACCGATGTAGTCGATGCCGGCACCCGTGACTTCCCAGCCGGTGATGCTGGTGTTGCCGGGGCCCAGCGTGATGAACGACCCACCGGGCGCGGGCCCGATTTCAAAACTGCCGTTCTGGAAGGGCGCGGCCTGCGCCAGGCCCGCCAGCAGCGTGCTGGCCAGGGTGATCTGCAGAATCGATGGCTTCATGACAATCTTCGATGATGAGGGTTGACACATCCCACTGTGGCCACCGACCGAGCGTTCGGGGTCGCGGCGGGGCTTGCGGATTGGAACATAAAACGCTGCAGGCGACCACCCCGTGTGCGCCAGCAGCTACAGTTTGCAGAGCGGATCAGAGTCGCCCCTCTTGCACCGCGTGGCAGGCCACCTGAATGCCCTTGAGCGTCAGCAGGGCCGGTCGCTCGCTCTTGCAGCGCGCATTGGCGTGCGGGCAGCGCGGGTGGAAGGTGCAACCGCTGGGCGGGTTGAGCGGGTTGGGCACTTCGCCCTGCACCGGGGTGCGGGCGCGGCCGGTGTCGTGCATCTTGGGGATGGCGTCCAGCAGCATGCGCGTGTAGGGGTGGCGCGGCGCGCTGAACAGCTCGGCCTTGGGTGCCAGCTCGACGATGCGGCCCAGGTACATCACGCCCACGGCGTCGCTGACGTGGCGCACCACCGCCAGGTTGTGGCTGATGAACAGGTAGGTCAGGCCACGCTGGCGCTGCAGCTCCTTCATGATGTTGAGCACCTGGGCCTGCACCGACACGTCGAGCGCGCTGGTGGGTTCGTCGCAGACCAGGAATTCGGGCTGGGTCGCCAGGGCGCGCGCGATCGAGATGCGCTGGCGCTGGCCGCCGGAGAATTGGTGCGGGTACTTTACGCCATCGGCCGCCGCCAGGCCGACCGATTGCAGCAGCTCGCCCACGCGCTCCAGCGCCTGCGCCCTGGACGCGGCCATGCCGTGCTCGTGCAGCGGCTCGGCGATGATGTCGGCCACCTTCCAGCGCGGGTTGAGGCTGGCGTACGGGTCCTGGAAGATCATCTGGATGCTGCGCCGCAGGTGGTGCCCGTCCTTGCCCCGGAAGGCGGCGTGCGCGTCCTGCCCCTTGAACAGAAAGCGCCCGCGCGTGGGCTGGTACAGCCCCACCAGCACGCGCGCCACGGTGCTCTTGCCGCAGCCCGATTCGCCCACCAGCGCCAGCGTCTGGCCGGCCTGGATGCTGAAGCTGGCTTCGTCCACCGCGTGCAGCAACTGGCGCGGCTTGCCTTCGAGCAGGCGGTTGAGCAGCGGCGGCGAGACGTCGAAGGTGCGCGCCAGGGCCTCGGCCTGCACCAGCGGCTGGGTCGCGCCCGCCGGCGCCGCAGCGGGCTGGGCGGGGCCGGCGTCGATCAGGGCGGGCTGCAGCGCGGCCGACGGCCACGGTGCACCGAAACGTGGGCTCGTCATGCCGCCACCTCCTGCCGCGCATGCAGCCAGCACGCGGCCTGGGTGGCGCCGGCCGGCAGCAGATCGGGCCGCTCGACGCGGCAGCGCTCGAACACGCGCGGGCAGCGCGGATTGAAGGCGCAGCCGCGCGGAATGGCGTTCAGGCGCGGCATGGCGCCGTCGATCTGGTTGAGCGTTTCGCGGTCCTGTTCCATGTCGGGAATGGAGGCCATCAGCCCCGCCGTGTAGGGGTGGGCCGGGTGGTTGATGACTTCATGCACCGGCCCGATTTCGGCCACCCGGCCGGCGTACATGACGGCCACGCGGTCGCAGGTTTCGGCGATCACGCCCATGTCGTGCGTGATCAGCATCACCGCGGCGCCGCGCTCGCGGCAGACGCGCTTGAGCAGGCCGATGATCTGCGCCTGGATCGACACGTCGAGCGCCGTGGTGGGTTCGTCGGCCACGATCAGCTTGGGCTCGGCCGCCAGCGCCAGGGCGATCACCACGCGCTGGCGCATGCCGCCGGAAAACTGGTGCGGGTAGTGGTCGATGCGCTGCTCGGCGGCGGGAATGCCGGTGTCCTTGAGCAGGTCGATGGCGCGCTGGCGCGCTTCGGCGGCGCTCACCGGCAGGTGGGTCTGGATGGTTTCGACCAGCTGCCGGCCGACACTGTAGAGCGGGTTGAGGGAGGTCAGCGGGTCCTGGAAGATGGCGCCGATCTTGCGCCCACGGATGTGACGCATCTGCTCATGCGAGAGCTGGTCGATGCGCTGGCCTTCCAGCACGATCTGTCCCGAAGCGACACGCCCCGGCGGCTCCAGCAGGCCGATGATGGAGGCGCCGGTGAGCGACTTGCCCGCGCCCGATTCGCCCACCACGCCCAGGATCTCGCCCGGCGCGATCTCGAACGACACATCGTCCAGCGCACGCAGCGTGCCGCGCCGGTTGGGAAACTCAACGATCAGGTTGCGGACTTCAAGCAGTGACATAGATGTGGGTTCGGCCTCGGAGACACATGACCCATGACGGCGTCGCTACGCGACAGCGCATGACAGGATCCGAGACGCCTTTGTCATTCAATACGGAAGCCGCGCCAGCGGCAAAGCCATGGGTCATTTCGTCACCGCAACCGCGGATTGAGCGCATCGCGCAGCCAGTCGCCCAGCAGGTTGACCGACAGCGCGATCAGCACCAGCATGACACCGGGAAAGATGGTGATCCACCATTCGCCCGAAAACAGGTAGTCGTTGCCGACGCGGATGAGCGTGCCCAGCGAGGGCGAGGTGGGCGGCACGCCGACACCCAGGAAGGACAGCGTGGCCTCGGTGATGATGGCGGTGGCCACCTGGATGGTGGCCAGCACCATCACCGGCCCCATGACGTTGGGCAGCACATGCTTGAGCATGATGCGCCAGGGCGCCACGCCGGTCACACGCGCGGCCTGCACGTATTCCTTGCCGCGCTCGACCATGGTGCTGCCGCGCACCGTGCGCGCGTACTGCACCCAGCCGGTCAGCGCGATGGCGATGATCAGCACGCCAAACGCCACCGAAGTGCCGGCGTCCGGAAACTTGGCCCGCGCCACGCCGGCCACCAGCAAGGCGATCAGGATGGCCGGAAACGACAGCATGACGTCGCACACGCGCATCAGAAAGCCGTCCACCCAGCCGCCGCGGAAACCGGCGATCAGCCCCAGGCCGACACCCACCAGCACCGACAGCAGCACCGAGGCCAGCCCCACCACCAGCGAAATGCGCGCGCCGTACATCAGCGCCGACAGGATGTCGCGCCCCTGATCGTCCGTGCCCAGCCAGTACTTGCTGCTGCCACCTTCCATCCAGAACGGCGGCAGACGGGCGTCGGACAGCTCCAGCGTGGTCAGGTCCAGCGGATTGTGCGGCGCCACCCAGGGCGCGAACACGGCGCAGAACACGCATACCAGCCCGACCAGCGCCGCCACGATGGCGGTGGGTGAGCTGCGGAAGCTGTAGGCGACATCGCTGTCCCACCAGCGGGCAAGTGCATTGCTCATGAAATGATAGCTTTCTGCGCTGTCTGGGCGGGCGCTGCAGGCTTGTTTTTCATATGATTTCGAGTGGCACGAGGTGGCGCGGGCGGCGCCTCAATGGCCGGCCGCCTTGGCCACGCGCAGGCGCGGGTCGACCACCACGTACAGCAGGTCCACCACCAGGTTGATGACCACGAAGATCAGCGCGATCAGACACAGATAGGCCGCCATCACCGGCACGTCGGCGAAGGTGACCGCCTGGATGAACAACAGGCCCATGCCCGGCCACTGAAACACCGTCTCGGTGATGATGGCAAAGG
>JADLIA010000047.1 GCA_020848515.1 Rubrivivax sp. | reverse complement strand
GTTGTAGGTCTGCCGCAGCGGGGTGATGCTGACGGTGCGCAGGTCGATCTGCATGGGACGTGTCTCCTTGGCCTGGTGGTTTGAACAGATGGAAATCAGGGCTCGTGGCGGAAATGCCGGTCGCGGGCATCGCGCAGGCTCCAGTCCCACTCGTGGGCGTCGCTGCCGCCGTCGCGTGAAGGCAGACGACCTTCGGTGGGCTGCACCCCCTGGGTGGCACAGAACTCCTCGAACTCGGCGCGCGGCATCACCATTTCGACGAACAGCCCGGGTTCGCCGACCGCGAACTCGAACTCGACCATGCCGTTGTCGTGGTGCTCCACGATGCGGATGAAGCGGCGCTGGACGTCCCAGCGGTCGTCGGATGGGGTGGGTGCATCGGCCATGCCGCCATCCCTTGCACGGTGCATGCCAAACCGTAGGCAATCAGGAAAAATCTCGATAATTCCAGGGAAAACCCCTAAACAGAACCATCCACCGACACCGAGCGCCACCCCTTCACGCGGGTCGAAAGCGTGAAGTATTGCGCTGCAGCATGACGAAATCAAGCATTCATCAACTGGCCGATTCACGATTTCATCACTTTTCATCCGACCGCCATCTTGCACAAAGATGGTCTTTATCGATAATCGAGCCGTGTCCGAGCTGCCACCCCTGCCCTCCACCGCCGATCTGCGCCGCCAGGTGGAGTTCTCGTCGTCCGATGGCCGGATCTGGCTGGCCGGCCAGCGCATGCTGCTGATGCATGCGGCCTCGCTGGGGACCTTGCGGCGCGAGCTGATTCAGTCGATCGGCCCGGCCGCCGCGCGGCGCCTGCTGCTGCGCGTCGGTTACGCCTCGGGCGAGCGCGACGCGGCGCTGGCGCGCCAGCTGCGCGCCGACGCCGACATGTTTTCACTGTTTGCCGTCGGCCCTCAGCTGCACATGCTGGAGGGCGCGGTCCAGGTCACGCCGGAACAGCTGGAGCTGGACGTGGCGGCCGGCCAGTTCCACGGCGTGTTCCGCTGGGACCATTCGTGGGAGGTGGAAACCCACTTGCGCGACTTCGGCCCCCAGCACGAGCCCGTCTGCTGGACCCTGCTGGGCTACGCCTCGGGCTACACCAGCGCCTTCATGGGCCGCCCGGTGCTGTACAAGGAAGTGGCCTGCGCCGCCTGCGGCCACGCGCACTGCCGCATCGAGGGTCGGCCGGTGACCGACTGGCCCGACGGCGAGCAGCTGGCCAGCGACTACGCCGCGCAGTCGCTCACGCTCGATCCGCCGGACGGCGCCATCGGCGCCTGGCCCGCCGAAGTGCCGGCCGACGACCAGCCCGAAACCCCGGTGGACGCCCTGGGCCCGCTGATCGGCCAGGCGCCCGGTTTTAGCGCCGCCACGCAGTTGCTGCGCAAGGCGGCGGGCACCCAGGTGACGGTGCTGCTGACGGGCGAGACCGGCACCGGCAAGGAGCGCTTTGCGCGCGCCCTGCATGCGCTCAGCCCGCGCGCGGCCAAGCCGTTTGTCGCCGTCAACTGCGCGGCGCTGCCGGGCGAGCTGATCGAGTCGGAGCTGTTCGGCACCGAGAAAGGCGCCTACACCGGCGCCGACGCCGCCCGCGCCGGCCGCTTCGAGCGCGCCCACGGCGGCACCCTATTCCTCGATGAGCTGGGCGAGTTGCCGCTGCCGGCCCAGGCCAAGCTGCTGCGCGTGCTGCAGGACGGACAGGTCGAACGTCTGGGCTCGTCGCAGCCGCGGCATGTGGACGTGCGGCTGGTCGCGGCCACCCACGTGGACCTGATGCAGGCGGTGCGTGCCGGGCGCTTCCGGCAGGATCTCTACTACCGCATCAACGTCTACCCGATCCGCATACCGCCGCTGCGCGAGCGCGAGGGCGACATCGAACCGCTCGCGCGCTACCTGCTGCAGCGCTTCACGCTCCTGCACGACAAGCATGTCAAGGGGTTCGCCGACCGCGCCCTGCACGCACTGCGCACCTACCACTGGCCCGGCAACGTGCGCGAGCTGGAAAACCTGATCGAACGCGGCGTGATCCTGGCCACGGCCGGCCAGACCATGCAGGTCGAACACCTGTTCCCCGAGGCCGGCGCACCGCCCGGCGCCGCTCCGACCCACACGCTCGCAGCCTCCGGGCGCCTGCGCGAAGTGCCTCCGCCCGCCGCGCCCGACGCCCACCCATGGATCGATCAGCTGCTGACGCACCAGATCGGCCTGACGGCACTGGAGCAGGCACTGATCGAGCAGGCCGTGCAGCGCAGCCGCGGCAACCTGGCGGCGGCCGCGCGCCTGCTGGGGCTGACCCGGCCGCAGCTCAGCTACCGACTGAGCAAGCTGCGCGGCGAACGGCCTTCCACCTGACCCCGGCAGTGGGGACTCGATGGCCAAACGCTCTGCCCTGCCCTCTGGCGACCAGCCCCTGTCGGCGTCCCGCACGCTGATCGAGCGCGCCTACGAGCAACTGCGCGACGACATCGTGGACGGTCACCTGCCGCCCGACGAGAAGCTGCGCGTCGAACACCTGAAGGCGCGCTATGGCGTGAGCGCCGGCACGCTGCGCGAGGCCATCACCCGGCTGGTCAGCGATGCGCTGGTGATCACCGAGGGCCAGCGCGGTTTTCGCGTGGCCCCGATCGCCGTCGCCGATCTGCAGGATCTGACCAACCTGCGCGTGCACATCGAGATCGACGCCCTGCGCCAGTCGATGCGGCAAGGCGGCGCCGACTGGCGCCAGCGGGTGCAGGCGGCGTACCTGGACATGTCCCAGCTCGAGCAACCGCTGCGCCCCGGCCACGCCAAGTCATGGGAAGCGCTGAACATCGCCTTTCACGAGGCGCTGCTGGCCGGCCACGATTCGCCCTGGACGCTGCGCCTGCTGCGCACCCTGGCACGGCAGAGCGAACGCTACCGCCGCTACGCCATCAGCCTGCCGGAGAGCCGACGTGACGTGCATGCCGAGCACCGCGAGATCTACGACAGCGCGATGAATGGCAACGAGCTGCGCGCCGCACTGGCGCTGGAAGCGCACATCCGCACCACGGCCGAGCTGGTGGCGCGGGCGCTGCATGGCAACGGCCACGCGCCATCGACGGTCCGATCAACTGGCCCGAACGGCGCCGGCGCCGTCGCGCCAGACTCCAACGGTTTCGCCGCCGACCGCTGACCCCTGCCCCTCGCGTCATCGAAGCGCAGCGAGGTCATTCGCCATTCGTCATCCTAGAAACGGCAGTTGGACGCGCCCGCCCGTGCCGTGATCGGCGTGCCAGGCAAGACGCGACGCCGCCGCGGGCTCCTGCCCGCAAGCAGGAGCAACGCCGCATGGCGCGGCGAGCGCGGTGCGGGTGGGTGCGTAGCGTGCTCACCCATGAGGTGATGGCGATCGCAGCCGCGAGACCCCGCATCGATGCGGCCCGCCCGAAGATGACCAGCGGTCAACTGCCGTTTCTAGGGTCATCGGTGGTCGCAGGCGCAAGCCCGCATCAACGCGCCGCGTTGCCCGCGCGGATGCCCCAGCGCGCCAGCGCCGCGTCGTCGGCGACGCGCGCATCGACCCAGTGCGCGCCCTCGGGCGTGGACTCTTTTTTCCAGAACGGCGCCTGGGTCTTGAGGTAGTCCATGATGAATTCGCAGGCGGCAAAGCTTTCGTGCCGGTGCATGGACGTGACGGCCACCAGCACGATCTGATCGAGCGGCTGCAGCAGCCCCACGCGGTGCACCACGCGCGCGCCCAGGATGTCGAAGCGCTGCTGCGCGGCGTCGATCATGGCTTCGATGGCCTTTTCGGTCATGCCGGGGTAGTGTTCCAGCTCGAGCGCCGACACCGGCGACGCGCCGCCGTCAGCGTGCGGCGCCGCCGCCAGCGCGGGGGCATGGCGATCGCGCACCGTGCCGACGAAGGCGCAGACGGCGCCCACGCGGGCGTCGCCGGCACGCAGTGCAGCCACCTCGGCCGCGAGGTCGAAATCTTCGGTCTGGATGCGGACGCGCACGGCGGGCATGGCGCTCACCCGCCGGTCACTGGCGGAAAGAAGGCCACCTCGGCGCCGTCGGCCAGCGGCGCCGCTTCGTCGCTCACCATCAGCTGGTCGAGCGCCATGCGCACGGCCTTGCCGCGCGCCAGCGTCTCGGCATGGGCGCCGCCGCGCGCGATCAGCTCGTCGCGCAGCGCGCTCAGCGTGGCGGCGGGGGTGGTCAGGCGTTCGCTGCCGGTGCCCAGCGCCTCGCGGATGGCGGCGAAATAGCGCACGGTGACGGTGCGCAGCGGTTGCTGCGCCTGGGAGCGGTCCACTGCGTTCATGCCAACAGCTCCCGCACCGGAATGAAGCGCACCATGTCGCCGGCGGCGATGGTCTGGCCGGCCGGCAGATCGATCAGGCCGTCGGCCCAGTGGGCCGAGGTCAGCACGCCCGAGCTCTGGTTGCCGAACAGCTCCAGCCCGCCCTGAGCGTTGCGCCGCGCACGCAGGAATTCGCGCCGCCGGTCGGCCTTGTCCAGCGTGAAGTCGGCGCGCAGCGCAAGCGACGGCAGCGCCACCTCGCGCGCGCCCTGCAGCCGCAGCAGGAACGGCCGCACCAGCAGCAGAAAGGTGACGTAGCTGGACACCGGGTTGCCCGGCAGGCCCATGAAATGCGCCTGGCCGCCGCCCGCGCGCCGGACGTGGCCATAGGCGAAGGGCTTGCCGGGCTTCATGGCGATCTGCCACAGATCCAGCGCGCCCAGCTGTTCGACGGCGGGTTTGATGTGGTCTTCCTCGCCGACGCTGACGCCGCCGCTGGTGAGGATCAGGTCGTGCCCATCGGCGGCCTGGCGCAGCGCCTCCAGGGTGGCGGCACGATCGTCGGGCACGATGCCCAGGTCGGTCACGGTGCAACCCAGGCGCTGCAGCAGCGCGCGCAGAAAGAAGCGGTTGCTGTTGTAGATGGCGCCCGGCTTCATGGCCTCGGGCGGCACCGCACCGGGCATGACCAGCTCGTCGCCGGTGGAAAACAGCGCCACCCGCGGGCGCGCCGCCACCTGCAGCGACGCCATGCCGATACCGGCCGCCAGCCCAATACTGGCGGGCGCCAGACGCTCCCCTTGTTGTAGCACGGCGCGGCCGCGTGTGACGTCCTCGCCGGCCGCGCGCACCCATTGGCCGGGCGCGGGCACGGCGTTCAGGCGCACCCGCGCACCATCGTCCAGCGACTCGGCGTCTTCCTGCATCACCACCGCGTCGGCGCCGGCCGGCATGGGCGCGCCGGTGAAGATGCGCGCCGCACTGCCCGGTGCCAGCGGCGCGCCCGCATGGCCGGCCGCGATGCGCTGGCTGACCGGCAGCACCACGCCGGCCGCAGTCACGTCGGCACTGCGCACCGCGTAGCCGTCCATCGAGCTGTTGTCCTGCGGCGGCACCTGCAGCGCCGACACCAGGTCCTGCGCCAGCACGCGGCCATCGGCGTCGAAGGTGTCGACCGGTTCGGTGCGCCCCAGCGGCGCGGCCGCCGCCAGCAGGCGGGCCAGCGCGTCGTCCAGCGGCATCAGGGGCGGTCGGCGCGGGGTGTCAGACATGGGGCAGGTACCGTTCGGGGTCGTAGTCGAAACGCTCACCATTGTCGATCAGCCATTGGGCAATGGCCTCGGCATCGTTCAGATCCAGCACCGGGCGCAGGGTCGGCACGGGCAGCGCGGCCGGTGCGTCGGTGGCGATGGCGACGACGAAGTCATCGTCCGGATAGCGCGCAGGGTGGCCGGTGGCGGGGCGCCAGACCTCGACCTTGAGCAGGTCGCTGCCGCGAAAACCCTCCACCAGCACCCAGTCCACGCCGTCCCACAGCTCGGCGATCAGGTGGTGCACCGACAGCTCGGTCGGGCGCTCGAACTCGCGCATCAGCGCCAGCCGCCGGCTGGAGGCGATCGCCACCTCGAAGGCGCCGGCCTCGCGGTGGCGGAAGGTGTCCTTGCCCGGGTGGTCGATGTCGAAGCGGTGATGCGCATGCTTGACCACCGACACGCGCAGACCGCGCGCGCGCAGCCGCGCAATCAGCTGCTCGACCAGTGTGGTCTTGCCCGAGCCGGAGTAGCCGGCAAAGCCCACGACCTTCATCGCTTGGTCACCCGAATACTATCAATATGATAGCTGCTGGCGCTTGTCAGTTGTGCGCCAGAGGCCGATTTCATTCACATTCTGCGGTGATCAGCGCCTTCACCTGAGCGGCGTCGGCGGGCAACACGCGCACGCGCCGGGGCAGCTGCTCGATGCCGTCGAACCGGGCGGGCCGCGCGGGCGGCTGGCCCAGCGCCTCTTCGATGGTGGCGGCAAACTTGATCGGCAGCGCGGTCTCCAGCACGATCATCGGCACGCCGGGCTGCAGGTGCTCGCGCGCCACCTTCACGCCGTCGGCGGTGTGGGTATCGATGGTCACGCCGTGCTCGGCAAACACGCGGCGGATGGTGGCCAGGCGATCGGCGTGGGTGCTGCGGCCACTGACAAAACCGTAGCGCGCGGCGGCGTCGGCAAAGCGGGCGTCGCCGCTCAGGTCGAACTGGCCGTGCTGGCGCAGCGCGTCGTCGAACAGCGCCTTGCAGCGCGCGCCGTCGCGCCCCAGCAGATCGAACACGAAGCGCTCGAAGTTGCTGGCCTTGCTGATGTCCATGCTGGGGCTGCTGGTCTCGTGGGTGTCGGCGGCGCCGCGCACGCGGTAGACGCCGGTGCGGAAGAACTCGTCGAGCACATCGTTTTCATTGGTGGCCACCACCAGTTGCGCGATCGGCAGCCCCATCTGGCGCGCCACGTGGCCGGCGCAGACATTGCCGAAGTTGCCGCTGGGCACTGTGAAGCTGACGCGCTCGCCGTCCGAGCGCGTAGCTTGGAAGTAACCGGCGAAGTAGTACACCACCTGCGCCAGCAGCCGCGCCCAGTTGATGGAATTGACGGTGCCGATGCGGTACTTGCGCTTGAACTCCAGATCGTTGCTGACCGCCTTGACGATGTCCTGGCAGTCATCGAACACGCCTTCGATGGCGATGTTGTGGATGTTCGGGTCCTGCAGGCTGAACATCTGCGCCTGCTGAAACGCGCTCATGCGACCGTGCGGGCTGAGCATGAACACGCGGATGCCGCGCTTGCCGCGCATGGCGTATTCGGCGGCGCTGCCGGTGTCGCCACTGGTGGCACCCAGAATGTTGAGCGTCTGGCCGCGCCGGCCCAGCTCGTACTCGAACAGCTGGCCCAACAGCTGCATCGCCATGTCCTTGAAGGCCAGCGTGGGGCCGTTGGACAGCGCCTCCAGGTAAAAGCCCTGGTGCAGCGGCTTCAGCGGCACGATCTCGGGCGTGCCGAACACTTCGGCGGTGTAGGTGCGCTGGCAGATCGCGCGCAGGTCGTCGGCCGGGATGTCGTCGATGTAGAGCGACAGGATCTCGAAGGCCAGCGCCGCGTAGCCGCCTTCGGCATGGGTGCGGCGCAGCGCCGCCAGCCGGGCAGCGTCGATCTGCGGGTAGTGCTCGGGCAGGTACAGGCCGCCATCGGGCGCCAAGCCTTCCAGCAGGATGTCGCAGAAGCGGCGCGGCGTGCTGTCGCCGCGGGTAGACAGATAAAGCATGGTTCGCTCGGGCGGTGTCACGCGGCACGGGCCGCGGCGTTCAGTTCAGCTCTTCCTTGCGGATGCGCACGATCGGTGCCAGCACGCTGGGCAGGGCCTGCAGCCGCTCCAGTGCCTGGTTCATGGCGCCCTCGCGCGCATCGTGGGTGAGGATGATCAGGTCGGTCTGGGTGCTGCCTTCGCCGCCCACCTCGTCGGCCTCGCGCTGCAGCAGCGCGTCGATGCTGATGCCGGCCTCGGCCAGGATGGTGGCCACGCGCGCCAGCACGCCGGTTTCGTCGGCCACACGCAGGCGCAGGTAGTAGCCGGTCACCACCTGCTCCATCGACAGCACGCCGACGTCGCGCATCTGCCCCGGCTGGAAGGCCAGGTGCGGCACGCGGTGCTGCGGGTCGCTGGTGGCCAGGCGGGTGACGTCCACCAGGTCGGCGATCACGGCACTGGCGGTGGGCTCGCTGCCCGCCCCCTTGCCGTAGTACAACGTGGTGCCGACGGCGTCACCGTTGACCACCACCGCGTTCATGGCGCCTTCGACGTTGGCGATCAAGCGCTTGGCCGGCACCAGGGTGGGGTGCACGCGCAGCTCCACGCCCTGGCCTTCGCGCCGCTTGGTGATGCCCAGCAGCTTGATGCGGTAGCCCAGCTGCTCGGCGTAGCGGATGTCGGTGGCCGACAGCTTGGTGATGCCCTCGACATGGGCCTTGTCGAACTGCACCGGGATGCCGAAGGCGATGGCGCTCATCAGCGTGGCCTTGTGCGCCGCGTCCACGCCCTCGATGTCGAAGGTGGGGTCGGCTTCGGCGTAGCCCAGTCGCTGCGCCTCCTTGAGCACCACGTCGAAGTCCAGCCCCTTGTCGCGCATCTCCGACAGGATGAAATTGGTGGTGCCGTTGATGATGCCGGCGATCCACTGGATGCGGTTGGCCGTCAGGCCCTCGCGCAGCGCCTTGATGATGGGGATGCCGCCGGCCACGGCGGCCTCGAAGGCCACCATCACCCCGCGGTCGTGGGCGGCCTGGAAGATCTCGCTGCCGTGCACCGCCAGCAGCGCCTTGTTGGCGGTGACCACGTGCTTGCCGGCGGCGATGGCTTCCATCATCAGCGTGCGGGCGATGCCGTAGCCGCCGATGAGCTCGATCACGATCTCGATCTCCGGGTTGGCGATCACCTCGCGCGCGTCGCTGACCACCTTCACGCCCGGGCCGACGAGTTGCCGCGCGCGCTCGGTGATCAGGTCGGCCACCATGGTGATCTCGATGCCACGACCGGCGCGGCGCCGGATTTCTTCCTGGTTGCGCGCCAGCACCTGATACGTGCCGCTGCCGACGGTGCCGATACCGAGCAGGCCTACCTGAATGGGTTTCATGTCTGATTTGTGAATGAAAATGGCTTCAAAGCCCGTGCATCATGCGCGGGCAGCTTCTTTTTTTGTAGCAATGTCGAGCACCGGGGCAGCCCTTGCGTGGCGCGCCCGGTACTGCTCCAGGAACTTCGCCAGCCGGCCGATGGCCTCGCGCAGGTCGTCTTCGTGCGGCAGAAACACGATGCGGAAATGCTGCTGGTCCGGAAAGTTGAAGCCCGAGCCCTGCACCAGCATCACGCGCGTGGCGCGCAGCACCTCCATGAAGAACTGGCGATCGTCGTCGATCGGGTAGATGTGCGGATCCAGCCGCGGGAACATGTACAGCGCCGCCTGCGGCTTGACGCAGCTGACCCCGGGGATTTGCGTGATCAGCTCGTAGGCCAGGTCGCGCTGGCGGCGCAGGCGCCCGCCTTCCTTCACCAGATCCCGGATGCTCTGGTAGCCGCCCAGCGCGGTCTGGATCGCATACTGCCCCGGCACGTTGCTGCCCAGCTTGATGTTGGCCAGCATGTTGATGCCCTCGATGTAGTCGCGCGCTGCGTCCTTGGGGCCGGACACCACCATCCAGCCGGCGCGAAAGCCGCAGGAGCGGTAGGCCTTGGACAGCGAGTTGAAGGTCAGCGTCAGCACATCGGTCGACAGGCTGGCCAGCGCCGTGTGGCGCACGCCGTCGTACAGCACCTTGTCGTACACCTCGTCGGCCATGATGACCAGGCCGTGCTCGCGCGCGATCTGCACGATGCCGCGCAGCAGTTCGTCGGAATACAGCGCCCCGGTCGGGTTGTTGGGGTTGATGACGACGATGGCGCGGGTGGCCGGCGTGATCCTGGCGCGGATGTCGGCCAGGTTCGGCATCCAGCCGTTGTCCTCGTCGCAGCGGTAGTGCACCGGCTTGCCGCCCGAGAGGCTGGCCACCGCCGTCCACAGCGGGTAGTCGGGCGCCGGCACCAGCATTTCATCGCCCTCGGACAGCAGGGCGTTGGTGGCCATGCCGATCAGGTCGCTGGCGCCGTTGCCCAGGTAGATGTCGTCGATGGTGACGCCTTCGATGCCCTGCTCCTGCGTGTAGTGCATCACCGCCTTGCGCGCGGAAAAAATGCCCTTGCTGTCGGAGTAACCGGCCGAGTCCGGCAGATTGCGGATCATGTCGCGCACGATCTCTTCGGGCGGCTCGAAGCCGAACGGCGCCAGGTTGCCGATGTTCAGCTTGATGATCTTCTGACCCTCGTCCTCCATCTGGCGGGCGGCGTCCACGATCGGCCCGCGCACGTCGTACAGCACGTTGGCCAGCTTGGTCGACTTGTGGATCGTCTTCATGAAACCCTCTCGCGCGGCAGTCATCCCGGGGGAAACCTAGAATTGGAACACATTCGCTCCACCGCCCACGCCGCCCGCCATGAAATTCCAGCCCGACCAGTTCGGCTCCGCCATCACCAGCTATGGCCCCGGCTGGATCGCCATCGGCGGCCAGCGTCTGGAACACAGCCTGGTGCTGCGCAGCGATGGCGAACACGCGCTCTGGAACTGCAGCCGTTTTGACGAACTGACGGAGGCGCATTTCACCCTCCTGGTCGCGCTGCAGCCGCAACTGGTGCTGTTCGGCAGTGGTGCCCGCCTGCGCTTTCCGCGCCCGGCCTGGGTGCGGGGCCTGATCGAAGCGGGCATCGGGGTGGAAACCATGGACACCGGCGCCGCCTGCCGCACCTACAACATTCTGGCCGGCGAAGGCCGCCGCGTGGTGGCGGCACTGCTGGTGGAAGCCGGCACGAGCGGCACGAGCGGGACCGATCGGTTAGAATGACGGGCTTGCCACCGAGGCCCCGCACCCGACGCCGCGCAGTCGAGGCAGCAGCAGTCTGTGCATGGGCGCTGCGTGGTCCGCGTCACCCATAACACCGTCCGGAGATTGAAGTTCATATGGCGATCGTTGTCAACAAACCCCTTCCTGAATTCGAAGCGATGGCAACCGGCGGCGTCAAGGTCAGCAACAGCTCCCACCTCGGACAGGCGGTGGTTCTGTACTTCTACCCCAAGGACAACACGCCCGGCTGCACCACCGAGGCCATGCAGTTTCGCGACAAGTACAAGGACTTCGTCAAGGCCGGCGCCATCGTCTTCGGCGTCAGCCGCGACAACATGGCGTCGCACGACAGCTTCAAGACCAAGCTGGAACTGCCGTTCGAGCTGATCGCCGATACCGAAGAAAAGATGTGCCACATGTTCGGCGTGGTCAAGAACAAGATCATGTACGGCAAGAAGGTCAAGGGCATCGAGCGCAGCACCTTCCTGATCAACGCCGAAGGTATCGTGGTGCAGGAATGGCGCGGCCTTAAGGTGCCGGGCCACGTGGAAGACGTTCTCAAGGCGGTCAAAGTCCTCAAGAAGGCCGCCTGACGCGCCTGCCGGCCACCGCACCGGCTCATGCATAATGGGCCGCAATGTGGTTGTTCACGCACCGACCGTTCCTCTCGCTGAAAGCCGCCGGGGCAGCCCAGGCGGCTTTTTCTTTGGCCCGCCGGCCATCCAGCCCACCGGTGCTGGCCGGCACCGCCCCTGCTCGCTGAGCCGACAAGCATGCCCCTGCCTCCCCCTCCTGCCCAACGCGGCGCCCGCCTGTCTCCCGACGTGATCGACCTGGCGACACGCCGTGCCAAGACCAGCGCGGCCACCCCGCCGTCCCAGCCGTCGTCGCCCGCACGGTCTGCGCCCTCGGCCCGGACGGCGCCACCATCGGGCTCCCCTGCCCCGGCGGCCCTGCTGCAGGCACCGGCCCCGGCACCCGTCAGCTCGACGCCCAAGGCGCCGCCGGCGCGGCGCCCCAAATCGACGCCAGGCGCACGCAAGGCCCGCACCCAGGGGCCGGCGCGCCTGTTCGTGCTCGACACCAATGTGCTGCTGCACGACCCGATGGCGCTGTTTCGCTTCAAGGAGCACGACATCTTTCTGCCGATGATCGTGCTGGAGGAGCTCGATGGGCACAAGAAGGGCATGTCGGAAGTGGCGCGCAACGGGCGCCAGACCAGCCGCCTGCTGGACGCGCTGGCCGGCGTCCGGGGCGCCGACATGGCGCAAGGGCTGAAGCTCGATGCCACCGGCCATGTCGAAGCCAGCGGCCACCTGTTCTTTCAGACCACGCCGCTGGACGCCACCATGCCCGCCGCCCTGCCCCAGGGCAAGGCCGACAACCAGATCCTGGGCGTGGTGGCCGCGCTGGAGACACAGCATGCCCCGCGTGAAGTGGTGCTGGTGTCCAAGGACATCAACATGCGCGTCAAGGCGCGCGCGCTGGGGCTGCACGCCGAGGACTACGAGAACGACAAGACGCTGGACGACGGCGACCTGCTGTACGCCGGCGTGCTGCAGCTGCCCACCGACTTCTGGACGCGCCAGAGCAAGACGGTCGAGAGCTGGCAGTCGGGCAGCGCCACCTTCTACCGCATCAGCGGGCCGGTGGTGCCCAGCCTGCAGATCAATCAGTTCGTCTTCTTCGAGGCCCCGGGCGAGCCCAGCCTGTACGCCCGCGTCACCGAGATCCAGGGCAAGACCGCGGTGCTGCGCACACTCAAGGACTACACCCACCTGAAGAACGCCGTCTGGGGCGTGACGGCGCGCAACCGCGAGCAGAACTTCGCGCTCAACCTGCTGATGGACCCGGAGATCGACTTCGTCACCCTGGCCGGCACGGCCGGCACCGGCAAGACGCTGCTGGCGCTGGCCTCGGGCCTGACGCAGGTGCTGGACGACCGGCGCTACACCGAGATCATCATGACCCGCGCCACCGTCAGCGTGGGTGAGGACATCGGCTTTCTGCCCGGCACCGAAGAGGAAAAAATGGGCCCCTGGATGGGCGCGCTGGACGACAACCTGGAGTTCCTGTCCAAGGGCGACGGCAGCGGCGCGGGCGAATGGGGACGCGCCGCCACCAACGAACTGATCCGCAGCCGCGTCAAGATCAAGAGCATGAACTTCATGCGCGGGCGCACCTTCATGAACAAGTGGATCATCATCGACGAGGCGCAGAACCTGACGCCCAAGCAGATGAAGACCCTGATCACCCGCGCTGGCCCCGGCACCAAGATCATCTGCATGGGCAACCTGGCGCAGATCGACACCCCCTACCTCACCGAAGGCTCCAGCGGCCTGACCTACGCCGTCGACCGCTTCAAGGGCTGGCCGCACGGCGGCCACGTCACCCTGGCGCGCGGCGAGCGCTCGCGCCTGGCCGACTTCGCCAGCGAGGTGCTCTGAGCGCCCGCCGGTTTTTGGCCAAATCGACTTCCAGCGCCTTCCAGTCAAGCGCTGGCAGCTATTCTTTCAATAGCGATCGGGAGGCGGGTGCTGCACCCGCCCCGCTTCCGCTTGGCCACCGAAACGGCATCCGCGGACCTGCGCGCGGCGGCGAGCCTGGGTATGATGCCCGGTCAGCATCCGCAAGCCAGCCCGACGGCCTGCCAGCCATTTCCCTCACCCACCGGAGAGCACCGAAATGATCCGCCTGAACAGCTTCACCACGGCCGCGGCCGTCATCGCCGCCGGCGCCGCACTCACGGCCTGCGGCAGCATGAGCAAGGGCACCGCCACGGCGCGTGCCAGCCTGGCACCCACCGCCGCCATCACCCCCAACCCGACCTCCGGCAGCGCGACCTTCACCGCGCTGGCGCACGGCGTGCGCGTGGCCGGCGAGGTGCGCGGCCTGGCGCCGGGCAGCGAGCACGGCTTCCACATCCACGAAAAGGGCGACTGCGGCAACAACGGCAACGCCTCGGGCGGCCACTTCAACCCCGCTGGCGGCATGCATGGCAAGTTCGGCGGCGCCGGCACCCACGCGGGTGAACTGCCCAGCCTGGTGGCCGACGCCGCCGGCGTGGCGCGCTTCAGCGTGGACGTGCACTCCATCTCGCTGACCGACGGCGCGGCCAACAACGTCGTCGGCCGCGCGCTGGTGGTGCACCGCGATCGCGACGACTTCAGCACCCAGCCGGCCGGCAACTCCGGCCCGCGCATCGCCTGCGCGGTGATCACGCGCGAGTAGTGCTACGCTTTCAATAGCTGCCAGCGCTTGCCCAGCAAGCGCAAAGTGCCAGTTTGGCTTGCAATCATCCTAGTCCACTGAAACGTTGAACCTGGGAGGCTGTCGGGCTTGAAGCGCCGAAAGCGTTCTCGATGAGCGACGTAGCCAGAATCGGCCCCAGCGAGACCAGTTTTTGCCGGATTTGCAGCCCAAGAGCCGAGCTATTGGGCAAAAAGCCGGTGAAAAATGGGCCGCTGCGGTCGATTTGCAGCCGACGATTTCCAAGTCCGACAGCCTTCCAGGATCATTGGACATTGAACAAGCCGCGCGCCTGACGGCTGCGCGGCTTGCCGACCGTGCCCGCGGTCGTTCAGGCCGCCACGCCCTTGGCGACCTCGGCGTACTCCTCGATCTGGTCGAAGTTCATGTAGCGGTACACGCTGGCCTTGTCCTGGTCGATCACGCCCATTTCCTTGAGGTATTCCTCCTTGGTCGGCAGCTTGCCCATGCGCGAGGCGATGGCCGACAGCTCGGCCGAGCCCAGGAACACGTTGGTGTTCTTGCCCAGGCGGTTGGGGAAATTGCGCGTGGAGGTGGAGATCACCGTCGCACCCTCGTGCACCTGCGCCTGGTTGCCCATGCACAGCGAGCAGCCGGGCATCTCGGTGCGCGCACCCGCGGTGCCAAAGGCGGCGTAGTGGCCTTCCTTGATGAGCTCGTTCTGGTCCATCTTGGTCGGCGGCGCCACCCACAGCTTGACGGGGATGTCGCGCTGGCCGCCCAGCAGCTTGGCCGCGGCGCGGAAATGGCCGATGTTGGTCATGCACGAGCCGATGAAGGCCTCATCGATCTTGGTGCCGGCCACTTCGGACAGGAACTTGGCGTCGTCCGGGTCGTTCGGGCAGCAGACGATGGGCTCGGTGATCTCGTTCATGTCGATCTCGATCACGGCGGCGTACTCGGCGTCCTTGTCGGCCTCGAGCAGCTGCGGGTTGGCCAGCCAGGCCTCGACCTTCTCGATGCGGCGCGCCAGGGTCTTGGCGTCCTGATAGCCGTCCGCGATCATGTTCTTCATCAGAACGATGTTGGACTTCAGGTACTCGATGATCGGCTCCTTGTTGAGCTTGATCGTGCAGCCGGCGGCGGAACGCTCTGCAGACGCATCCGACAGCTCGAACGCCTGCTCCACCTTCAGGTCCGGCAGACCTTCGATCTCGAGGATGCGGCCCGAGAAGATGTTCTTCTTGCCGGCCTTGGCGACCGTCAGCAGGCCTGCCTTGATGGCGTACAGCGGGATGGCATGCACCAGATCACGCAGCGTCACGCCGGGCTGCAGCTGGCCCTTGAAACGCACCAGCACCGACTCGGGCATATCGAGCGGCATCACGCCCGTGGCGGCGCCGAAGGCCACCAGGCCCGAGCCCGCGGGGAAGCTGATGCCGATGGGGAAGCGCGTGTGCGAGTCACCGCCCGTGCCCACGGTGTCGGGCAGCAGCAGGCGGTTGAGCCACGAGTGGATCACGCCGTCGCCGGGGCGCAGGGCCACGCCGCCGCGGCTGCTGATGAACTCGGGCAGCGTGCGGTGGGTCTTGACGTCCACGGGCTTGGGGTAGGCCGCGGTGTGGCAGAAGGACTGCATCACCATGTCGGCCGAGAAGCCCAGGCAGGCCAGGTCCTTGAGCTCGTCGCGCGTCATCGGGCCCGTGGTGTCTTGCGAACCGACGGTGGTCATCTTGGGCTCGCAGTAGGTGCCGGGGCGGATGCCCTGGCCTTCGGGCAGGCCGCAGGCACGGCCCACCATCTTCTGCGCCAGGGTGAAGCCTGCCTTGGACTCGGCAGGCGCCTGCGGCAGGCGGAACGCCGTGGATGCGGGCAGGCCCAGGGCCTCGCGGGCCTTGCCTGTCAGGGCGCGGCCGATGATCAGGTTGATGCGGCCGCCGGCCTGCACCTCGTCGAGCAGCACGTCGCTCTTGAGCTTGAAGTCGGCGATCTTCTCACCGGCCTTCTCGATCTTGCCGGCGTAGGGGAAGATGTCGAGCACGTCGCCCATTTCCATCTTGGAGACGTCGACCTCGATGGGCAGCGAGCCAGAATCCTCTTGCGTGTTGAAGAAGATAGGAGCGATCTTGCCGCCCAGCGTCACGCCGCCGAAGCGCTTGTTGGGCACGAAGGGGATGTCCTCGCCCGTGGCCCAGATCACGCTGTTGGTGGCCGACTTGCGGCTCGAGCCCGTACCCACCACGTCACCCACGTAGGCGACGATATGGCCCTT
>JADLIA010000046.1 GCA_020848515.1 Rubrivivax sp. | reverse complement strand
CCGCCGGCAAGATGAACCTGAGCGTGCAGGACGTGGCCGGCGGCCTGCTGGTGGTCAGCCAGTTCACGCTGGCGGCCGACACCGCGGGCGGCAACCGGCCCAGCTTCACCGGCGCCGCCGCGCCCGAGGATGGGCGCCGGCTGTACGAACACTTCGTGCGGCAGGTGCGCGCCGCACACCCACAGGTGGCCACGGGCGAATTTGCCGCCGACATGCAGGTGGCGCTGGTGAACGACGGGCCGGTGACGATCCCGCTGCGCGTGGCGCCGGCGCGTCCGGCCGTCGGTCATGGATGAGGGCCGAGGGCATGGCCTGCCCGTCGTGCCGTTCGGCATCAGGGGGCGCATACAGGGCCAAACCGAACGTCTGTAACGCTGTGTGATAATGACCGCGTTGGCGCTGCGTGTACCGACGTTTTCGGTGGCACGGTGCTCGACATGCTCGCGGGTGACGGCATAAACTGGCGAGGCTCGTGTGATTCGTTTATTCAGAAGTACCCATCTACCGGAGGAAACCACTGTGAAGCTTTTTCGTTCCATTCAGCGCGCCAGGGGTGCTGCGGCCGCCGTCGGCGCCGCCCTGCTGCTGCTGACCACGTCGGCCCACGCCGACTTCGTCAACGGCGGTTTTGAGCAGTCTCCCGATTTCACCGGCTGGACGACACCTGGGTTTGCCATTCCTGGTGCCATTCCCACGTTTCCCCCGACCCAGTGGAGCCACCTGGGCCTGACCACCGGCACCAGCCAGTCGGCGGTGCTGAACGGCCCGGGCAATGCGGCTGCCACCGACGGCAACCTGACCTGGACCAACCGCGTGGCCCGTGTGCACGAAGAGTTCAGCAACGGTGACGGCAACACGGCCAGCGCGATCGAACAGGTGCTGACGGTGGCGGCGGGCGACATCGAGGCGGATGGCAAGGTGCATATCCGCTTCAATGCGGCGCCGGTGCTGGAGGACCCGGGACACGCACCTGATGAACAGCCGTATTTCTTCATCGAGGTCACCAACCAGCACGGCACCAGCCTTTACCACACGTTCAACTACTCCAATGAACCGGGTGTCCCCTGGGTGCTGAATTCGGCCGGCTCTCACCGCTACACCAACTGGCAGGCGTTCGACATTCCGGTGACGGCGGCGGTGGGCGACCAACTGACGCTGCGCTTGCTGGCCGCCGGCTGCGGCCAGGGCGGGCATGCCGGCGCGCTGTACGTGAACGATGTCCGCACCCAGGCGGCCGTCCAAGGCCCCAGCCTGTGGGTGTCCGCGGCCGGGCCGGCCACGATCTGTCTGAACCGGGGCGGCACCACCAACGTCACCTACACCTACACCTACCGCAACAACGGGACGGACCCGATGTACGGTGTGACGGCCTCGGTGTCCATGCCCGTCACGTCCGACAGCACGCCGGTGACCACCACGTTCGTCAGCATCACCAACCCCACGTTCGGTGGCGGCACCTGTACGGCGCCCGCAAGCCCGGGCAACCCGGCGACCTGCAGTATCGGTACGCTGCAGCCCGGCCAGCAGGGCACGTTCCAGATGACGGTGCAGATCCCGGCAGGGGCCATCGGCCCCACGCTCAACAACGGTACCTACAGCCTCAGTGGCGCGACCAGTGCCCAGGGCGGCACCGTGGTGACCCAACTGGGGCCGCTGGTGCGCACCGCCATGAGCGAAAACTGCGCGGTCAACGTGGCCCCGGTTCCCACGCTGGGTGAGTGGGCCATGATGCTGCTGGCCAGCCTGATGGCGGCCTTCGGCTGGGTCATGATGCGTCGCCGCATGGGTTGATTTCGCTCCACCAGGGCGCAGACCGGGGTGCCTGGCGGCACCCCTGGGCCATAGCGCGGGACTGACGCCTTGCTGGCGTCAGTCCTTTTTTTGCGCCACGACGGCGGCGATGGACAAGGTTTCGCCCGCGGCCACCGGCGTCAGCGCGCGTAGGGGTCGGGCATGCCCAGCGCCGCCAGGATGGCGGTTTCGCGCGCTTCCATGGCTTCGGCCTCCTGTTCGCCGGTTTCGTGGTCCCAGCCCTGGGCGTGCAGGGCGCCGTGCACCAGCAGGTGGGCGTAGTGCTGGGCCAGCGGCTTGGCCAGTTCGGCCGCCTCGCGCGCCACCACCGGGGCGCACAGCACCAGGTCGGCCGCCAGCTGCGGCGCGCCGCTGTAGTCGAAGGTCAGCACGTTGGTGGCGTAGTCCTTGCCGCGGTAGTCGCGGTTGAGCTGGCGGCCTTCGTCGGCGCCGACCACCCGCACCGCGATTTCGGCCAGCCGCACGTCCGCCCCCAGCGCCGCGCGCAGCCAGCGCAGGACCTGCGCGCGCGGCAGCGCGGCCCGGTGCGGCGCCATCTCGGGCGAGCGGGCGAACTGCAGCGACAGGCGAAGCGAGGGCGTGGCCATGGTATGCGGGTCAAATCGGCCTCTGGCGCTTATTGGACGTGCGCCAGCAGCTATCAAATCAGGAGTTTTTCGGGGTGCGGGCAGGCCGCCCGGCGGCGTCGTAGGCGTCCACGATGCGCGCCACCAGCGGGTGGCGCACCACGTCGGCGCTGGTGAAGCGGGTGAAGGCCAGGCCCTTGACGCGCCGCAGCACCCGTTCGGCGTCGATCAGGCCGCTGGTGGCGCCCTTGGGCAGGTCGATCTGGCTGACGTCGCCGGTCACCACGCATTTGCTGCCGAAGCCGATGCGGGTCAGGAACATCTTCATCTGCTCGGGCGTGGTGTTTTGCGCCTCGTCCAGGATGACGAAGGCGTGGTTCAGCGTGCGCCCACGCATGAAAGCCAGCGGCGCGATTTCCAGTTGCGCGCGCTCGAAGGCCTTGGCCACGCGGTCGAAGCCCATCAGGTCGTACAGCGCGTCGTACAGCGGGCGCAGGTAGGGGTCGACCTTCTGCGTCAGATCGCCCGGCAGAAAGCCCAGGCGCTCGCCGGCCTCGACCGCCGGGCGCGTCAGCACGATGCGCTGCACCGACTGGCGCTCCAGCGCGTCGACCGCACAGGCCACCGCCAGATAGGTCTTGCCGGTGCCGGCCGGGCCGATGCCGAAGGTGATGTCGTGCTGGGCGATGTGCTCCAGGTACACGCTCTGGTTGGGCGTGCGCGCCTTCAGGTCGCCGCGGCGCGTGACCAGGCGATGGGCGCCGCCTGCGTCCTCGGCCAGCGGCTCGCCGTCGCCGGCCAGCATCAGCTGCACCGTCTCGGTGCGGATCGGGCGGTCGGCCAGTTCGTACAGCGCCTGCAGCACGGTCAGGGCGCGCTCGGCCGACTTGCGGGCGCCATCGATCCTGAACTGCTCGTGCCGGTGCGCGATGCTCACCTGCAGGCCGGCTTCGATGGTGCGCAGGTGCTCGTCCGTCGGGCCGCACAGGTGGGCCAGCCGGGTGTTGTTGGATGGGGTGAAGGTATGCCGCAGAATCACGCTTGGATTGTCCCCCATCCTGACCGTGAACCCGTCCGATCCTTCACCCACCCTGCCCAGCGCGCTCTACACCGAATCGGACCTGCCGCCCACGCTGCCGGGGCTGCTGGACGCCGAGTCCGGGCTGTCCGGCAGCTGGCGCACGCCGCTGGATCAACTGGACCTGCTCGAGCGCGAACGGCCGGCCCAGGCGACGCCCTGGCTGTACCGCCACGCCATCCTGCTGGCCGGCCTGTGGGCAGTGCTGCTGACCACACTGGCGCTGGCGCTGGCCACCCGCCAGCCGTGGCTGGGCCTGCGGCTGGCGGCGCAGGACGGGCAGGTTCAGGTCGTGGACGTGGTGCCGGGCAGCCCGGCGGCGGTGGCCGGCGTGCACGTCGGGGCGCAGCTGCAGGCACTCGCGACCGCCGATGGAACGCAAGCCATGACGCTGCAGCTCGATGACTTGCGGGCCAACCCGGACGAGCTGGCCAGTTATGCCGACTGGGGCCGGTTTTATGAGCGGCAGGACCGGCTGGCGCGCCTGCTCGGCGACGCGTCGTTGCGGCTGACGATGGTGGCGCATGGCGCGCAGGAAGAGGCCTTGTTGCTGCGCCCGGCGCCGACGCGGCCGCCGGGCAGCCTGCCCCCGCTGTTCTGGACCCTGATGGTGCTGCAGGCGGCCATCATGCTGATGGCCGGCTGGGTGATCACCGTGTACCCACCCCAGCCGGCCGCCCCGCGCAGCGCCGTGGGGGCGATGGCGATCTCGCTGGTGCTGGCCGGCGTGGCGGTGTTCGGTACGCGGGAGCTGGCGCTGCCCTCGACCCTGTTCCATGCCCTGGTGGTGCTGCAGCATGCCGGCAGCCTGGTCGCCGCACTCGCCGTGGCGAGCATTCTGTCGCACTACCCGAGTCGCTTGCCCGAAATGGGCGGCTGGCGCGTCTGGGTGGTGGCCGGCCTGTTCCTGCTGTGGGCGCTGGCCGATGCCGGCTGGTGGTTGCCGTCGCCCAACTGGGCCAGCCGCGCCATGCTGCTGGCGGCGGTGGTGGTGGTTACGGTACAGGCGGTGCGCCAGTGGCAGCTCCATTCGGGGGGCGATTCGGTGGCGCGCGACGAGGCGCGCACGCAGGCGCTGATCTGGATCCCGGCTGCGTTCTGCCTGTTCGGCCTGCGCGAGGGGGCTTTGCTGCTGGGGTGGGCGCCGCCGCTGTCGCAGGCCTGGCTGTACGGGCTGGTGGTGGTGGCGGTGGCCGGGCGCGCGGTCACGCACCGTGAGGTTCGGGTGTTCGAGCTGGACGACTGGACGCGCCAGGTGCTGCTGACCTGGGGCGCGGGCGTCACCATCTTGCTGTGCTACCGGCTGCTGCAGGCGAACCGCTGGCTCAGCGACGAGCTGGCCATGCTGGTGTCGGTGCTGGGCCTGGGCCTGGTCTATGTGCTGCTGACGCGGCGCATCTGGGGGCGCGGCATTCTGCGGCGCAGCCAGACGCAGCGCGAGCTCACCAGCGCCATCCTGGCGCTCGGGTTGACGGCGCCGGAGGACCGGGGTCCGCTGTG
>JADLIA010000045.1 GCA_020848515.1 Rubrivivax sp. | reverse complement strand
TGCGCGGCCAGCGGCCAGTCGATGCCGATGGCGGGGTCGTCCCAGGCGATGCTGCGCTCGTGCTCGGGGGCGTAGTAGTCGGTGGTCTTGTACAGGAAGTCGGCGCTGTCGCTCAGCACCACGAAGCCGTGCGCCAGGCCGGGCGGCACCCAAAGCTGGCGGTGGTTGTCGGCACTGAGCTCGACGCCGACCCAGCGGCCGAACGTGGGTGAGCCGCGGCGGATGTCCACCGCGACGTCGAACACGGCACCGTGGGTCACCCGCACCAGCTTGCCCTGCGGCTGGCGCAGCTGGTAGTGCAGGCCACGCAGCACGCCCTTGCGGCTGCGGCTGTGGTTGTCCTGCACGAAGTCGATGTCCAGGCCGGTCGCCTGGGCGAAGCTGCGGCGGTTGTAGCTCTCCATGAAAAAACCACGGTCGTCGCCGAACACTCGGGGTTCGAGCACCAGGACGCCGGCCAGTGCGGTGGGGATGACGTGCATAGGGGTTCTCCAGGACGGCAGCGCAGTCGGTTCAGTCGCGGCTGACGCGTATGCCGTGCGGCAGGTAGCGCCGGTAGCGCTGCAGGGCCTGCGTCAGTGCGTCGGCGGCCAGTTCGTAATGAAAGTGCCGATCGTCGGCGCCGATACGGGTCGCGCCGAAATGTTCGTGAAACCGCCAGACGCTGAGATTGTCCTGCCTGACTTCGAAATAGGCCGAGCGAAATCCCAGCCACAGGCCATAGTGGTACGTCATGAGCGCCGACTCGATGGCGCAGTGAGACGGCAGCCCGGCCTTGAGCAGCCAGGAGCCCCAGCTGAAGGCGTCGCCCCGCGCGCCGTACAGGCGCACCGTGCCCAGGGGCTCGCCCGCCGCGCCATCGGCGATGACGAAATACGCCTGACTCGAATCGGCGGCATAGCGGCGCAGCCACTCGGTTTGCGCCGACGGATCGGGCGGCACGGCCGACAGAAAGCGCGCGCGCACGGGGTCGGTGCGCAGGGCATGGATGAAGGCGGCGTCGGACTCGCCCGCGTCGCGCAAGGCCAGCGTGCGTCCGTCGATGCGCCGGGCCTTGCGGATCGACGGCGGCATGGGGGCTGGTGGGTGCATCACGGCTGGCTCGCCAGACGACAGGTGACGCGCAGCTCGCGCAGCCGGAAGCTGCCCTGGCCATCCACCGGATCCAGGCGCAGACGGGGTTCGAACCCCACCGGGCTGTCGATGGAAAGTTCCAGCCGCGCATGCCCATCCACGCCCGGCTGGTAGGCCTGGCGCACGGAGCGCGCCTCGCTGTCGCTCTGCTGGCCCGACCATCGGTAGTACAGCTGTGCGGTTTCGGCGTGCGCGGTGACGATGTCCAGTTGCACACCCAGCGTGCGGCAGCGCCGCGACAAAGCAGCGTCGGGCCATGCGACCGTGAGCTGGGCGTCGCCCTCGCTCTGCAGCCCGCCATCGGCCCGTCGCCGGACATGGGCCCATGGCCCGGGCTCCGTCCCCGCCGCCGCGTGCCAGTCCAGCAACTCACGGCCAAAACCGTCGCGCGTCTGCACCGGCAGGTAACGCACGAAAGAGGCCTGGATGTCGCGCGCGTGGATGTAGGCGCGGGTCAGGTCGGTCATGCCCATCATGTCGTAGCCGGGGCAGCGAATGGGCTGCCCGCTGCCGAGCTGACGCCCCAGACAGCGAAGCTCACTGGCGCGGTACGCCGAGGCCGATCGGTAGAACGATGGCACGTCGAACACACCGCGCACTGCGGCCAGCGCCAGCGCCGTCAGCAATGTCCCGACCAGCACCGGCACCGCCCTTGTCCGCCGCCGGGGAACCAGGGCCGCGGCGACCCACGGAAACAGCAGCGTGACCCAGAAGAAGTGAAAGCGCTCGTAGCCGAACCGGAACACCCCGCCTGCGCCCTGGATGCCTGGGTCGCGAAACCCGGCCCGGCCCAGGCTGACCAGCACCAGATAGGTCAGCACGATTGCGCACAAGGGCAGGAACACCACGGCGACGCGACGCCGCCGAACGCTCGGCACGCGGTCGGGCGCCAGCGCTGCGCGCCCTGTCAGGCCCAGCGCCGCCAGCAGGGCCAGCAGCACCAGCGCGACCCAGATCAGCTCCAGCGGGAGCGACGCGAAACCATGCCCGGTGGCCCGCCCGATCTTGCCCGCCAGGAATGCCCAGAAGTCGGGCGAATCGGGGTAAGTCAGGCCCATGTACTGCCGATCCCTGGCCTGCGCATCGCCACGCGTCAGATGGAACTGCAAGGCGCTGGTCAACCCGCCCGCCAGCAGCAGCGCGCCACCGGGGCCGGCGATGCGGGTGGCCAGCGCCGGCGTCGGGTGCGTGCGCAACACCCGCGCCAGCACCAGCCAGCACGCGCCCAGCACCAGGGCCGCGATGGCGCCGGAAATGTAGGACAGGCCGGCCACCGCACCCAGGACGAACACCCCCAGGGCGGCACGGCGCCGCGGCCGTGGCAACGCCCACGCCATGGCACCCAGCAGCGCCAGCAAGGGCAAGGCCTGGTGATAGGCCAGGCTCTGTTCGCCCCAGTAGCTGCCCGATTGCAGCATGGGAACACAGAAGGCGAACAGCAATGCCTGCTGGCGTCGGTCCCGGACCGCCCAGCCCAACAGCCGCCACTGCAGCCACAGCAACCCACCCAGCACCGCCAGCATGGACAGCGCCTGGTAGGGCAAGGGGTTGCCACCCAGCCAGCGCTGCGCCAGCACGTCCAGGGTCAGGCCGACCGGCGAGATGGTGTTGTTGACGGCGCGAAACAGATGCCGCGGATCGAGCGACAGGGCGCTGCCGTCGTCGTAGACGCGCCAGTCGTCCAGGTACGGCAGGTCGGTGCCCCAGCGCAGCCAGGCCAGCAGGTTGGCGCCCAACATCAGCAGCGGCAGCGCCATGCCGGCGCGCAGCCACCACTTCGACAGCGCCGGGGACAGGGGTTCAGGGCGCGGCATGCGGGGTGAAGATCCAGCGCTGCAGAACAAAGATGACCGGCACACACACCAGCGCCGCCGCCAGCGGCGCCAGCCAGGCCGGACCGCGCAGCCAGGCCACCCAGGCCTCGACCACCACCAGGCCCAGGCCCAGTTGCACGCCGTGGCTGGCGGTGACATAGACCCACGAAAAGCGCTTGCCCGGGCGCGCGAACACGACATGCCGCAACAGCACGAAGGACAGCGCAACACCGGCCAGGAACGCCAGCACATAGGCCCAGCGGTAGTCCAGCAATCGCAGCAGCGCCAGGTACAGCAGGTAGGTCAGCGCGGTGTTGGCCCCACCCGCCAGCAGGTAGCGCAGGGCTTCGCGCGCCATCACGCAGCGCCTCCCGCGCGTCGCAATGCCAGGAATTCGTCGTAGTCGCGGATGTAGTCGGCCGGATCGTACGGGTCCGACGCCAGCACCAGCAGCACGGCGCCCTGCGTGTACCTGTGCTGAATGCCCCAGGTCATGGGCGGCAGGTACAGGCCCAGGCTGGGCCGGTCGAGGCAGAACTCTTCACGCTGCCGGCCATCGTCGGCGATGACGTGGACCGAACCGGCGACGGCCTGCAGGAACTGGCCGCACCGGCGGTGCGCGTGGGCGCCGCGCAGTTCGGCGCTGGGTACCCTGTAGACGAGGAAACTGCGACGCACGGCAAACGGCAGATCGGCGCCGACCTCGGCGACGCACAGGTCGCCGCGTGCGTCCTTCACCTCGCGCAGTTCGTGCAGGCGCACCCCCGTGACGCGGCTGTCGATGACGCGCGGCGCGCTGGGGACGGATGACGCTGGCATGACGTGCGGCTAGTGGGACTGGAAGCGATCGACCCGCAAGGCGACGGCCTGCGGGCGCTGCTTGGTATTTTCGTAGGCGCGCCAGGCGTAGGTGCCGACGATGCCCAGGCTGAACAGGTTGAGCGCACCGAAGAACAGGATGGCGATCAGCGTCATGGCGTAGCCAGGCACACCGATCAGCCCGGAAAGCTTGCCGAACAGCACCACCGCACCCAGCACGCCGGCCACCAGCAGGCCCAGCGCCCCCACGCGCGTGAGCAGGCGCACCGGCAGGTCGGTGAAGGCGAACACGCTGTCGGCCAGGTAGGCCAGCTTCTTGCGCCAGGTCCAGGCCGACTGGCCGTGACGGCGCGGCTGGCGCTCGTAAGGCACGCTGGCGCGCCGAAAGCCCAGCCAGAAGATCTGCGCGATCAGCGAGCTGCGACTTTCACCCAAGCCGAGCAGGGCGTCGCGAAAGGCGCGGTTGCAGGCAAAGATGTCGACGCCGCCGGGCGGCATCTCGGGCACCACCCAACGCCGGTAGGCGGCCCAGAACAGCTGGGCCTGCCAGCGCTGCAGCAGCGGGTCGTGGCGCAGGGTGCGCTCGGCCACCACCACGTCGGCCTGGCCGCGCGCCAGCTCGGCCTGCATCTGCAACACCAGCTCGGGCGGCTCCTGCAGGTCGGCGGCCATCACGGCAAAGGTGTCGCCGCGCGCCTGCTCCAGGCCCATGCGCACGGCGGCAAAGGCGCCGAAATTGCGCGTGAGCAGCACCAGGGTGGCGTTCAGGCCGCTGGCGGGCAGCTGCTGGCGCAGCAGCGCGTGGCAGCGGTCGGGACTGCCGTCGACCACGAACACCACCTCCAGCGCGCCGGTCAGCGCCTGGTGCAACCCCTGCAGCTCGGTCAGCAGCTCCGGAATCGAAGCCTCGTTGCGGTAGACCGGGATGATCAGGCTGAGCATGGTCAGGCAGCCGCGAAGAATTGGCGCACGACCTCGATGACACGCGCGCCCTGCGGCGCCGTCAGTCCAGGGTAGCAGGGCAGCGACAGCACCTCGGCACAGGCCGCCTCGGTGACCGGCAGGTGCGGCAGCGGCTGGGCGGCACGCACCGGCTGACGGTGGTCGGCCAGCGGGTAGTGAATGTCGCTGGCCACGCCGTGCGCCGCCAGATGAGCCTGCAGGGCGGCGCGGTGCGGGGTGCGCACGACGTACAGGTGCATCGCGTGGTCCGGCCCAGGCGGCGGCGGGCAGTCCAGCGGCAAGCCGGCGAAGGCCGCGCTGTAGCCGGCGGCGATGGCGCGGCGCTCGGCATTGGCGGCCTCCAGGTGGGGCAGCTTGGCCAGCAGCACCGCGGCCTGCAGCTCGTCCAGACGGCTGTTGCCACCACCGGGCAGACCGACTTCGTACTTGCGTGTCCAGCCGTACTGGCGCAGGGCGCGCAGGCGTTCGGCCAGCGCGGCGTCGTCGGTCAACACGGCGCCGCCGTCGCCCAGGGCGCCCAGGTTCTTGGTGGGGTAGAAGCTGAAACAGGCCAGCGTGCCCCAGGCGCCGGCGCAGCGCCCGTGCAGCGCGGCGCCATGCGCCTGCGCGCAGTCTTCGATCAGCGGCACGCCGGCAGCCTGGCACAGCGCCGTCAGGCGCGGCATGTCGGCCATCTGGCCGTACAGGTGGGTGACGATGACAGCCGCCACGCGGCCCTCCGCCAGCGCAGCGGCCAGCGCCTCCGGCGCCATCGTCAGGCGCGCGGGATCGACATCGACCCAGCCGGGATCGGCCCCCACCTGGGCCATGGCGGTGCTGCTGTAACACCCTGCGTTGGCCACGGTGAGCACGCGCTGGCCGGGTTGTATGCCCAGGGCGCGCAGGGCCAGCGTCAGGGCGTCGGTGCCGTTGGCCACGCCCACCGCGTGCCGCACGCCGACATACCGGGCAAACGCCGTCTCGAATTCGCGCACCTGCGGCCCCAGCACGTACCAGCCGCTGTCGACCACGCGCTGCAGACAGGCGCCCAGATCGACGCCGAAGGCGGCCCCGAACGGGGAGAAGAACGCCACCTGCGGCGCGCTGGCCATGTCAGCGCCGCTCCGCCGGCTGGGCCGGCTCCTGCAGCAAGCGCCGCAGGTACTGGCCGTAGCCGCTCTTGGCCAGCGGCGCCGCCAGGCGTTCGAGCTGGGCGTCGTCGATGAAGCGCTTGCGCCAGGCGACTTCTTCCGGGCAGGCGATCTTCAGGCCCTGGCGCCGCTCCAGGGTGGCGATGAACTGGCCGGCATCGAGCAGGCTGTCGTGCGTGCCGGTGTCCAGCCAGGCGTAGCCGCGCTGCATGATCTGCACGCTGAGCTGGCCCTGCTTGAGGTAGGTTTCGTTGACGGTGGTGATTTCCAGCTCGCCGCGCGCGCTGGGTCGGATGGTCTTGGCGATGTCGACCACCTGCGCGTCGTAGAAGTACAGACCGGTGACGGCGTAGTGGCTTTTGGGCTGCGCGGGTTTTTCTTCGATGCTGGTGGCGCGGCCGGCGGCGTCGAAGGCGACCACGCCGTAGCGCTCGGGGTCGTGCACGTGGTAGGCGAACACGGTGGCGCCTTCGCTGCGCGCATGGGCGTTGGAGAGCAGCAGCTCGAAGTCGTGGCCGTAGAACAGGTTGTCGCCCAGCACCAGGGCGCTGGGGGCGCCGCCGATGAAGGATTCACCGATCAGAAAGGCCTGGGCCAGCCCGTCGGGGCTGGGCTGCACGGCGTACTGGATAGTGATGCCCCACTGGCTGCCATCGCCCAGCAGTTGCGCAAAGCGTGGCGTGTCCTGCGGTGTGCTGATGACCAGGATGTCGCGCATGCCGGCCAGCATCAGCGTGGACAGCGGGTAGTAGATCATCGGCTTGTCGTACACCGGCAGCAGCTGCTTGCTCATGGCCAGGGTGGCCGGGTGCAGGCGGGTGCCGGAGCCGCCGGCCAGGATGATGCCCTTGCGTGCGTTCATGCGTGGGAAGGTCCAAGGATTTCGGCCAGCATGCGGTCCACGCCGGCCTGCCAGGGTGGCAGGTGCAGATCGAAGG
>JADLIA010000044.1 GCA_020848515.1 Rubrivivax sp. | reverse complement strand
TTCCGCTTCGAGATGTTCGACCGCGCCATCGACGTGTTCGGCAACGCCTCGCTGTCGCTGTTTCTGGCCATGGCCTTGCTCAGCCTGCGCCTGTGGGAGCTGGCCGATCTGGCCGGTCCGGTGGCCATCATCCTGGCGGTGCAGGTGCTGGTGATGATGGCCTGGGCGTCGTTCGTGACCTACCGCTTCATGGGGGCCGACTACGACGCCGCAGTGGTGGCGGCCGGCCACTGCGGCTTCGGCCTGGGCGCCACGCCGACGGCGATCGCCAACATGCAGGCCATCACCGATCGCTTTGGCCCGTCGTACAAGGCCTATCTGGTGGTGCCGCTGGTGGGGGCCTTCTTCGTCGACCTGGTGAACGCCACGGTGCTGCAAATCTTCACGCAGTTGCCGTTTCTGCGTTAGGGCCGGTTCACGCCATGCAAGGCGCCCCCTTGCTGGCTTCAATGGGTGCTGGACGAGCCACGGCCGACCACGGCCACGCTGCGGCGGTGATCGACCCAGGTCAGGCGCCCGACGTCGAAGCCGGCGGCACGCGCGCGATCGAGCAGGCGGGCCCGCGTGGCGGCACGCATCGTCGGGCTGCGCGCCAGCAGCCACAGCTGGTCGTGCGTGGGGCCGCAGACCAGGGCGTGCTGGTCGGCGTCGTCGATGTCGAACACGGCGCGGCTGGTGCGCACCGGCCAGACCAGGCTGAGGTGCAGGTGCGCCTCGCGCGACGGGTGCGCCGGGCGCGCGCGTGCCGTGGTGGTGCGCCAGCGCCCCAGGCGCGTGTCGAAGCCGCGCCGGGCGATCTGCAGCGTGCCATCGGGCAGCAGGCTGTGGTGCACCACACCGTCGGTCAGCCCACGGTCCTGCGGCGGGTCGATGCGCGCGATTTCGTACCAGCGGCCGAGCCAGCGTTCCAGCCTGAACGGCGTCACCGGGTGCACGCCGGGCGGCAGACCGGTCTGCTGGCTCAGGCGGTACAGCGCATAGGCGCCGACCCCGAGCAGGGCAAGGGTTCTGGCTCTCATGGTCAGCGCGGCAGCATAGCAGGCGCGCGGCTGCGGCGGGCGTGCGGCGGCACCGGTGCGGATGACACGAAGTTCGTGTTGCACGAAATTCGTGTACACTGCCCGACATGAAGAACGTCACCATCACCGTCGACGAAGCCGTGCTCGAATGGGCGCGGGTGGAGGCGGCGCGGCGCGGCTCCAGCGTTTCGCGCATGGTGGGTGAGATGCTGGCCGAGAAGATGCGTCAGGAAGACGCCTACGCCCAGGCCATGCGCAGCGCGCTGCGCTTCGAGTCCTGGGGCGCCAGCGACGGGCCGTACCTGCGGCTGAGCGAGGTCGAATGATGCCGCCCCTGGTGTTCGTCGACACGCCGGTGTTCCTGTACGCAGCCGACGAGCGCGATGGGCGCAAGCAGGCGCTGGCGCGCGAATGGGTGCGCTGGTGCTGGAGCCAGCGCAGCGGCCGCATCAGCACCCAGGTGCTCAACGAGCTCTACCACAACGCCATCACGCGCTTTCGCGCCCGCATGCCGGTGCAGCAGGCGCGCGCGCAGGTGCGCAACCTGCGTCAGTGGCAGCCGCCGCACCTGGATACCTTCACCATCGACGGCGCCTGGGCGCTGCAGGATCGCCATGCGCTGGGCTACTGGGATGCGCTGATCGTCGCCTCGGCCCAACAGCAAGGCTGTCAGTACCTGCTGTGCGAGGACCTGCCGCATCAGCAGCGCTTCGAGAGCGTGCAGGTGATCAACCCCTTCCGGGTCCGTCCCGACGAACTGCCCCTTGCCGATGAGCACTGACACCTCGACCCCCAGCCCGCTGGCCCGTATCCGCCAGGACGTGCAGTCCATGCACGCCTACGCGGTGCAGGACTCGGCCGGCCTGCTGAAACTGGACGCGATGGAAAACCCCCATCGCCTGCCTGACGCCCTGCAGGCCGAGCTGGGTCGCCGCCTGGGCCGGGTGGCCATCAACCGCTATCCCGGCGCCCGCGTGGCCGAGCTGGGCGCCGCGCTGCACGCCCACGCTGCGCCGCCGGCGGGTTGGTCGCTGATGCTGGGCAACGGCTCGGACGAGCTGATCAGCCTGCTGGCCATGGCCTGCGACGTGCCGGGAGCGTCTATCCTGGCGCCGCTGCCCGGCTTCGTGATGTATGCCATGAGTGCGCGCCTGCAGGGCCTGGCGTTTCACGGTGTGCCGCTGACGCCCGACTTCGCGCTCGACGAGGCCGCCATGCTGGCCGCCATCGAGCGCCACCGCCCGGCCATCCTGTACCTGGCCTACCCCAACAACCCCACCGGCACCTTGTGGGACGCCGGCAGCATCGCCCGTCTGATTGCCGCCCAGGGCCGCCAGGGCGGGTTGGTGGTGATGGACGAGGCCTACCAGCCCTTTGCCGCGCACAGCTGGATCGAGGTGGTGCGCGCCGCCCCCGAGCCGCACCGCCACGTGCTGATCATGCGCACGCTGTCCAAGTTCGGGCTGGCCGGCGTGCGCATCGGCTACCTGATGGGCGAGGCGACGCTGCTGGCCGAAATCGACAAGGTGCGCCCGCCCTACAACGTCAGCGTGCTCAACGCCGAGTGCGCGCTGTTCGCGCTCGAACACGCCGACGTGTTTGCCGCGCAGGCGGCCGACATCCGCGCGCAGCGCGCGCAGCTGCTGCAGGCGCTGGCGGCGCTGCCGGGTGTCACGCCGTTTCCCAGCCAGGCCAACATGGTGCTGGCGCGCGTGCCCGATGCGGCGCGCGTGTTTGCCGGCATGCGCGCGCGCGGTGTGCTGATCAAGAACGTTTCTACAATGCACGCGCTGCTGGCGAACTGCGTGCGCCTGACGGTCGGTACCGCCGACGAGAACGCGCAGATGCTGGCGGCCCTGCAAGCCTCGCTATGACCACCACTGCACGCAGCGCCGACGTCGCGCGCGACACCGCCGAAACCCGCATCCGTGTGCGCCTGAACCTGGACGGCAGCGGCCAGGCCACGCTGGCCACCGGCATCGGTTTTTTCGACCACATGCTCGACCAGATCGCGCGCCACGGCCTGATCGATCTGGACGTGCAGTGCCAGGGCGATCTGCACATCGACGGCCACCACACGGTGGAGGACGTGGGCATCGCCATCGGCCAGGCGGTGCGCCAGGCGGTGGGCGACAAGCGCGGCATCACCCGCTACGGCCACAGCTACGTCCCGCTGGACGAAGCGCTGTCGCGCGTGGTGATCGATTTTTCGGGTCGCCCCGGCCTGGTGCTGGACGCGCGCTTTGCCAGCGCCATGATCGGCGGCTTCGACACCCAACTGGTGCATGAATTCTTTCAGGGCTTCGTCAACCACGCCCAGGTCACGCTGCACATCGACAACCTGAAGGGCGTGAACGCGCACCACCAGGTCGAAACCATCTTCAAGGCCTTTGGCCGTGCGCTGCGCATGGCGCTCACGCCGGATGCGCGCGCCGCCGGTCAGGTGCCCTCGACCAAGGGCACGCTCTAAGTAAAATCGGCCTCCAGCGCTTGACAGATAAGCGCCAACAGCTATGTTATCGATAGCAAATCAAACGGTCGCCGTGGTCGACTACGGCATGGGCAACCTGCGCTCGGTGGCGCAGGCGGTGATGCACGCCGCGCAGGACACGCGCGTGGAGGTGGTGGTCACCGACGATCCGGCGCGCGTGCGCGCGGCGCACCGCGTGGTGCTGCCGGGGCAGGGCGCGATGGGCGACTGCATGCACCAGCTGCATGCCTGCGGCCTGCTCGAATCGGTGCTGGAGGCCGCCGACGGCAAGCCGCTGTTCGGCGTCTGCATCGGCATGCAGATGCTGCTGACGCACAGCGCCGAGGGCCACACCGCCGCCGGCACACCCGGTCTGGGCCTGATCCCGGGCGAGGTGCTGCGCTTCGATCTGGCCGGTCGCCAGGCGCCCGACGGCAGCCGCTACAAGGTGCCGCACATGGGCTGGAACCGGGTGTTCCAGAGCCGCCCGCACCCGCTGTGGCAGGGCGTGGCCGACGGCGCCTGGTTCTATTTCGTGCACAGCTACTTTGCCCGCCCGCACACGCCGACCCATGCCGTGGGCGAAACCGAGTACGGCGCACGTTTTGCCAGCGCCGTGGCGCGCGATAATATTTTTGCTACCCAGTTCCACCCGGAAAAGAGTGCCGACCAGGGCCTTACCCTGTACCGCAACTTCCTGAACTGGCGGCCCTGAACCTGGCGCGGCGTTGTGCGCGACGCGTTCTGCACGCACCGCCCAGCCCGGCCGATCGACTTCTTCATCGTTCATTCGTTCCATCTGTCCCGAACATGTTGCTGATCCCCGCCATCGATCTCAAGGACGGCCATTGCGTGCGCCTGAAGCAGGGCGACATGGACCAGGCCACGGTTTTCAGCGAGGCCCCGGCCGAGATGGCGGCGCACTGGCTGGGCCAGGGCGCGCGCCGCCTGCATCTGGTGGACCTGAACGGCGCCTTTGCCGGCAAGCCGCAGAACCTGGCGGCCATCAAGGCGATCCTGCGGCAGGTCGATGACGAAATCCCGGTGCAGCTGGGCGGGGGCATCCGCGACCTCGACACCATCGAGCGCTACATCGACGCCGGCATCCGCTACGTCATCATCGGCACGGCGGCGGTCAAGAACCCGGGCTTTCTGAAGGACGCCTGCACCGCCTTCGGTGGCCACATCATCGTCGGTCTGGACGCCAAGGACGGCAAGGTCGCCACCGACGGCTGGAGCAAGCTCACCGGCCACGAAGTGATCGACCTGGCGCGCAAGTTCCAGGACTGGGGCGTGGAAAGCATCATCTACACCGACATCGGCCGCGACGGCATGCTCAGCGGCATCAACATCGAAGCCACCGTCAAGCTGGCGCAGGCGCTCACCATCCCGGTCATCGCCTCCGGCGGGCTGTCCACCATGGCCGACATCGAGCAGCTGTGCGCGGTCGAGAGCGAAGGCATCGAAGGCGTCATCGCCGGTCGTGCCATCTATTCCGGCGATCTCGACTTCGCGGCCGCGCAGGCGCGCGCCGACGCGCTGAACGGCTGACCCCATTCCATGCTGGCCAAGCGCATCATTCCCTGCCTGGACGTGACCGGCGGTCGCGTCGTCAAGGGCGTCAATTTCGTCGAACTGCGCGATGCCGGCGACCCGGTCGAGATCGCCGCGCGCTACAACGAGCAGGGCGCCGACGAGCTCACCTTCCTCGACATCACCGCCACCAGCGACGGGCGCGACCTGATCCTGCCGATCATCGAAGCGGTGGCCAGCCAGGTGTTCATTCCGCTCACCGTCGGCGGCGGCGTGCGCACGGTGGACGACGTGCGCCGCCTGCTCAACGCCGGCGCCGACAAGGTCAGCTTCAACTCGGCCGCCATCGCCAACCCGCAGGTGATCCGCGACGCCTCGGGCAAGTACGGCGCGCAGTGCATCGTGGTCGCCATCGACGCGCGCCGGCGCAGCGGCGACGAGCTGGCCGCGCGTGGTCCCGGCTGGGACGTGTTCAGCCACGGCGGGCGCAGGAACACCGGGCTGGACGCCATCGCCTGGGCACGCCAGATGGCCGACTGGGGCGCCGGCGAAATCCTGCTCACCAGCATGGACCGCGACGGCACCAGAAGCGGCTTCGACCTGGAACTGACCCGCGCGGTGAGCGACGCGGTGCCGGTGCCGGTGATCGCCTCCGGCGGCGTCGGCAGCCTCGAACACCTGGCCGACGGCGTGCAGCTCGGCGGCGCCGACGCCGTGCTGGCGGCCAGCATCTTTCACTACGGCGAATTCACCGTCGCCCAGGCCAAGCAGCACATGGCGGCGCGCGGCATTTCGGTGCGCCTGTGACGCCCGCGGGCGCTTGCGAACACCGCCGATGAATACCTTTGCCGTGCGTCAGAAAACCGCCGCTGGCAGCCGTTATGATCCACGGCCCACGGTCCGCGCATGCCCCGGCATGCCCAAGGCGGACGCGGGCCGCGATCGAACGCCGGTTCGACGCACCCACCCATCCCATCCAAGGAGCCCATGTTGAGCACCGCCGCGAGCCTGAACGACTTTCTGCGCCGTATCGAACAGCGCGACCCCCAGCAACCAGAGTTCCTGCAGGCGGTGCGCGAGGTCATGATGTCGCTCTGGCCGTTCCTGGAGAAACACCCCCGGTACCGCGAACACGGCTTGCTGGAGCGCCTGTGCGAGCCCGACCGCGTGATCCAGTTCCGCGTCGCCTGGGTCGATGACAAGGGGCAGACCCAGGTCAACCGGGCCTTCCGCGTGCAGCACAACATGGCCATCGGCCCCTACAAGGGCGGCATGCGCTTTCACCCCAGCGTCAACCTGTCGATCCTGAAGTTCCTCGGCTTCGAGCAGACCTTCAAGAACGCCCTCACCACCCTGCCCATGGGCGGCGGCAAGGGCGGCAGCGACTTCGACCCCAAGGGCAAGAGCGACGGCGAGGTGATGCGCTTTTGCCAGGCCCTGATGAGCGAGCTGTACCGCCACCTGGGCGCCGACACCGACGTGCCGGCGGGCGACATCGGCGTCGGCGCGCGCGAAGTCGGCTTCATGGCCGGCATGATGAAAAAGCTCAGCAACAACGCCGGCAGCGTGTTCACCGGCAAGGGCATCGCCTACGGCGGCAGCCTGATGCGGCCCGAGGCCACCGGCTATGGCACGGTCTACTTCGCCCAGGAAATGCTGCGCCGCAAGCAGATGGGCTTCGAAGACCGGCGCGTCAGCATCTCGGGCTCCGGCAACGTGGCGCAGTACGCCGCCGACAAGGCGATGGAACTGGGCGCCAAGGTGGTCACCCTGTCCGACTCCGACGGCACCCTGGTGTGCGAGGGCGGCCTGACGCACGGCATGCTGCAGGACCTGATGGAATTCAAGAACGTGCAGCGGGGCCGCCTGAAGGACTTCTGCAAGCAGCACAAGCTCAAGTTCGAGGCCGGCAAGCGCCCCTGGCATGTGCCGGTGGACATCGCGCTGCCCTGCGCCACCCAGAACGAACTCGATGCGGCCGACGCCAAGCACCTGATCGCCAACGGCGTGGTGTGCGTGGCCGAAGGCGCCAACATGCCCAGCACGCTGGACGCGGTCGAGCATTTCCTGGCCGCCGGCACCCTGTACGCGCCGGGCAAGGCCAGCAACGCCGGCGGCGTGGCCACCTCGGGCCTGGAGATGAGCCAGAACGCCATGCGCCTGTCCTGGACCCACAGCGAGGTCGATCTGCGCCTGCACGAGATCATGAAGGACATCCACGGCAACTGCGTGCGCCACGGCGAGCGCAAGGACGGCACCGTCAACTACGTCGAAGGTGCCAACGTGGCGGGCTTCGTCAAGATCGCCGACGCCATGCTGGCGCAGGGCGTCTGCTGACCACCTCCTGGCGCGGCGCGCCTGCGCCCTCAAGGGGCGTCGCCCGAGGCCGGGGGCTCCGGCCGCGTGCCCGATGACGCATGCCGGGTGACCGCGCGGCGCCTGGATCAGGGGCAGGTCGGACATCGTGTCGGCGCCGGGCATCACCGGCACCATCGGAGTTCAACCTGGGCTCAAGGCAAATCGGCCTCTGGCGCTTGCCCATCAAGCGCCAACAGCTATCAATTTTGTAGTTTCTGCGGCCACCAGGCGAATGCCCGACAATCGCGGCATGAGCAACTGGTTGGATCAAGTCGCCTGGGACGCGCAGGGCCTGGTGCCGGCGATCGCGCAGGAAGCGGACACGGGCGACGTGCTGATGTTCGCCTGGATGAACCGCGAAGCACTGGCCAGGACGGCCGAACTCGGCCGTGCGGTGTATTTCAGCCGTTCGCGCGGCAGGTTGTGGTTCAAGGGCGAGGAGTCCGGCCATGTGCAGCAGGTGCATGAAATCCGCATCGACTGCGACAATGACGTGGTGCTGCTCAAGGTGACGCAGCAGGGCCACAGGCCCGGCATTGCCTGCCACACCGGGCGCCACAGCTGCTTCTTCAGCGTGCTGAAGGACGGCGCCTGGCAGGCCGTCGAGCCGGTCTTGAAAGACCCCCAGTCCATCTATAAATAAGGCCCCATGTCGCACGCCGAGCTTCTGGCCCATCTGACCGCCGTGATCGAAAGCCGCAAGCCGGCGGCCGGCGGCGACCCCGACACCAGCTACGTCGCGCGCCTGCTGGCCAAGGGGCCCGACGCCTTCCTCAAGAAGATCGGCGAAGAAGCCACCGAGGTGGTGATGGCCGCCAAGGACGCCGACCACGGCGGGCCGCGCCACAAGGTGGTCAGCGAGATGGCCGACCTGTGGTTTCACGGCATGGTGGCGCTGGCGCACTACGGGTTTTCCGCCGCCGACGTGGTGGCGGAACTGGCGCGCCGCGAGGGACTCTCAGGCCTGGAAGAAAAGGCGCTGCGCAAGGCGCGCCAGCGCGACATCGATGACGCTTCACGCGAAGGAGCTGGAACATGAGCCGCAACGACATCATTGACGTGGAACCCGTGGGCAGCGCACGCGACGACTCGCTCAAGACCTGGGGCTGGGTCAGCTACCTGCTGCACCTGATCGTGGCGGTGGCGGCGGTGGTGCCGGGCGCGCAGGTCAGCATTGCGCTGCTGATCATCGCGCTGGTGCTGGACCTGGTGAAGAAGGACGATGCCGCCGGCACCTGGCAGGCCAGCCACTTCAGCTGGCGCATCCGCTCCGTGCTGTGGGCCGGCGTGCTGTACCTGGTCACCTTCCCGCTGTTCCTGCTGTTCTACCTGCCGGGGGCGATCGCCTGGGTGGTGATCTCGATCTGGTTCCTCTACCGCATCGTGCTGGGCATGGTGCGCATGAACGCCGGGCGCCCGGTCGAGGCGTAAGCGCGCCGCCCGAACGGCGCGCCTGTGTCACGCCCATCGAACCCGCATGGCGTACCACTTGATGACCCTGGCCACCGGCTCCGGCACGACCGCAGCGCGCACGGCCATCCGGGCGCAGACGGGCCGTTCATCATCCGTCAGGGCGTGTCCCCGCGCCGTCGCACCGCCGGGGGTTCTGCCATTGCCAACCCACTGTCACCGATGTCTTCCATGAGCGCTCACGCCGACCCCCACTGCATCTTCTGCAAGATCGTTGCCGGACAGATTCCATCGCGCAAGGTGTACGAGGACGACGAGCTGTTTGCCTTTCACGACATCCACCCCTGGGCGCCGGTGCACTTCCTGATGGTGCCCAAGCTGCACGTCGCCTCCATGGCCCATGTGGGGCCGGAGCACGAAGCGCTGCTGGGCCGCATCATGGCGCTGGCGCCCAAGCTGGCGCTGGAACAGGGCTGCCAGCCGTACCCTGACGGCGGGTTTCGCATCGTGGTCAATACCGGGGCTCAGGGTGGCCAGGAAGTGCATCATCTGCACGTGCACGTGATGGGCGGGCCGCGCCCGTGGGCGCGCGGGTGAAGCGGCCGCCGGCGAGTGGCGCCGCAAGCCCGCGCCGGGGTGTACCGGTCGTGGCCGGCAACGGGCATGATCGCGCTGGAACCGGGCCCATCCCCGGACGTCTAAAATCATTCTGATTCGCGCCCGTTCATCGGTCGGCGCAAGGAGTTGCAACATGGGTACTTTTTCGATCTGGCACTGGCTGATCGTGCTGCTGATCGTGGTCATGATCTTCGGCACCAAGAAGCTCAAGAACATCGGCTCCGACCTCGGCGGTGCCGTCAAGGGCTTCAAGGACGGCATGAAGGACGGTGCGGCCGAGGCCGACACGCCGCCGGCCGGTCAGGTGACCAACGCCGCCGCGGCCAAGGACACCATCGACGTGCAGGCCAAGGAAAAGAGCTGAGCCGGCCCGCCGCGTGCGCGCGGGGCGTGGCCGACACGCCCGACGCTGGCTGCCCGCGAGGCTGAACCCTTCAGATGCTCGATCTCGGTATTTCCAAGATGGCGCTGATCGGCGCCGTGGCGCTGATCGTCATCGGCCCCGAAAAGTTGCCGCGCGTGGCACGCACGGTGGGCACGTTGCTGGGCAAGGCCCAGCGCTACGTGGCTGACGTCAAGTCCGAGGTCAATCGTGCGATGGACCTCGACGAGCTCAAGAAGATGAAGGAGTCGGTGGAATCCGCCGGCCGCGAAGTCGAGCAGAGCATCCATGCCACCCAGTCGGCGTTCGAGAAGGACTGGAACGAGGCCACCGCCGGACTGGGCGGTACCGGCACGGGCGACGACGCCCCGATCCCGTCCTGGGAGCCGGCGCCGCCGCAATACCGACGCCCCGACAAGAACTGGCGCCTCAAGCGCGGCGCCACGCCGCAGTGGTACAAGCAGCGCCACGGCGTGCGCCGGCAGGTGCAGTCGGGCGCGGCGCGCGTGGCGCGCTATCGCCCCAAGAGTCCATGACCCATGACCGTTGACCCTGCCGCAGCGCGGCATCGATGACGCCAGGCCGGCATCGGCCATGCATCGTTGAAGCCGCCCCCGGCGGCGCAGTCGCTCGTCATGACACCCCTACCACCATGTCCAACCCCACGCCCGACCCCGAAGACGAACTGGCCGGCACCGAACAGCCATTCGTCGTCCACCTGATGGAGCTGCGCGATCGGCTGATCAAGTCGATGGTGGCGGTGGCTGTGGTGGCGGGGGCGCTGGCGCTCTATCCGGGGCCGGGCGCGCTGTACGACCTGCTGGCGGCGCCGCTGGTGGCGCACCTGCCGCAGGGCGCGACGATGATCGCCACCTCGGTCATCTCGCCCTTCATGGTGCCGCTGAAGATCCTGCTGATGGCGGCCTTTCTGGTGGCGCTGCCGGTGGTGCTCTACCAGGTGTGGGCCTTCGTGGCGCCGGGCCTGTATTCGCATGAAAAGCGGATGGTGCTGCCGCTGGTGATCTCGAGCACGGTGCTGTTCTTCGCCGGCGTGGCGTTCTGCTACTTTCTGGTGTTCGGCAAGGTGTTCACCTTCATCCAGAGCTTCGCGCCCAAGTCGATCACTGCGGCGCCGGACATCGAGGCCTACCTGAGCTTCGTGCTGACCATGTTCCTGGCCTTCGGGCTGGCGTTCGAGGTGCCGATCGCCGTCGTGGTGCTGGCCCGCCTGGGGGTGGTGAGCATCGAGCAGCTCAAGAGCTTTCGCGGTTATTTCATCGTGCTGGCCTTCATCATTGCGGCCATCGTCACGCCGCCCGACGTGGTGTCGCAGCTGGCGCTGGCCATTCCGATGTGTCTGCTGTACGAAGTCGGCATCTGGGCCGCGCGCCTGTTCATCAAGCACACCACCGCACCCGAAGATGCCGCACCCGCCGCCGGGCCCTGAAGCGCGATCCAGCCGGACAAGGGGCAAATCGGCCTCCAGCGCTTGTCAGGCAAGCGCCGTCAGCTATCGTTTTTGATTCAGCGTGGCAGCGCGGGCTGCCGTGGCCGCGGGCGCTGGGCCGGGGTGACGGATGCCTGCACCGCCTCGCCGCGGCGCTCCAGCGTGAACGGCACCGCTTCGCCGGGCACCAGTGCGGCTATGCGCGTCAGCAGTTCGGCCACGGTGCGCGTGGGCTGACCGCCCACCTGGGTGATGACATCGCCCGGCCGGATGCCGGCGCTGGCCGCCGGGCCGTTGCCCAGCACGCCGGTGATGATCACCCCCTGCTCGGCCTTGACACCGAAGGTCTGCGCCAGCTCGGGCGTCAGCTCGCCCGGCTCGACACCGATCCAGCCGCGCACCACCTGGCCGTTGCGGACGATGCTTTCCATCACCTGGCGCGCCGTCGACACCGGGATGGCGAAGCCGATCCCCATGTTGCCGCCCGAGCGCGAATAGATGGCGGTGTTGATGCCCATCAGGTGGCCGCCGATGTCGGTCAGCGCGCCACCCGAGTTGCCGGGGTTGATGGCGGCGTCGGTCTGGATGAAGTTCTCGAAGGTGTTGATGCCCAGCTGGTTGCGCCCCAGTGCGCTGACGATGCCGCTGGTCACCGTCTGGCCGACGCCGAACGGGTTGCCGATGGCCAGCACCTGGTCGCCGACCTGCAGCCGGTCGGAATCGCCCAGCGTCATCACCGGCAGCTTGTCCAGGCTGATCTTGAGCACCGCCAGATCGCTCTCCGGGTCGGTGCCGATCACCTTGGCGCTGGTGCGTCGGGCGTCGGCCAGCACCACCTCGATCTCGTCGGCGCCCTCGACCACGTGGTTGTTGGTCAGCACGTAGCCTTCCGGGCTCATGATGACGCCCGAGCCCAGACCGGTCTGCTGCTGTTCGCCGCGGTCGCCGAAGAAGAAGCGGAACCACGGGTCGTTGCTGGCCGGGTGGCGCGCCGAGGTGTTGATGCTGACCACCGCCGGCGCCGCCTGGCGCAC
>JADLIA010000043.1 GCA_020848515.1 Rubrivivax sp. | reverse complement strand
GCTGGCCCTGCGCGTGCAGCGCCTGTGCGGTGGCGCGGCCGACCACGCCATCGCCCACGATCAGATGGTGCGCGCGGCGATCGGCGGCGAAGGTGGGGGTGTTCATGTCGCCATCATGAACCGTCGGAGGTGGCGGCGGCATGCTGTGGGACAAAGTCATCGTTCCAAGATGCATCAGGCCTCGCACCCGCCAGGGGGCGCGCAGCCGGGCTGGCCATTATGCTTGCCACCCCATGAGCGCCTCCACCTTCCTCTGGCACGACTACGAAACCTTCGGCACCCGCCCGCGCCGCGACTGGCCGGCCCAGTTCGCCGCCGTGCGCACCGATGCCGAGCTGAACGAGATCGGCGAGCCGCTGGTGCTGTACTGCCAGCCGCCGACCGACCGCCTGCCCGAGCCCGAGGCCTGCCTGATCACCGGCATCACGCCGCAGGAGTGCGCCGCCAAGGGGCTGCCCGAGCACGAATTTGCCCGCCGCATCCACGCCGCCCTGGCCCAGCCGGGCACCATCGGCGTGGGCTACAACTCGATCCGCTTCGACGACGAGGTGACGCGCTTTCTGCTCTGGCGCAACCTGATCGAGCCCTATGGCCGCGAGTGGCGCGACGGTTGCAGCCGCTGGGACCTGCTGGACGTGATGCGCTGCGCCCACGCCTTGCGACCCGAGGGCATCGAGTGGCCGCAGGGCGAGGACGGTCTGACCACCTTCAAGCTGGAGCGCCTGAGCGCCGCCAACGGTCTGGCGCACGAAGCGGCGCACGACGCGCTGTCCGACGTGCGCGCCACCGTGGCGCTGGCGCGCCTGCTGCGCCAGTGCCAGCCCAGGTTGTTCGACTTCTGCCTGGCCCTGCGCAGCAAGGACCGCGTGGCCCAGGAGCTGGGCCTGCCCACCACCTTGCGTGACGCGCGGCCGTTTCTGCATGTGAGCGGTCGCTTCGGCGCCGCGCGAGGCTGCATCGCCGTGATGGCGCCGCTGGCCATGCACCCGACCAACAAGAACGAGCTGCTGGCCTGGGACCTGAGTCAGGATCCGCGCGAACTGGCCGACCTCCAGCCCGAGCAGGTGCGCGCGCGCCTGTTCACCAGCACCGCCGATTTGCCCGACGGCACGACGCGGCTGCCCATCAAGGGCGTGCACCTGAACAAATCGCCCATCGTGGTCGGCCAAATCAAGACCCTGCGCCCCGAGCTGGCCGAGCGCTGGGGCATCGACTTCGGCGTCGCCGCCAGCCACCTGGACCACCTGCGTGCGCTGCCCGACCTGAGCGCGCTGTGGCCGCAGGTTTATGCGCGCCCTGGCTTGGCCGAGCCGGTGGATGTGGACGAAGACCTGTACGGCGGCTTCCTGGGCGACGCCGATCGCCGCCGCCTGGACCGCCTGCGCGCCCTGGAGCCTGGCGAGCTGGCCCACGCGCACACCGGCTTCGATGACGAGCGCCTGCCCGAGCTGCTGCTGCGCTACCGTGCGCGCAACTTCCCGCACACGCTGAACGAGGCCGAGCGCGCCCGCTGGCTGGCGCATCGCACCGGCCGGCTGATGGACGGCGAGGGCGGCGCGCTCACCATCGCCGCGCTGTTCGACCGCATCGACGCGCTGGCCGAGACGGTGCACGATGAGCGCGGCCAGGCGGTGCTGGAAGCCCTGTACGCATGGGCCGAACACGTCGCTCCCGAAGGCTGACATCGGGCGTTGACGAACGACGGATCGAATGACGAATGAGCTCGCTGCGCCTCGATGGCCGATCGATCACAGGCCATGCCGCGCGTCGCCGGCGTCATGCATCATCCCTCTGAACATCAGCCGGAATACTATCAAAACAATAGCTTGCGGCGCTTGACCAGCAAGCGCCAAAGCCCTGTTTGACTCCGATGTTCAGGAGCGCGCGCTGGCGACGCCGAACCCATCGAAAGCAGGAGGGATGTTTCCCTGCGTCCTTCGCGTCCGGCAGTGCAACAGACCGGCACCCCGGCCCAGATCAGCCGCCGGCCCACAGGCCGGCCCACCACAGCCGCAGCCGCATCCCGGCTTCGCTGGTGTAGCCGACGCTGACGCTGGACAGGCGCCCGTCGGGTGCGACGACCACGAAGGCCGGCACCGCCTTCAGGCCGTAGCGCGTCAGCAGCGTGCCGTCGGGGTCGGCCACCGTGGCCCAGGGCAGTTCGCGTCGGGCCTGCACGGCGTGCACTGCCGGCGCCGCTCCGGATTGGGTGGCCACCGTCAGCACCGGCCAGTCGGCGGCCAGGCGCGTCACGCTGTGCTGCTCCAGCCGGCAGATGCCGCACCACTCGGCCCAGAAATGCAGCGCCACCGGCCGGCCGCGATGGGCGGCCCGCCACTGCGCCAGGCTCAGCATGGCCGCGTCGCGGTCCGGCGGCAGCACGGCGGCGGCGCTGAAATCGGGCGCTGCGCCGCTGGGCACGTCGCGCGTCTGCCACGCCTGCACGGCCCACAGCAAGGCCAGCAGCAGCAGGCCGTCGCGCGCCGCGCGTGCCAGCCAGGCGCGCCGGCGCGCGCGGCCGGTCGGCGGCGGGGCGGGGGATAGGGAAGGCACGGTGCGGTGGGCGACGGCGAAACCGATAGTATTGACGGTTTCCCGCCGCCCAGCGTTTTGCCGCCGGGCCGCGGTCCCGTCCCACCCTCACCCAGGAGCGCGCCAATGAGCACACCGACCAAGTACCTGCTGCAGGAAAGCCAGATCCCCAAGTTCTGGTACAACATCCAGGCCGATCTGCCCAAGCCCATGCCGGCGGTGCTGCACCCCGGCACCCTGCAACCGATCGGGCCGGCGGACCTGGCACCGCTGTTTCCGATGGCCATCATCCAGCAGGAGGTGGCCACCGAACGCGAGATCGAGATCCCCGAGCCGGTGCGCGAGGTGTTTCGCCTGTGGCGTCCGGCGCCGCTGTTTCGCGCCCACCGGCTGGAAAAGGCCCTGGGCACGCCGGCCAAGATCTTCTACAAGTACGAGGGCGTCAGCCCGGCCGGCAGCCACAAGCCCAATTCGGCCATCCCGCAGGCCTTCTACAACGCGCAAGAGGGCGTCAAGCGCCTGTCGACCGAGACCGGCGCCGGCCAGTGGGGCAGCTCGCTGGCGCTGGCTGGACAGATTTTCGGCCTCGACGTCACCATCTACCAGGTGCGTGTCAGCTACGACCAGAAGCCCTACCGCCGCGCCCTGATGGAAACCTACGGTGCGCGCTGCGTGGCCTCGCCCAGCAACGAAACCGAGTACGGCCGTGCCGTGCTGGCCCAGCGGCCGGACCACCCGGGCAGCCTGGGCATCGCCATCAGTGAGGCGGTCGAGGTGGCGGCCAAGAACGACGACACCAAGTACGCCCTGGGCTCGGTGCTGAGCCACGTGCTGCTGCACCAGACCATCATCGGCCTGGAGGCGATGGAGCAAATGCACATGGCCGACGCCTGGCCCGACGTGCTGGTGGGCTGCACCGGCGGCGGCAGCAACTTCGCCGGCCTGACCTTCCCCTTCATCGGCCATGGCCTGCGCGGCGGTGCCATGCCGCGCGTGGTGGCGGTCGAGCCCGCCGCCTGCCCCAGCCTGACGCGCGGCAAGTACGCCTACGACTTCGGCGACACCGCGCACCTGACGCCGCTGACCAAGATGCACACCCTGGGCAGCACGTTCACGCCGCCGGGCTTTCACGCCGGCGGACTGCGCTACCACGGCATGGCGCCGCTGGTCAGCCACGTCAAGGAACTGGGCCTGCTGGAGGCCGTGGCCTACACCCAGGGCGAGTGCTTTGCCGCCGGCGTGCAGTTTGCGCGCGCCGAAGGCATCGTGCCGGCACCCGAAGCCAACCACGCCATCAAGGGCGCCATCGAAGAGGCGCTGCGCTGCAAGCGCGAAGGCAAGGCCGAAACCATCCTGTTCAACCTGAGCGGCCACGGCCACTTCGACATGGGCGCCTATCAGGCCTACTTCACCGGCCAACTGAAGGACGAGGCCTACGACGAAAAGGAACTGGCGCAGGCGCTGTCGGGCCTGCCGGCGGTGCCGGCCTGACGGCGCGGGGCGCGCCCCGTCACATGGCGAAGGTTTTCTTCAGGAAGCTCAGTGCCGCCTCGGCGGCCTGATCGCGCGCTTTCTTGTTGCCTTCCACGTTGGCGCCCATGGCGCGGCAGTTCTTCAGAGCCGTGTTGTAGGCCTCGCCCTGCAGCCTGGCGCCGGTCTGGCGGTCAAAGGCCTGGAAATTGTCGATGTCGACCTCGATCGGGCAATCGGCGCTGGTCTTGGAGGCACGCGCCAGGAAGTGGCGCCGGGTGTCGTCGCTGTCGAACTTGTGGTGCGCGCCCTCGATGGCGACGAATTCGACCGGCGTGCCGGCGGCGCGGATCCTGTCGGCATAGTCCTGGCAGGGCTGGATCGGCGTGTAGTCGTCGGCCGTGCCGTGAATGAACAGCATCGGCGCCTTGGAGAACACGCCCGGCCGCACGACCAGGCGGAAAATGTTGGAGCAGCCGCCGGCATAGGTCGGGATGAAGGCGGCGTAGCGCAGACCGTCGGGGAGTTTCTGCGAGGCGATCAGGCGCTCCACGGCGCTGCGCAGCACCGCCGTGCCGCCGCGCGAAAAGCCCATGACCGCGATGCGCTGGCGGTCAATGCGTGGGTGGGTGGCCAGCAACCGCAGCGCGGCAAAGCTGTCGGCAACGTCGGCGCTGAACGGCACCTGCGACTGGTCGTCGGCGGTGCTGCCGACGCCGCGCGGCCCGAACATGTCGATCACGAACGCCGCCATGCCGGCGCCGTTGAACTGCTTGGCCCAGTATTCCAGCAGGGCCGGGTAGACGCCCCCGGAACCATGGATCAGGATGACGGCCGGCACCTTGTCGGCGCCGGCGGGCAGGAACAGATGGCCGAGGATGTTGACCGGCTCCTTGCCGCCCTGCATCAGCTCGCCCAGCGTCTTGGGCG
>JADLIA010000042.1 GCA_020848515.1 Rubrivivax sp. | reverse complement strand
TGTCATACGGCACCTTGGCAAAAATGTGGTGAGCGTAAAAGATGGGGGTGGAATAGGCCACCAGCAGCGTGTGGCCGTCGGGCGCCGCGCGCGCCACGGCCTGGGTGCCCAGCATGCCCGAGGCGCCCGTCTTGTTGTCCACCACCACGGCCTGGCCCAGGCGCTTGCCCAGCTCATCGGCCAGCACGCGCGCCACCACGTCGGTACCGCCGCCGGCGCCGGCCGGCACGATCAAGGTGACGGGCCGATTCGGGTAGTTGGCCGTCTGCGCCGACGCCATGGCCGCGAGGCCCAGGGCCAAGAAGGCCAGTACGGATTTGATGCCCATGCTTTCCTCCCAAAACAAAGGGAGGGCATGATGCCCGCCGGTCTGGCCGCGATCCATCGGAAGATACCCGCAGGCCGCGCGCCGCCAGATGGCCCTGGCAGAGGGGCGGATGCACCGGTGGGGTCGCGCGTCAGGGTGGATCGGGTGTCACTCCGGCGTCACTGCGACCCCGCCTATCGCTCAGGCCAACTGCGCATGCATCTCCTGCACCGAAATCACGCTCAGCTGATCCATGCACTTCATGCCTTCGACGGCCGCTTCGGCGCCGAAGATGGTGGTGATGGTGGGCACACGCGCGGCCAGGGCGCTGGTGCGGATGGCGCGGCTGTCGGTGATGGCGTTGCGGCGCTCTTCGACGGTGTTGATGACCAGCGAGATGTCGTCGTTCTTGACCATGTCGACGATGTGCGGGCGGCCTTCGGTGACCTTGTTGACGGTCTCGCAGGCGATGCCGGCGTCGCGGATGGCCTGCGCCGTGCCGCGCGTGGCCACCAGGCCGAAGCCCATGCCGGCCAGCTCGCGCGCGATCTGCACCGCCTGCGGCTTGTCGCTGTTCTTGACCGTCAGGAACACCTTGCCGGCCGGCGTGCCGTCGGCGCGCAGCGGGCGCGGCAGGCGCTCGCCGGCGCCCAGCTGGGCCTTGATGTAGGCCTCGCCAAAGGTCTTGCCGACACCCATCACCTCACCGGTGGACTTCATCTCGGGGCCCAGGATGGTGTCCACGCCGGGGAACTTGACGAACGGGAACACCGCTTCCTTGACGCTGAAATACGGCGGCGTGACTTCGGCGGCGATACCCTGCGCGTCCAGTGTCTGGCCGGCCATGCAGCGCGCCGCCACCTTGGCCAGCTGCACGCCGGTGGCCTTGCTGACGAAGGGCACGGTGCGGCTGGCGCGCGGGTTGACCTCGAGCACGTAGATCACGTCCTGCTTGCCGCCGCCTTCCAGCGGTTTTTCCTGGATGGCGAACTGAACGTTCATCAGGCCGACCACGTTCAGGCCCTGCGCCATGGCGGCGGTCTGGCGCTTGAGCTCGGCCACGGTGGCGGCGCTCAGGTAGTACGGCGGCAGCGAGCAGGCCGAGTCGCCCGAGTGCACGCCGGCCTGCTCGATGTGCTCCATCACGCCGCCGATGAACACGCGCCCGGCGCTGTCGCGCACGGCGTCGACGTCGCACTCGATGGCGTCGGACAAGAAGCGGTCCAGCAGCACGGGTGAGTCGTTGCTGACCTTCACGGCCTCGCGCATGTAGCGTTCCAGGTCGCGCTGTTCGTGCACGATTTCCATGGCGCGCCCGCCCAGCACGTAGCTGGGGCGCACCACCAGCGGGTAGCCGAGCTCGCTGGCCTTGGCCAGCGCCTCGGCTTCGGTACGGGCGGTGGCGTTGGGCGGCTGGCGCAGGTTCAGCTCGTGCAGCAGTTGCTGGAAGCGCTCGCGGTCTTCGGCGGCGTCGATCATGTCGGGCGTGGTGCCGATGATGGGCACGCCCTCGGCTTCCAGGCCCAGCGCCAGCTTGAGCGGCGTCTGGCCACCGTACTGCACGATCACGCCCAGGGGCTTTTCCTTGTCGACGATTTCGAGCACGTCTTCCAGCGTGAGTGGCTCGAAGTACAGGCGGTCGCTGGTGTCGTAGTCGGTGGAGACGGTCTCGGGGTTGCAGTTGACCATGATGGTCTCGTAGCCGTCTTCGCGCATGGCGAGGGCCGCGTGCACGCAGCAGTAGTCGAACTCGATGCCCTGGCCGATGCGGTTGGGCCCACCGCCCAGCACCATGATCTTCTTCCTGTCGGTGGGTTCGGCCTCGCACTCGTCCTCGTAGGTGGAGTACAGGTAGGCGGTGTGGGTGGCGAACTCGGCGGCGCAGGTGTCGACGCGCTTGTACACCGGGCGCACGCCCAGGGCGCGGCGCGCGTCACGCACCGCCTTGTCGCTGGTCTTCAGCAGCTTGGCCAGGCGGCGGTCGGAAAAGCCTTTCTGCTTCAGCGCCAGCAGCTCTGCTTTCGATAGCGCGGCGAGCGCCCGGTCGCCCTGCTGCTCGGTGTGACGGTCGAGCTCCAGCTCGATCTTGACGATCTCCTCGATCTGCACCAGGAACCATTTGTCGATTCTGGTGAGCTGGTGCACTTCATCCAGCGACCAGCCGGCGGCGAAGGCGTCGCCGACGAACCAGATGCGGTCGGGCCCCGGCTCGCCGAGCTCCTTTTCGAGCCATTCGCGGTCCTGCGTCTTCTCGTTCATGCCGTCGACGCCGACTTCCAGCCCGCGCAGCGCCTTCTGGAACGATTCCTGGAAGGTGCGGCCGATGGCCATGACCTCGCCCACGCTCTTCATCTGCGTGGTCAGGTGGCTGTCGGCGGCCGGGAACTTCTCGAACGCGAAGCGCGGGATCTTGGTGACCACGTAGTCGATGGTCGGCTCGAAGCTGGCCGGCGTGGCGCCGCCGGTGATGTCGTTCTTCAGCTCGTCGAGCGTGTAGCCCACCGCCAGCTTGGCGGCCACCTTGGCGATCGGGAAACCGGTGGCCTTGGACGCCAGCGCCGACGAGCGCGACACGCGCGGGTTCATCTCGATGATGATCATGCGCCCGTCGGCCGGGTTGACGGCGAACTGCACGTTGGAGCCGCCGGTGTCGACGCCGATCTCGCGCAGCACCGCCAGGCTGGCGTTGCGCATCAGCTGGTATTCCTTGTCGGTCAGCGTCTGCGCCGGTGCCACGGTGATCGAGTCGCCGGTGTGCACGCCCATCGGGTCGAGGTTCTCGATCGAGCAGATGATGATGCAGTTGTCCGCCTTGTCGCGGATCACCTCCATCTCGAACTCCTTCCAGCCCAGCAGGGATTCTTCGATCAGCAGCTCGCTGGTGGGCGAGGCCTCCAGGCCGCGCTTGCAGATGGTTTCGAACTCTTCCGGGTTGTAGGCCACGCCGCCGCCGGTGCCGCCCAGGGTGAAGCTGGGGCGGATGACGGTCGGAAAGCCGACGCGCTTTTGCACCGCCCAGGCCTCGTCCATGCTGTGGGCAATCCCCGAGCGCGCCGACTCCAGGCCGATGCGCGTCATGGCGTCCTTGAACTTCAGGCGGTCCTCGGCCTTGTCGATGGCCTCGGGGCGCGCGCCAATCAGCTCGACGTTGTACTTGGCCAGCACGCCGTGGCGCCACAGGTCGAGCGCGCAGTTGAGCGCGGTCTGCCCGCCCATGGTGGGCAGGATGGCGTCGGGGCGCTCCTTGGCGATGATCTTCTCCACCGTCTGCCAGGTGATGGGCTCGATGTAGGTGGCGTCGGCCGTGGCCGGGTCGGTCATGATCGTCGCGGGGTTGCTGTTGATCAGGATGACGCGGTAGCCCTCCTCGCGCAGCGCCTTGCAGGCCTGCACGCCGGAGTAGTCGAACTCGCAGGCCTGGCCGATGACGATGGGGCCGGCGCCGATGATGAGGATGGATTGGAGATCGGTGCGTTTAGGCATGGCGGTCGTGGTTCAGCTTGTCGAGCAGGGCCTGGGCGCGCTGCGGGGGCATGTTCTTCTGCATCAGTTGGATCAGGCCGTCGCCCTCGATCAGCGGGCGCAGCACTTCGGCCTCGGCGTCGTAGAAGCGGACGTCCCAGGCGGCCAGTTCGCGGTCCCACTCCTCGTCGGTCCAGGTCTTGCCCTTGGCCAGCAGGGTGACCAGCGGCATGGCCTTGTGCTCCAGGAAGGACTTCTTGTAGGGCTTTTGCGACCAGCGATCGGCAAACCATTCGCGGTGCGGCGACGCCAGGCCCAGCATGCGGCGGGCGATGGCCTTTTCCAGGGTGGCCTGCGGGAAGGCGTACAGCTTCATGCCGTGGCCACTCCTGTTTGAATAGCGTTTGGCGCAGCACCGGCGCCGGTTTGCTCCATGTTTTGAATGAAACGATCGAACAGGTAGCCGACGTCGTGCGGCCCGGGCAGCGCCTCCGGATGGCCCTGGAAGCAGAACGCCGGCTGGTCCGTGAAGCTCAGGCCCTGCAGGCTGCCGTCGAACAGACTGACGTGGGTGGGGCGCAGGTTGGCCGGCAGGGTGGCGGCGTCGACCGCGAAGCCGTGGTTCTGGCTGGTGATCGACACCCGGCCGTCGTCCAGGTCCTTGACCGGGTGGTTGGCGCCGTGGTGGCCGAATTTCATCTTGTAGGTGCGCGCGCCGCTGGCCAGGGCCATGATCTGGTGCCCCAGGCAGATGCCGAACACCGGCTTGCCGCTGTCGATCAGGGTGCGCGCGGCGGCGATGGCGTAGTCGCAGGGCTCGGGGTCGCCCGGGCCGTTGGAGAGAAACACGCCGTCGGGCTGAAGCGCCAGCACCTGGGCGGCCGGCGTCTGCGCCGGCACCACGGTGACGCGGCAGCCGCGCGCGGCCAGCATGCGCAGGATGTTCTTCTTGACGCCGAAGTCGTAGGCGACGACGTGAAAGCGCGGCGCCTGCTGGGTGCCGAAGCCGGCGCCCAGGTGCCATTCGGTCTGGTTCCACTCGTAGGCACGGTCGGTGCTGACCACCCGCGCCAGGTCCAGCCCGGTCATGGCGGGCGCCTCACGCGCGGCGGCGACGGCGGCGGCGATGCGCTCGGGCGTCACCGCCTCGCCCTCCGCCAGGCCGACGATGGCGCCGTTCTGCGCCCCATGCGTGCGCAGCAGGCGCGTGAGCTTGCGGGTGTCGATGCCGGCGATGGCCACCGTGCCTTCGGCGCGCAGGTATTCGGGCAGCGAGCGCTCGGCGCGAAAGTTGCTGACCAGCAGCGGCAGGTCCTTGATGACCAGGCCGGCAGCCTGCACCCGGGCGGATTCGACGTCTTCCGCGTTGACGCCCACGTTGCCGATGTGCGGGTAGGTCAGGGTGACGATCTGGCGGCAGTAGCTGGGGTCGGTCAGGATTTCCTGGTAGCCGGTCATGGCGGTGTTGA
>JADLIA010000041.1 GCA_020848515.1 Rubrivivax sp. | reverse complement strand
CTTCCACGCGCTCACGCAGCACCGGCTCCAGATCGTCATACACACCCACCATACCGGCATTGACAATGCCCATGTCCATACCGGCCTGGATGGCGTGGTACAAGAAAACGGTGTGGATGGCCTCGCGCACCGGGTCGTTGCCGCGGAAGGAAAAGCTGACGTTGGACACCCCGCCCGACACCTTGGCACCCGGCAGGTGTTGCTTGATCCAGCGCGTGGCCTCGATGAAGTCGACCGCGTAGCCTGCGTGCTCTTCGATGCCAGTGGCGATGGCGAAGATGTTGGGGTCGAAGATGATGTCCTCGGGCGCAAAGCCCACTTCGTCGACCAGGATGCGGTAGGCGCGCTCGCAGATCTCGATCTTGCGCTGGTAGGTGTCGGCCTGACCCTGCTCGTCGAAGGCCATCACCACGGCGGCGGCGCCGTAGCGGCGGATCAGCCTGGCCTGGCGGCGGAATTCCTCGACGCCCTCCTTCATCGAGATCGAATTGACGATGCCCTTGCCCTGCAGGCAGCGCAGGCCGGCCTCGATCACGCTCCACTTGCTGGAATCGATCATCACCGGCACGCGGGCGATGTCGGGCTCGCTGGCCATCAGGTTGAGAAAGCGCACCATGGCGGCCTGCGAGTCGAGCATGGCCTCGTCCATGTTGACGTCGACGATCTGGGCGCCGTTTTCGACCTGCTGGCGCGCCACCGCCAGCGCCTGCTCGTACTCGCCGTTGAGGATCAGGCGCGCGAAGGCCTTGGAGCCGGTGACGTTGGTGCGCTCGCCGACGTTGACGAACAGCGTGCCTTCGCCGAGGGTCAGCGGCTCCAGGCCGGACAGACGCATCGGCGGCGGGGGGGGCGGGGCGGCAGCGGACATGGCACTCACCTGGATCGGGTCGGTCGAGGTGAGCGTCGTTGCGGTTCAGACGGGCAACCGCCACCAAGCCTGACGGGCCGGCCGCGCCCGGCGCGGTGCCCGCTGCAACGCTCCTTGGCGGCGAGGGGGCCGATTTTACGGGCCGCCCACGGCCTGGGTCAGGGCGCGGGTATTGGCGCGCATCAGGGCGACGTAGCTGGGCGCCGGGCCGTCGGCTTCGGTCAAGGCGTCGGCGTACAGCCGGCCGGCGGGACGCACGCCGGTTTCACGGGCGATCTGCTCGATCAGTCGCGGGTCGGCGATGTTTTCGATGAACAGCGCCCGTATGCCCTGCTGGCGGATCTGCCGCACCAGCTGCGCCACACCCCGGGCCGAGGCCTCGCTGTCGGTGCTCACGCCCTGCGGCGCCAGAAAGCGCACGCCATAGGCCGCGCCGTAGTAGGCGTAGGCGGCGTGTGCGGTGATGACCAGGCGGCGCGGTGCCGGGATGGGGGCCCAGGCGGCGCGGATCTCGGCGTCCAGCGCCTTCAGCTCGGCGCTGTAGCGCGCCGCGCCGGCACGGTAGTCGGCGCAGCCGGCCGGGTCGGCCGCGCACAGGCCGTCGGCGATGTTCTTCACGTAGACCATGGCGTGCGGCACGCTTTGCCAGGCGTGCGGGTCGGTGTGGCCATGCGCGTCGCGGCCGTGACCGCCGTGACCGTGGCCGGGCGTGGCCGGCAGCGGCTCGATGCCGCGGGCGGCCACCACCTGCGGGCCGCGGTAGCCGGCGCTGCGCAGCAGGCGCGGCAGCCAGCCTTCGTAGCCCAGGCCGTTGGTCACCACCAGCTGCGCCTGACCGACCTGGCTCGCCTGGGCCGGCGTGGGCTGGAACACATGGGCGTCGGCGCCGGGGCCGACCAGCGCGCTCACCGTCACGCGGTCGCCGCCGACCTGCCGCACCATGTCGGCCAGCAGACTGAAGCTGGCCACCACGCGCAGTGGCGCCGCGCCCTGGGCCAGCGCGGGCAGCGCCGTCAGCAGGGCCAGGGTGGCGCGCACAAGGTGCCTGCGCATCCGTCGGTGTACTATCAATTGCATAGCTGTTTGCGCTTTCCTGATGTGCGCCGGATGCCGATTTGATGATGCATTTCGATGCGGCCCGGCCAGCTCAGCCGCGCAGATGGCGCTGCCGCCCATGCTGGCCCTGGCGCCAGGCGCCGAAGCGTCCCGCCACCAGCGACAGCAGGTACACCCCGCCCAGGCACAGCACGATGGTCGGGCTGGTCGGCCAGTCCAGGTGGTAGGACAGCAGCAGCCCGACCACGCAGGCGGCCAGCGCCAGCCCTGCGGCCAGCGCCATCAGCGCCGGCACGCCGCGCACCCACAGGCGCGCGGTGGCTGCCGGCAGCACCATGATGCCCACCGCCATCAGCGTGCCCAGGGCGTGAAAGCCGGCCACCAGGTTGATCACCACCAGCACCAGAAAGCCGTAGTGGGCGACGGGCGAAAAGCGGCTGACGCTGCGCAGAAACTGCGCATCCAGACATTCCAGCACCAGCGGCCGGTACAGCAGCGCCAGCGTGGCCAGCGTCAGCAGGGCGATGCCCACCAGCAGCCCGAGCGCGGCGTCGTCCAGCGCCAGCACGCTGCCGAACAGCACGTGCAGCAGATCGACGCTGGAGCCGCGCGTGGACACGATCAGCACCCCCAGCGCCAGCGACAGCAGGTAGAAGGCGGCCAGGCTGGCGTCCTCGCGCAGCACGGTGGAGCGCGCCACCAGCCCCGAGCCCACGGCCACCAGCAGGCCGGCCGCCACCCCGCCCAGCGACATCGCCGTCAGCGACAGGCCCGACAGCAGGTAGCCGATGGCCGCGCCCGGCAGGATGGCGTGCGCCATGGCGTCGCCGGTCAGGCTCATGCGCCGCAGCAGCAGGAACACGCCCACCGGCGCGCAGCCCAGCGACAGCGCCAGGCAGCCCACCAGCGCCCGGCGCATGAAGCCGAACTCGGTCAGCGGTGCCACCAGCAGCGCCCACAGGCCGCCCTCCAGCAGCTCGCCGCTCACCGGTCGTGCTCCGCGTGATGGTGGGCGCGGCCATGGTGGCTGTGGTCGTGGCCGGGGGCGGCCTCGCACACCGGCGCGTGCTCGTCGAAGGCCTCGGGCATCACGCGCAGGCCCTGCAGGTTGGCCGGTGTCAGCACGTCCGCGGTGTCGCCCCAGGCCCGCAGCTCGCGCGCCAGCATCAGCGTGCGCGGGAAGCTGGCGCGCACCTGGTGCAGATCGTGCAGCACCGCCAGCACCGTCTTGCCGCCGGCGTGCCACTGGCGCAGCAGCGCCAGCAGCTCGTCGGTGGTGCGCTGGTCGATGGCGGCAAAGGGCTCGTCCAGCAGCAGCACGTCGGCGTCCTGCAGCATCAGGCGTGCAAACAGCGTGCGCTGCAACTGCCCGCCCGACAGGGTGTCGATGGGCTGGCGTGCGTGACCTACCAGCCCCACCTGCGCCAGCGCCTCGCGCACGCGCTGGCGCTGGGCGGGCGAGAAGCCGCCGAACGCCCCGCATTCCCGCCACAGCCCCATGGCCGCGAATTCGCCCACCGTGACGGGAAAGCCGCGCTCCAGCGTGGCCTGCTGCGGCAGGTAGGCCACGCGCTGGCCGGCCAGCCCCTCGATGCGCCCGCCCAGCGGCTTGAGCAGCCCGGCCAGGCCCTTGATGAGGGTGGACTTGCCGGCGCCGTTGGGCCCCACCACGGCCAGCAGGGCGCCGGCCTCGATCACGCCCGACACGTGATGCACCGCCGGGTGGCCGTCATAGCCCAGCGTCAGGTCGTGCAGGAGGATCGGCGCAGACAACTCAGCTCGGATCCGTCAGTGCGAGGCGCCCGCCAGCGCCCAGCGCCACAGCAGCAGCAGCAGTGCGCCCAGCGCCGCGGCCACGCCGAGGCGCCAGCCGGCCGAACGCAGCAGCAGCGGCGGGTGGCGGTGCGGGGCCTGGGGTGCGGAGGGCGGCGGTGGCATGGGGCGGCAGACAGGTGCGGGCGCCGCCCTGCCAACGGGCCGGCGACCGCAAGGCGAGCGAGCATAGCGCAGATCGGCCGGCCGCCGCCCCGGGCCGGGTCAGGCGGTGGCCAGCCGCACCTCCAACCCGGCGCCGCGCAGGCGCTGCAGCAGCTCCTGCACATGCTCGTGGCCGCGCGTCTGCAGCACCATCTCGATCTCCACGTTCTGCGCCGCCAGCAGGGTGAAGGCGCGCTGGTGGTGCACCTCGTCGACGTTGGCGCCGGCTTCGGCCACCAGGGCGGTGATGCGCGCCAGCGAGCCGGGCACGTCGCGCGCGCTGATGACGATGCGGATCAGCCGCCCCGAACGCACCAGCCCGCGGCCGATGATCTGCGCCAGCAGCTGCGGGTCGATGTTGCCGCCCGACAGCACCATGCCGACCTTGCGGCCGGCAAAGCGTTCGCCGTGGCGCAGCAGGGCCGCCAGCGCCGCCGCGCCCGCACCTTCGGCCAGGGTCTTTTCGATCTCCAGCAGCAGCACGATGGCTTGCTCGATGTCGCCTTCGTCCACCAGCAGCAGGTCGTCGACGCGCTGGCGAATCACCTCCAGGCAGTGCGCGCCCGGCGCGCCCACGGCAATGCCTTCGGCGATGGTGTTGCCGCCCTGCGCGTGGCGCGTGCCCTGCACCGCGTTGACCATGGCCGGAAAGCGCTGGGTCTGCACGCCGATCACCCTGATGCCGGGCCGCAGCGCCTTGGCCGCGGTGGCGATGCCGGAGATCAGGCCGCCGCCGCCCACCGGCACCACCAGGGTGTCCAGCTCCGGCTGGGCGGCCAGCATTTCCAGCGCCAGCGTGCCCTGCCCGGCCATGATGGCCAGGTCGTCGTAGGGGTGGACGAACACCAGGTTCTGCGCTTCGGCCAGGGTTCTGGCGTGCTGGTAGGCCGCTTCCAGCGAGTCGCCGTGCAGGATCACCCGGGCGCCGAAGCCGCGCGTGCGCGCCACCTTCACCCCGGGGGTGAAGCTGGGCATGACGATGGTGGCCGGAATGCCCAGCCGCTCGGCGTGGTAGGCCACCCCCTGGGCGTGGTTGCCGGCGCTCATGGCGATCACGCCGCGTGCCTTTTCCTGGTCCGTCAGCTGCGCCAGCTTGTTGCAGGCCCCGCGCTCCTTGAACGAGGCGGTGAACTGCAGGTTTTCCATCTTCAGGAACAACTGCGTGCCGGTGAGCTGCGACAGCGTGCGCGATTCGACGCAGGGGGTGTCCAGCACCTGACCGCGCACGCGCTCGGCGGCCTGCTGGATGTCGGCAAGTTCAAGCATGGTGCGGCATTGTCACGCGGCGGCGCGCGGAAGTCCAAACAGGCGGTCGAACACCCAGGTGAAGACGAAGGTGTAGGCCAGAAAGAACAGCAGCAACCCCAGGTCCAGCAGCAGCGCCTGCCACAGGCCCACCTCCAGCCACCAGGCCATGAAGGGCACCAGCCACAGCGCCAGCCCGCCCTCGAAGCCGATGGCATGCGCCAGCCGCCGCGCCCGGCTGCGCCCGCGCACGCGCTGGCGCGACTCCCAGCGCTCGAAGGCGGCGTTGAACACCAGGTTCCACAGCACCGCGATCAGCGAGCTGCCCACCGCCACGCCGCTGGCCGAACCCAGGCTGCGGTCGCCAGCGACGAAGGCCACGGTGACGACCGCGATCGCCAGCGCCTCGTACAGGCCGACGTACAGCACGCGCCGCAGCGCGCCCTGCAGCGGAAACAGCAGTGGAGAAGGCGTCATGGAGCGTCACTGTAACCAGCCGCTGGCGGTCGCTGCAGCGTCGGTCCGCATGCCCATGCACTATGAAAACAATAGCTTGTGGCGCAGATGGTTCGGGCGTCGGAGCCGGATTGGGTTCATAAACCGCGGCCGGCCTGCGCCGCCGGGGCCGTGGACACAACTGGATGCAGGCGCGCCGCCGCGGCACGCACAATCGGTGCCCGCGGGCCGGTGCTGGCCCGTCGGTCTTTATGCGCTGCCCATCGTCCTGGTTTCACATGCACCCTTCTGGTCCCCACACCCTGTGGTTCTGTCTGGCCCTGGCGCTGCCCGCCGTGGCCACCGCGCAATCGCCCGCCATGCCGGCCGGCGCCGAACGCATCGACGCCGCCACCGCCTGGCAGGCCTGTCTGGGCCAGCCCGACGCGCAGCGCCTGGCCTGTTTCGACGGCTGGGCGCACGGGCAGCGGCAGCTGATCGAAGCCATCGCACAGAAGGCGCAGTCGGTCGAGGCCACGCCCACCCGCAATGCGGCACCCAGTGCGCAGGCGGCGGCGGTGCGTGGCGAACTGGCCCAGGCGCTGGCCACGACGCAGCCCGAGCGCGCCGACGGGGCCCTGGTGTCGGGCTCGGCCGGCATCGTCGGCGTCGGGTTGGAGCAGGGCTGCCGCGACCGCCAGTTTTCCGACCTGTCGCGCTTCTGGGAACTGGAGTCGGGCTCCAGCTGCCCGACCTTCGGCCTGCGCGCCTTTCATCCGACGACGGCGTCGATCGCCGCCGGCGACCACATCAACCGCCTGCCGACCTCGCCCAACCCGGCCAACAGCGCCATCACGCCGATCGACTACGGCAAGCGCGAAATGCGGCTGGCACTGTCGGTGCGCACCAAGCTGGCTGGCGGGCTGCTCACCCCCGCCGGCGGCACGTTGCGCGATTCGCTGTGGGCCGCCTACACCCAGCAGTCGTACTGGCAGGTGTTCAACGGCAGCCTGTCGCGGCCGTTTCGCAACACCGACCACATGCCCGAGCTGATCTACGTCTACCCGACCACGCTCAAGCTGCCCGGCGGCTGGCTGTGGCGCTACAGCGGCATCGGCCTGGCGCACCAGTCCAACGGCCAGAGCGACCCGCTGTCGCGCAGCTGGAACCGCGCCTACCTGATGGCGGGTTTCGAGCGCGGCAACGCGCTGAACCTGCAACTGCGGCTGTGGAAGCGCCTGCCGGAAGACAGCGCCAAGGACAACAACCCCGACATCGTGCGCCACATCGGGCGCGGCGACCTCAGCCTGGCCTGGAACGTCGACGCCAAGAACACGCTGCGCGCCACCTACACCGGCAGCTTCAACCGCTACGGCTCGGGCCGGCTGGAATGGACGCGCTCGCTGGGCGACGGCTGGGGCAACAGCTTTTCCAGCCTGCGCCTGTACACGGCGCTGTTTCACGGCTATGGCGACAGCCTGCTGGACTACAACTTCAAACGCACGGTGTTTTCGATCGGCCTCAGTCTGGTCGACTTCTGACGCGGCGGCGCGTCGTACCAGGCGCACCGCTCACGGCACGGGCGGTCGCGCCCGGCGGCCGTGTTCAAGTTCGGCCAGGTGGGCGGGGTGAATTCAATAAATACTTAATTCAAGCACCAAATTATTTTAGTTGTACTTATTCAATCGGTCTCCTAAAGTGCCTCGCATCCCAGCGAACCCACCCCCAGGAGCCCCAGATGGACCAATCCAACCGCTATGCCGACCTGAGCCTGCGAGAAGAAGACCTGATCCGCGGCGGCAAACACATCCTGGTGGCCTACAAGATGCGGCCGAAGGCCGGGCACGGCTACCTGGCGGCGGCGGCGCACTTCGCGGCCGAGTCATCGACCGGCACCAACGTCGAGGTTTCGACCACCGACGAGTTCACCAAAGGGGTCGATGCGCTCGTCTACCTCATCGACGAGGTCGGCGAGGAAATGCGCATCGCCTACCCCCTCGACCTGTTCGATCGCAACCTCATCGATGGCCGGATGATGATCGTCTCGTTTCTGACGCTGGCGATCGGCAACAACCAGGGCATGGGCGACATCGAGTACGCCAAGATGTACGACTTCTGGGTGCCGCCGCGTGCCCTGCAGTTGTTCGACGGTCCGAGCAAGGACATCAGCGACCTGTGGCGCGTGCTTGGCCGCCCGCTGAAGGATGGCGGCTACATCGCCGGCACGATCATCAAGCCCAAGCTTGGCCTGCGGCCCGAACCGTTTGCCCAGGCGGCCTACGAGTTCTGGCTCGGCGGCGACTTCATCAAGAACGACGAACCGCAGGGCAACCAGGTCTTCGCGCCGATGAAGCAGGTGATGCCGCTGGTTCGCGACGCGATGAAGCGGGCCATGGACAGGACCGGTGAAGCGAAGATCTTCTCGGCCAACATCACCGCCGACGACCACAGCGAAATGCTCGCGCGCGGCGAGTACATCCTCGAAACCTTCGGCCCGGACGCCGACAAGGTGGCGTTCCTGGTCGACGGCTACGTGGGCGGGCCCGGCATGGTCACCACCGCGCGCCGCTGGTTCCCCAACCAGTACCTGCACTACCACCGCGCCGGCCACGGGGCGGTGACCAGCCCGCAGAGCAAGCGCGGCTACACCGCCTACGTGCTGGCCAAGATGAGCCGGTTGCAGGGGGCCTCCGGCATCCACGTCGGCACCATGGGCTACGGCAAGATGGAAGGCGAGAAGGACGACCGCGCCATTGCCTACATCATCGAGCGCGACAGCTACACCGGCCCCGCGTATCACCAGGAGTGGCTGGGCATGAGGCCAACCACGCCCATCATCAGCGGCGGCATGAACGCGCTGCGCCTGCCTGGCTTCTTCGAAAACCTGGGCCACGGCAACGTCATCAACACCGCCGGCGGCGGCAGCTATGGTCACATCGACTCGCCGGCCGATGGCGCCCGAAGTCTGCGCCAGGCCTACGAATGCTGGAAGGCCAAGGCCGACCCGATCGAATGGGCGCGCGAGCACCGCGAGTTCGCGCGCGCGTTCGACTCCTTCCCCGGCGACGCCGACAAGCTGTATCCCGGCTGGCGCGACAAGCTGGCGGGCGTGCACCGCTGAACCCACGGCGGCGCCCGTGCCTGTCACCCCAGCAGGTCCGTCGGTGTGCGGCGCGTGCCGACCATCGCGCTCGGTGATCGACCGGCAGGCGCCGTCCAACCTGGCCAACGTCCCGCCGTGTCATGAACCCACTCGCTGACTGGCGCGTCGCCGCCGAGCCCTTCTATGCCCCGCAGGGCGGTGAGATCGAGCTGTTCGAGGCCGCCTGTGCGGCGCGCCTGCCGGTCATGCTCAAGGGTCCCACCGGCTGCGGCAAGAGCCGTTTCGTCGAGCACATGGCCTGGAAGCTGCAACGCCCCCTGGTCACGGTGGCGTGCAACGAGGACATGACCGCGGCCGACCTCGTGGGGCGCTTCCTGCTCGAACCCGACGGCACGCGCTGGCAGGATGGGCCGCTGACGACGGCCGCGCGTCACGGTGCCATCTGCTACCTGGACGAGGTGGTGGAGGCGCGCCAGGACACCACGGTCGTCATCCACGCCCTCACCGACCACCGACGTGCGCTGCCGCTCGACAAGAAGGGCGAACTGGTGCGCGCGCACGCCGACTTCCAGCTCGTCGTGTCGTACAACCCGGGCTACCAGAGCCTGATGAAGGACCTCAAGACCTCGACGCGGCAGCGCTTTGCCGCCCTGGACTTCGACTATCCCGAGGCTGCGCTGGAGGCGCGCATCGTGGTTGCCGAAACCGGGATCGACGCAGCCGTCGCTGCCGCGCTGGTGCAGGTGGCTGGTGCGGCGCGTCGACTCAAGGGCCATGGTCTCGACGAGGGCATTTCGACGCGCCTGGTGGTCTATGCCGCCACGCTGATCCGGCAGGGCATCGATGCACGCGCGGCCTGCCGCATGGCCATGGTGCGACCGATCACCGACGACACCGACATCCGCGAGTCGCTGGACCACGCGATCGATGCCGTGTTTGAATGAGCTGATCGCATGCCTGCAGCGACGCCAATGCGACGCCTGATGGCGGCCGCAGCCGGGCGGGGGTCGGTCCCTCGATCACGGGCGGCAGGCCAGGCGGCAAAGCCCGGCCTGGTCGAGCCCGGCACGCCATCGCGGTGTGACTGTCGATGAGCCAGACGGCCCGCTTCGACGCCTACGGCAAGGCGCCGCCGCCGCCGGCGGCCGCGGCGTCGCGCCATGCGGCACTGCGCGAGCGCCTCGACAGTCGCTTTCCTGCCATCGACGATGTGTTCGACGACTGCATCGACGAGGCCCTGCGCACGCTCACCCCGGCTGGCATGGCGGCCTACCTCGACCAGGCGCGCTGGTTCGGCAAGCTGGGGCGCGGCGCCCAGCCGGTGCTGCAGTTTCTCGCCACCTGGCCCGCGGTGGCGCATTGCTGTGGCGAGTCTTCGCTGGCGCCGCTGTGCGCGGCCGCGGCGGCGTTCCAGAAGTCGCCCAACGGACCCGCCATCGTGACCCTGCTGCACAGCCTGCCGGCGGTGGCGCGGCAGCTTCCGGCGCCGCATCTGCTGGCGCAGTACCTGGCGTTGACGGTCGAGCTGATGCAGCGCACCAGCCTCTCCATCCATGGCCGCCACGCCACCGAACCGAGCCCTGGCCTGCCAGCCTTTCTGCAGCAGGCGGGGGTGCTGGTGGCCCTGGTGCCGATGGAGGGCTTGCGGCGCTGGGTGCAGGAAGGGATCCGTCTGCATGGCGCGCACCCGCAGCGCCAGATCGACTATTTCAGCCTGACCTCGGCAGACGCCCGCGCGCTGCTCCAGCGTGAGCGCCGCGGCACTCTGCTGATCGACGTCGAGCGTCGGCTCGCACTGGGCCTGCGTGGGCTGTGGGATGTGGCGCTGCCGCTGGTGCCGTACCCGGTGCATGTCGACCATCCGACCGGCCAGCCCCTGCTGCCGCACCTGCAGGACGACGGCCTGCGCCTGCCCGAGGTGCTGGACGATCGCGCCGGAGTTTCCGCCCTGCAGCGCTACCGCGCCATGCTGGCCCACCTGGCAGGGCATCTTCGCTGGAGCACACCGCAGCTGGCCGACAACCTGAGCCCGCTGCAGCGCCTGGCGCTGGAGTGCTTCGAGGATGCGCGTGTCGATCATCTGGTGCTGCGCCGCTACCCCGGTCTGCGGCCGGCGCTGCTGGCGCTGCACCCCATGCCGGCCGAGGACGCTTGCGATGCGGCCCGCGTGTCGTGCCTGCGTCACCGGCTGGTCTGCCTGTCGCGCGCGCTGCTCGATCCGGCCCATCCGTACCGCGATGCGACACTGCTCGCCTTTGCCGGGCGTTTTCGTGCCGCCCTGCGCGACGGCGTGTCGTCCACCCGCGAGATGGCCGTGCTGGCGCTCGACTGGTCGGCCGCCACGCGACGCGCGAGCGATCAGCGGGCGCGCGTGCAGTTCGAAGACACGCTGGTCGACTGGCGCGACGACAACCGCCATCTGTGGACCTTCATCGAACCGGGCGACGAGGAAGACACCGGCGCCGAGCCGCGGCGCCGCGCTCCGGTGGCCGATGAAGGCGGTCTGCCGCCGCGCCTGTATCCCGAGTGGGATCACCTGACTCGCGGCCATCGGCCCGACTGGGTGAGCGTGTACGACATCCTGCAGCCCCCAGGCCAGGCCGGCGATGTCGACGCGCTGCTCGCACAGTACGCGCCGGTGGCACGGCACCTCAAGCGGCGGATCGATCTGCTCAAGCCGCAGGATCGCACGCGACTGCGCCACCAGGAAGAGGGCACCGAACTCGACCTCGATCTGGCGCTGCGCGCCATCGCCGACTGGCGCGCCGGCGCCCAGCCCGACCCGCGCATCCACACCAGCACGCGCACCGACGGGCGTGACATTTCGGTGCTGTTGCTGATGGATCTGTCGCAATCGGTCAATCAGACGGTCGGGCAGCCGCACACCGGCGCCCCCGCCGGCGGCGCGCCAACGGTGTTGTCGCTCAGCCGAGCCGCAGCGGCGCTGCTGGGCTGGGCGATCGCGGCCTTGGGCGACGAACTGGCCATCGCCGGGTTTCAGTCCAACACCCGACAGGAGGTGCGCTACCTGCACCTGAAGGGGTTCACCGAAGCGTGGGGCGACGCGCCCAAAGCCCGCCTGGCGGCGGCGCAGGGGGCCTGGTCGACGCGCATGGGGGCGGCCTTGCGCCACGCCGGACACCTGCTGTCGGGACGCAGGGCCGACAAGCGGCTGCTGCTCGTGCTGACCGACGGGGAACCCGCCGATATCGATGTGGACGATCCGCAGTACCTGATCGCCGACGCCGCGCAGGCGGTGCGCGAGCTCGACCGGCAAGGCCTGTACACGCACTGCATCAGTCTGGACGCGCGGGCCGATGCCTACGTCAGCCGCATCTTTGGCCAGCGCTGGACGGTGATCGACCGTGTCGAACAGCTGCCGCGGCGGCTGCCCGAACTGTTCCTGGCCCTGACGCGTTAGGGTCATGCCGAACAGGCCCCTCGCGCGCCGCAGGCGCCCCGGGCACCCGAGCGGCTGGGATCTTCTTGTTCATGGTCGGCCGCGCGGCCGGGTTTCGCTTTCTGCGGCGCCATCCAGCGCCTGGAGGGTTTGCAAGGTCATGGGCCTTGGGGTCTCGAGGTCGGGCCGCAGCCATGCCGCTCCTTCGAACCCGGCGTCGGCGAAATACCTGCTGCAAGTGATGCCGCAGCGCAGGCCGGCCGCTCGCGCGGCCCGCAGGCCGTTGGGCGAGTCCTCGATGGCGAAGGCCTGTTGGGGCGTGACGCCGAGCCGACGCAGCGCCAGCAGGTAGGCCTGCGGGTCGGGCTTCTTGCGTGGGGCGTCTTCGGCGCAGACGATGGCAGCGAAGCGATCGCGCCAGGTCGGGCCGAACAGACTGGAAAACAGGGCCTCGACGTTGCTCGTGCTGGTGGTGGTGGCAATCGCCAGCCGCACCCCTTGGCGTTGGCATTCGTCCATCAGCCGGCGCACGCCGGGACGGGCCGGGATGCCGCCGCGCGCCACCAGATCGGCATAGAACGCGTTCTTGCGCAGGTGCACCGCGCGTGCCAGGGCGGCACGGCCTGCGGGGCTGGCCGGCGCATCGTCGCGCCTGTCCATGTAGGCGAGCAGGCGCTCGCGGCCGCCGGTCACTTCCAGCAACTGGCCGTAAGTCGGCAGGTCCCAGTGCCAATCGAGCCCGCACGCCTCGAAGGCCTGGTTGAACGCGATCCGATGGCCATCGGCCTCGGTTTCGGCCACCGTACCGTCCACATCCCAGATCAATGCGCGCAACATGACGCAGTGTGCTCCCTGTCCGATTCGCTGGTCGTCCGCGCGCGTCCGCCCACCCGGTGAAGGTCAGGGAAGCGGTGTGGCCCCATATGCCGCTCTGGCGTCTGGCCAGCGATCAACGGCCGGGTTCGGGTTCAGCGGTAGCGCAGGGCCATCGCATCCAGCGGAATCGGCCGCATGCGGCCGGCGTGTCCGGCGCAGCCGAACGCTTCGAAGCGTGCCTGGCAGATGCCTTTGGCCGCCCGCCGGGCCTCGGCCATGGCCTTGCGCGGATCGAATTCGGCCGGTTGCTCGGCGAACAGCCTGCGCATCGCGCCGGTCATTGCCAGGCGGATGTCGGTGTCGATATTGATCTTGCGTACCCCATGGGCAATGCCGCGCTGGATCTCCTCGACCGGCACGCCGTAGGTCTCCTTGATCGTGCCACCGTGCTTGCGGATGATGGCGAGCCACTCCTGCGGCACGCTCGACGAGCCATGCATCACCAGGTGCGTGTGCGGTATGGCGGCGTGGATGCTGGCGATGCGGTCGATCGCCAGCATGTCGTCGGTGGGCTGGCGGCTGAATTTGTAGGCCCCGTGGCTGGTGCCGATGGCGATCGCCAGCGCGTCCACGCCGGTGGCCGCCACAAAGTCTCTGGCCTGCGCCGGGTCGGTGAGCAGCATGTCGTGGCTCAGCTTGCCCTGGGCGCCGCTGCCGTCTTCCTCGCCGGCTTCGCCGGTCTCAAGGGAGCCCAGGCAGCCGAGCTCGCCCTCGACCGACACGCCCACGGCGTGCGCCATCGCGCAGACACGGCGTGTGACGTCGACGTTGTACGCGTAGCTTGCCGGCGTCCTGGCATCTTCTTGCAGCGAGCCGTCCATCATCACGCTCGTGAAGCCCGAACGGATCGCCTGCATGCACACGGCAGGCGAGGCGCCATGGTCCTGGTGCAACACCACCGGGATGTCGGGATGGGTTTCCACGGCGGCCAGCACCATGTGGCGCAGGTAAGCCTCGCCGGCGTAATTGCGCGCGCCGGCCGAAGCCTGCAGGATCACCGGCGAGTCGGTGGCCTGGGCGGCTTCCATGATGGCCTGAATCTGCTCCAGGTTGTTGACGTTGAAAGCCGGCACGCCAAAGCCGTGTTCGGCGGCGTGATCCAGCACCTGGCGCAGTGAGACGAGGGCCATTGGGAACTCCTGGGTTGACGTTGAAAACTAGGTCGCGGGCGCGTGCCTGCATGCGCCGGGATCGAAGTCGTCGAAATGGTCGATGAAGGCGTCGGGCGCGTCGGCACCCGCCAGCTCGCCCTGCGGGTAACCGTGGCGCACGATCCGCACGGCGATGCCTGCCGCGCGCGCGGTGCGCACATCGGTGAGCGAATCGCCGAGCAGCAGCGCCTGGCCGGGTTCGATGTGCAGCTTCTGCAGCGCGTGCATGACCACGCCCGGATCGGGTTTCTTCACGGCCAGCGTGTCCCCGGCGACGATGAGGTCGAAGGCGCTGGCGAGATCGTGGCGCGCCAGCAGCCTGTGTGCGAAGGCGGATTCCTTGTTGGTGAGCAGTGCCGTCCGGATACCCGCCTTGCTCAGGCGGGCGAGCAGCTCGCGCGCACCGGGAAACAGGGACGATCGGGTGCCGCAGCGGGCGCTGTAGTCGCGGTGGAACCCGGGCCAGGCGGCGTTCGCCGCTGCCGGCGTTGCGCCGGCGTGCGCGAAGGCCTTGGCCAGCAACGCGCGCGCGCCGTCACCGATCCAGCCGCGCACGCGCGCCTCGTCGACCGCGGGCAGGTCGTGCCGGCGCAGCGTGTCGTTCAACGCGTCGGTCAACTCCGGTGCGGTCTCCATCAGCGTGCCGTCGAGGTCGAACAGGACGGCCCGCATCAGGAGCCTGCCCCACCGACAGGTGCCGCCGCCCGGACGCAGGCGCGCACCGCGGCGGCGACGCGCTCTGCCGTCAGGCCGAAGTGCCGGTACAGATCCTCGGCGGGGGCGGATTCGCCGAACGTTGCGACCCCCAGCACGCCGCCCCGACGGCCGACGTACTTGCGCCAGAAGTCCGGGTGTGCGGCTTCCACCGCCACCGTCGGCAGCTGGCTTGGCAGGACATGCTCGCGGTACGCGGCGTCCTGGCGGTCGAATACGCTGGTGCTCGGCATCGACACCACACGTGCCGGCAGTCCTTCGGCCCACAACAGCTGCTGCGCCTGCCGTGCCAGCTGCAGCTCCGAGCCGGTGGCGATGATCACCGCCTGAGCGGGCAGCTCCTGCGGCGGTTCGGCGAACACGTAACCGCCGCGCGCCATGGCTTCGGCCTGGGTGGGCCGTGTCAGCTGCGGCAACCCCTGGCGCGACAGCGCCAGCACCGTGGGGCCGTCACGCCGTTGCAGCGCCGCGCCCCAGGCCACGGCGGTCTCGACGTTGTCGGCCGGGCGCCAGACGTCGAGGTGCGGGATCAGTCGCAACGCCGGCACATGCTCGACCGCCTGGTGTGTGGGGCCGTCCTCGCCCAGGCCGATGGAGTCGTGCGTGAAAACGTGGATCACGCGCTGCTTCATCAGCGCCGCCATGCGGATGGCGTTGCGGCTGTAGTCGCTGAAGGTCAGGAAGGTGCCGCCGTAGGGGATGAAGCCGCCATGCAGCGCCACCCCGTTCATGATGG
>JADLIA010000040.1 GCA_020848515.1 Rubrivivax sp. | reverse complement strand
GTCTCGCCTTCTTTGAGGTTGCCGGCGCGGCGAATTTCGCAGCGTACCGACGAGTAGAATTTGAGTGCGTTGCCGCCGGTGGTGGTCTCTGGGTTACCGAACACCACCCCAATTTTCATGCGCAGCTGGTTGATGAAGATGACCGTGCAGTTGGTCTTCTTGATGGTGGCCGTCAGCTTGCGCAGCGCCTGGCTCATCAGGCGCGCCTGCAGGCCGGGCAGGCTGTCGCCCATCTCGCCCTCGATTTCGGCCTTGGGCACCAGGGCCGCCACCGAGTCGACCACCACCAGATCGATGGCGCCCGAGCGCACCAGCGAATCCACGATTTCCAGCGCCTGCTCGCCGGTGTCGGGCTGGCTGATCAGCATGTCCGACAGGTTGACGCCGAGTTTTTGCGCATACTGCGTATCCAGCGCGTGCTCAGCATCGATGAAGGCGCAGGTGCCGCCCAGTTTCTGCATTTCGGCGATGACCTGCAGCGTCAGCGTGGTCTTGCCCGAGGATTCCGGCCCATAGATCTCGATCACCCGTCCGCGCGGCAGGCCGCCCACGCCCAGTGCGACGTCCAGGCCCAGCGAACCGGTGGAGACCACCTGGATGTCCTCGATCGCCTCGCCCTCGCCCAGGCGCATGATGGTGCCCTTGCCGAATTGCTTTTCGATCTGCGCCAGCGCGGCCTGCAGGGCCTTGGCTTTCTCGTTCTTGTCGGCGACGGCCATGTCCATGATTTTCTCCTTGTGTATCAAGTGCTTAACGAATCCCGGATGCCCGCCGTGGCGGCTGGCTGGATGTTTGAACAGGACTGTACATCAATCCATTCAAAGACACAAAGCTGATTTTTGGTCAGTTTGCCTTATCATTTGCGCATGTCGCCCGATGCCCCTGAAGACCGCTGGCGCCAGACCCACCTGGGCCGCCTGCTGGGCCACGCCATGCGGCGTTTCGACGCCCGCGTGCTGCAGCTGATGGCCGCCAGCGAGCGCGCACCGCTGGCGCTGTCCAACCTGGCCGCGCGCGACAAGGTGGGCGCGGCCATCGTGCACGTCACGCGCCATCTGCCGCTGACCGGCGCGCGCCTGACCGAGCTGGCGGCCTGGGCCGGCATGAGCAAGCAGGCCATGGGTGACCTGGTGGACCAGTGCGTGGCCTGGGGCCTGGTCACGCGCGAAGGCGACCCGCTGGACGCCCGGGCGCGCCGCATCGCCTTCACGCCTGCCGGGCTGGACTGGCTGGCAGCGTTCCGTGACGCCGTGGCGCAGGCCGAGGCCGAGTTCCGCGCCGCCGTGGGCACCGAGGTGGCCACCGTGGTGGCGCTGGGGCTGGAGGCCTACGCCGCCTGAAGCGTGCCGCGCGCCCGGCCCTGCCGGCGCAGGGTCAACCCCAGCGCCGCAGGCGTCGGTCTCGGCCCTAGAATTTCCCTCGGCACAACCGAGAATCATGACGGCCGCCTCCGCAGCCGCCCCAAAGGAGACAAGCATGCGCATCCTCATCGCCGAAGACGACCAGGTGCTGGCCGATGGCCTGATGCGCGGGTTGCGCAATTCCGGCGCCGCCGTCGACCACGTGGCCAGCGGCAGCGAAGCCGACGCCGCGCTGATGACCAACGCCGAGTTCGACCTGCTGATCCTCGATCTGGGCCTGCCCAAGATGAACGGCCTGGAAGTGCTGCGCCGCCTGCGCGCGCGCGGGCAGACGCTGCCGGTGCTGATCCTGACCGCCGCCGACGGCGTGGAAGAGCGCGTCAAGGGCCTGGACTACGGCGCCGACGACTACATGGCCAAACCGTTCGCGCTGTCCGAGCTGGAGGCGCGCGTGCGCGCGCTCACGCGCCGCGGCATGGGGGCGGCCAGCGCCATCATCCGCCACGGCCCGCTGGAATACGACCAGACCGGCCGCGTAGCCAGCATCGACGGCAAGATGATCGAGCTGTCGGCGCGCGAGCTGGGCCTGCTGGAGGTGCTGCTGCAGCGCAGCGGCCGTCTGGTGAGCAAGGAGCAGCTGGTCGAGCTGCTGTGCGAATGGGGCGAGGAAGTCAGCAACAACGCGATCGAGGTCTACATCCACCGCCTGCGCAAGAAGATCGAGAAGGGGCCGATCCGCATCGCCACCGTGCGCGGACTCGGCTACTGTCTTGAAAAGATATCAGCCTGAAAGCGCCCCAGCGCCCGCCCAGACAGCGCAAGCAGGTATAAAAACTGAAGTGTCCCGGTGAAACTGTTCCAGCGCAACCAGCGCTCGCTGTTCGGCGAGATTCTGGACTGGATGCTCACGCCCCTGCTGCTGCTGTGGCCCATCAGCCTGGCGCTGACCTGGCTGGTGGCGCAGAACCTGGCCAACAAGCCGTTCGACCGTGCGCTGGTCTACAACGTGCAGGCGCTGGCGCAGTTCATCCAGGTCGGGCCGCGCCAGCGCGCGCGCTTCTCGCTGCCGCAGCCGGCCAGCGAGCTGCTGCGCGCCGACGACGCCGACAACGTCTACTTCCAGGTGATGGGGGCGCACGGCGAGTTCCTGGCCGGCGAGCGCGAGCTGCCCGCGCCGCCCGCACCCGGCCTGAGCGAAGACGACGCCGCGCTCAGCGACATGCCGCAGCTGCGCGACGCCGAGTTCCGCGGCCTGCCGGTGCGCGTGGCCTACCTGTGGGTGCCGATTGCCGGCGCCCCGCAGCCGGCGCTGGTGCAGGTGGCCGAAACGCGCGAAAAGCGCAGCGTGCTGGCGACCGAAATCATCAAGGGCGTGATGCTGCCGCAGTTCGCCATCCTGCCGCTGGCGGTGCTGCTGGTGTGGCTGGCGCTGGTGCGCGGCATCCGCCCGCTGTCGGAGCTGGAGTCGCGCATCCGCGCGCGCCGGCCCGACGACCTGTCGCCGCTGGACGACCACGCCGTGCCGCAGGAGGTGGCGCCGCTGGTGGCTTCGGTCAACGACCTGCTGACGCGGCTGAAGGACTCCATCGCCACCCAGAAGCGCTTTCTGGCCGACGCCGCGCACCAGCTCAAGACCCCGCTGGCCGGCCTGCGCATGCAGGCCGAGCTGGCGCAGCGCGAGGGCGCCAGCGAGGAGGAGCTCAAGCAATCGCTGCAGCAGATCGGCCTCGCCAGCGTGCGCGCCACCCACACCGTCAACCAGCTGCTGGCGCTGGCGCGGGCCGAAGGCGGCAGCGCGGCGCTGGCGCACGAGCCCTGCGACCTGGCCGCGCTGACCATCGAAGTGGTGCGCCAAGCGGTGCCGACGGCGCTCGAACACGGCACCGACCTGGGCTACGAAGGCCCCGAGCCGGGCGCGCCGCACCTGGTGCGCATGGGCAACCCGGTGCTGCTCAAGGAAATGCTGCGCAACCTGGTGGAAAACGCACTGCACTACGCGCGCACCCCCGGCACCGGCGCCGCGGTGGTGACGGTGCGGCTGCGCGCCAATCCGCCGGGCGGCGGCCTGGCGCTGGAGGTCGAAGACAACGGCCCCGGCGTGCCGGCGGCCGAGCGCGAGCTGGTGTTTCAGCCCTTCTACCGCGTGCTGGGCACCAACGTCGACGGCACCGGCCTGGGCCTGCCGATCGTGCGCGAGATCGCCGAGCAGCATGGCGCCAGCGTCAGCCTGAGCGAGGCCCGCCCGGGCCAGCAGCCACCCGGCGCGCGCTTCGTGGTGCGCTTCATGGCGCCGGCGTGACGCGGCGCTGCCGGTCACGCCGTCGTCACTTGATTATTGATAGCTGCTGGTGCTTGCTGGACGGGCGGCGAGGTCGTTTTTGGCATTGATTCACAACGCGGCATCACTTACCGATGCAAAAGCGCGCAAAGATGGCGCCCAGCAGGTCGTCGGCGCTGAAGGCGCCGGTGATCTCGCCCAGCGCCTGCTGCGCCAGGCGCAGCTCCTCGGCCAGCAGGTCGAGCGTAGCGGCGCCGTCCAGATGGGCCTGCGCGGTCCGCAGGTGCTCGTGGGCGCGCGCCAGCGCCTGCAGATGGCGCTGGCGCGCGATGAACAGGCCCTCGCCGGCGCCGCCCTGCCAGCCGACCAGCTCCAGCAGGCGGCGGCGCAGCGCGTCCAGCCCCTCGCCGGTGCGCGCCGACAGGGCGATGTCACCCGGCGCGATGGCGGCGTGCGGCGCCGCGTCGTGCTTGTTCCACAGGTGCAGCACCGGCACCCCGGCGGGCAGGCGGTCGGCCAGGCCGCGCGCGATCTGGGCTTCGGCGGCGGCGTAGTCGGGCGCGCCCTGGCGCGTCAGGTCGTGCAGCCACAGCACGGCGTCGGCCTGTTCGATGTGGCCCCAGGCGCGCTCGATGCCGATGCGTTCGACCTCGTCGCCGGCTTCGCGCAGGCCGGCGGTGTCGAGCACGTGCAGCGGCACGCCGTCGATCTGGATGGTCTGGCGCACCGCGTCGCGCGTGGTGCCGGCGATCGGCGTGACGATGGCCAGCTCGGCGCCGGCCAGCGCGTTCAGCAGGCTGCTCTTGCCGGCGTTGGGCTGGCCGGCGATCACCACCTGAATGCCTTCGCGCAGCAACGCGCCCTGGCGCGCGCGGGCCCGCACCTGGGTCAGCGTTTGCTGCAATTTTGATAGCTGCCCGGGCACATCGTGGGCGGCCAGGACGTCGATTTCTTCTTCCGGAAAATCGAGCGTGGCCTCGATCAGCAGGCGCAGCTGGATCAGCCCGTCCACCAGCTGGCGGATCTGGCGCGAGAACTCGCCCGCCAGCGAACGGCTGGCCGAGCGCGCGGCGGCGGCGGTGCTGGCGTCGATCAGGTCCATCACCGCCTCGGCCTGGGCCAGATCGAGCTTGTCGTTGAGGAAGGCGCGCTCGGTGAATTCGCCCGGCCGCGCCAGCCGCAGGTGCGGCAGCCGTGGTGCGCCGCGCACCGGATCGGGCTCGGCCGCCGCCTGCAGGCAGCGCGCCAGCAACAGCTGCAGCACCACCGGGCCGCCGTGCGCCTGCAGCTCCAGCACGTCTTCGCCGGTGTAGGAATGCGGGGCCGGAAAGAACAGCGCCAGCCCGTGGTCGATCGGGCTGCCGTCGGCCTCGGTGAACGGCCCGTAGCTGGCGTGGCGCGGCGTCAGCACGCGCCCGGTGAGCGCCTGCGCCAGCGGCCCCAGGCCGGCCCCGGACACGCGCACGATGCCCACCGCGCCGCGCCCGGGGGCGGTGGCAATGGCGACGATGGGGTCCGGCGCAGCGGCTGGCATGGCATGATTGTCCGCCACCTGCCTGCCCTTTCACCCGCCGCCGCCATGGACCGCCTCCTGATTCAGAACGTGCATGTGCCGGACCTGCGCCGCGGCACCCGGCGGGCGCACCACCAGGTGCTGGTGGAGGGCGGCGTGATCCGCGCCGTCACCGACGAGGCGCTGCCGGCGGCCGGCGCGCGCGTGCTGGACGGCGGCGGGCGCACCCTGCTGCCGGGGCTGATCGACTGCCACGCCCACGTCACCTTCTCACAGACCAACCTGGCCCTGCTGGCCGACATGCCGCAGACCACCCTGGTGCTGCGCGCGCTGCCGATCCTGCGCGGCATGCTGGGGCGCGGCTTCACCACCGTGCGCGACGCCGGCGGCGCCGACTGGGCGCTCAAGCAGGCCATCGACGACGGCCTGGATGGCAGCGTGCTCGGGCCACGCCTGTTCGTCAGCGGCCCGGCGCTCAGCCCGACCGGCGGGCACGGCGACTTCCGCCCACGCTCGGACCGGCTGCGGCCGTTGGGCTGCGGCTGCCAGCGCCTGGCCAGCACCCGCGTGGTGGACGGCGTGGACGGCGTGCGGCGGGCGGTGCGCGAGCTGCTGCAGATGGGGGCCGACCAGATCAAGATCATGTCCTCGGGCGGCGTGGCCTCGCCCACCGACCCGATCGACGCGCTGGGCTATTCGGTGGAGGAGACCCGCGCCATCGTCGACGAGGCGGCGGCGCGCCACACGTACGTGCTGGCCCACGCCTACACGCCGGCCGCCATCCGCCGCGCGGTGGAATGCGGGGTGCGCAGCATCGAGCACGGCAACCTGATCGACGCGCCCACCGCCGACCGCATGGCCGAGCGCGGCGCCTGGGCCGTGCCGACCCTGATCACCTACGAGGCGCTGGCGCAGGGCGGCGTGCGGCTGGGGCTGGGGGCCGACAGCGCGGCCAAGATCGAGCGCGTACGCGCGGCCGGGCTGCGCTCGCTGGCCATCTTCAAGGCCGCGGGCGTGAAGATGGCCCTGGGCACCGACCTGCTGGGCGGCTCCCACGGGCTGCAGAGCGAGGAGCTGCTGATCCGCGCCCAGGTGCAGTCGAACCTGGAGGTGCTGCAAAGCGCCACCCTGATCGGCGCCGAGCTGCTGGGCCAGGCCGGCCAGCTGGGCGAAGTCAGCCCGGGCGCACGGGCCGATCTGCTGCTGGTCGACGGCGACCCGCTGCAGGATCTGCGCTGCCTGACCGGCCAGGGCGAAGGCATCGCGCTGGTGATGCAGGCCGGACGCATCGTGATCGACCGCCACAGCGGCCTGACCCGCCCGCCAACCGAAGGTCAATCAGGCCTCTGACGCCCTGTCAGCAAGCGCAGGCAGCTATTGTTTTGATAGTCGTCTGCCGCCGCCCACGGCCACCGCCGCCTTCCCGCGGCGGCGCGGGAGGCGGCACCGCAGCTCAGGCGCCGATCACTTGACGGTGGTCCAGATCGCCATCGGGCGGTCGTCGGCGCGGTGCACCGTGGTCACGCCCTTGCGCATGGCCCAGGGGCGGATCTGGTCGTGCAGCGGCAGGTAGTTGTAGTTGTCCTTGACGATCTGCAGCGCCTGATGGATCTCTTCGGTGCGCTTCTTGGCTTCCATCTCGCTCTTGATCTGCTGGATCAGGCCGTCGACCTTGGGGTCGCTCATGCGGCCGCAGTTGAAGTTGCCGGCCGCGCCGCCCTTGGTGTCGACGGTGCTGATGAGCGAGTCGAGCGAGTACAGGGCGTCGAAGGTGGCCACGCCCCAGCCCAGCAGGTAGGCGCTGACCTCGAAGCGCTGGATCTTGGCCGAGTGGATGGCCATCGGGTTGCTCTGCAGCTTGGTCTTGACGCCGATCTTGGTCCACATCGAGGTGATGGCCTGGCAGATCGCCTCGTCGTTCAGGTAGCGGTCGTTGGGGCAGTCCAGCGTCAGCTCGAAGCCGTCCGGATAGCCGGCGTCGGCCAGCAACTTCTTGGCGGCGGCGACGTCGAACTTGGCGGCGCGCGTGGCCAGCTCCTTGGTCCAGCCGTTGACCATGGGCGCGATCATGGTGCCGGTGGGCTTACCCAGACCGCGCATCACGTTGCGCTCGATGGCGGCGATGTCCACCGCCTGGTAGAGCGCCTGGCGCACCCGCTTGTCCTTGAGCGGGTTCTTGCCCTTGACGTTGGAGCCTAGCAGCTCGTCGCGGAACTGGTCGAAGCCGATGAAGATGGTGCGGTTTTCGGCGCCCTCGATGACGCTGATGTTGGGGTCGCGCTTGATGCGCTCGAGGTCCTGCACCGGCGGGTCGACCACCATGT
>JADLIA010000039.1 GCA_020848515.1 Rubrivivax sp. | reverse complement strand
TCGGCCTCGATGCCGCCCACGCCCCAGCCGACCACGCCGATGCCGTTGATCATGGTGGTGTGGCTGTCGGTGCCTACCAGGGTGTCGGGGTAGTACACGCCGTCGGCCCGCCGGTGCACGCCGCGCGCCAGGTATTCCAGGTTGACCTGGTGCACGATGCCGAAGCCCGGCGGCACCACGCCGAAGGTGTCGAAGGCCTGCATGCCCCATTTCATGAACTCGTAGCGCTCGCGGTTGCGCTGGAATTCGAGCTTCATGTTCAGGTCGAGCGCATTGTGCTTGCCGTAGAAGTCGATCATCACCGAGTGGTCGACCACCAGGTCCACCGGCACCAGCGGCTCGACCTTCTTCGGGTCCTGGCCCAGGCGCTGCGCGGTGGAGCGCATGGCCGCCAGGTCGGCCAGCAGCGGCACGCCGGTGAAGTCCTGCAGGATCACGCGCGCCACGGTGAACGGGATCTCGTCGGTGCGCGGAGCCCGCGGCCGCCAGTTGGCCAGTTGCTCGACGTGCTCGGGCGTCACCTTGACGCCGTCGCAGTGGCGCAGCACCGACTCCAGCACCAGCCGCAGCGACACCGGCAGGCGCTTGACGTTGGGGAAGCGCCGGGCCAGCGCCGGCAGCGAATACAGCTCGCCGCTCCTGCCCGACGCGGTCTGAAAGCGCTTGCGGGTGCTGGCGAAGGCATGGGTGTTGCGCGTGGCCATGGCGTGTGCTCCTGGGTCGATGGGCGATGGCGGCGCCGCGCCGCCCAAGGTCATTGTCGCAGGCCCAGGCGGGGCCGGCCAGCACCCGGGGCCACAACCCTGATTCCAAAGCCGAAACTCGATCTGCGCTTGTCTGGCAAGCGCCGCCAGCTACGTTTTCAGTAGCATTTCAGCCCTGGCCGGGTGCTACTTCGCGGGCGCCGGCTTGCGTGGCGAACGGCTGGTCGCGGCGGCGGCCGAGGCCGGTTGCGCCGGCGCTTCGAGCGGCTTGATCCCGCCGCAGTCGCTGCCCAGGTACTTCATCTGCGTTTCGGCCAGCAGGGTGTGGGCCTGGCCGGCGCCGTCGCTGCTGCGGGTTTCGAGGCGGGTGGTGATCAGATCGGCGGTCGTCACGATCTCGCCCTTGCCGCTCAGCTTGCCGCCTTCCTGGGTGCAGCTGAGTTCGAAGGTGGTGCGCTGGCCGTCGCGCTTGAACTTCGGCGGCTCGCACTCGGCGCGCGGCGGGCGCGGCACCATGGGTTGCTGGCGCGCCGCCATCTCGGCGCTGATGCACACGCGCCGCGACAGCGGGTCGCCGCCCTGGCGCGCCAGCGCCGCCTCGGCCTGCTGGCGCTGCGCGGGCGGCAGCTTGGCGATCTGCTGCTTGCGCAGCTCGGCCGCGTCACGCATGGCCGCCGTCATGTCCTTGCCGTCCATCGTCATGCGGACGGTGCGGTTTTCCCACAGGCCCGCCTTCAGGCCCGATTGCGCATGGGCGGTGCCCAGCAGGGTGAGCGCCAGCAGCGCGGCGAGCTTCTTGTTCATGAGCGATCGACCTTGCAAAGGATGCGTGGGGCGCCGATGGTACAAAAAAAGCGCCCGCACCGAAGCCGGTGCGGGCGCTGGTGCGCCGACCCCGGCGCCGCGCGTGGCCCGGGCGGGAGCGTCAGAACGCAGGCCTGAGGGGCTCGTCTCAGGCGGCGAGCTTCTCGTCGGCCTTCATGCCCTTGTGATAGACCTCGTACACCAGCACCGGAATGCCCAGGCCGCCCAGGTGCTGCTGGATCAGCGGCTTGACGTCGGCCCAGTCGAGCGCGCCGACACCGGTGGCCAGGCGCGGCAGCGCCACGCTCTTGACGCCTTCGTCCTGCAGGTGCCTGGCCAGGGCGCGCAGCGCGCGATTGACGTCTTCCAGCCTGGCCTTGACCGGGCGCGCGGCCTTGTCCTGGCTTTGCATGCCCTGGGTCAGCAGGTTGACGATGCCGCGCGTGGAGCCGTCTTCGTTGACGCCGCGCCAGGCCCAGATCTCGCCGGTGTCGGGCGCCTTGGCATGGGTGGCGTGGCGATAGTCCTTGACCATCGACGGGAAGCGCTCGCGCAGAGCCAGCGCCAGGCCGGAATCGAACGGGTCGTGGGTGGCGATGCCGTGCGCAATCACCTGAGCCTGGCTCAGCAGAATGTCGCCTTCGACTTCACGGATCATGGTTTTCTCCTTGGGACGGGTTGCGAATCTCTCGATGCTTTGACCTTAGCCCAATCAGGGTTGATGGTTCTTGACTGCCGTCAAGCCGATGCCCTTTGGCGCCCCTGCCCGGCCCCCTGCGCCGACAATAGGCCCCCATGAAAGCCCCCGAACTGCTGCTGCCCGCCGGCAGCCTGGACAAGATGCGCGCCGCCTACGACTTTGGCGCCGATGCCGTGTACGCCGGCCAGCCGCGCTACAGCCTGCGTGCGCGCAACAACGAATTTCGCCTGGAGCAGCTGGCCCAGGGCATTGCCGAAGCCCATGCGCGCGGCAAGAAGTTCTTCGTCACCAGCAACCTGATCGCGCACAACGACAAGCTGCGCACCTACCTGCGCGATCTGCAGCCGGTGATCGACCTGCGGCCCGACGCCCTGATCATGGCCGATGCCGGGCTGATCATGCAGGTGCGCGAAAAGTGGCCGCACATCCCGATCCATCTGTCGGTGCAGGCCAACACCACCAACTGGGCGGCGGTGAAGTTCTGGCAGTCGGTGGGCGTGGCGCGCATCATCCTGTCGCGCGAGCTGTCGCTGGCCGAGGTCGAGCAGATCCGCCAGGAGTGCCCCGACATGGAGCTGGAGGTGTTCGTGCACGGCGCGCTGTGCATCGCCTACAGCGGCCGCTGCCTGCTGTCGGGCTACTTCAACCGGCGCGACCCCAACCAGGGCACCTGCACCAACGCCTGCCGCTGGAACTACACGACCCAGGCCGCCGACGTCGATCCCAACACCGGCGAAGCGCTGGCGCGCGGCCAGCAACTGACCGGCTTCAGCTTCGCCGACGAGCAGCAGCGCGCCGATCAGGACGGCGGCGCCAGGCCCGCCCGCCACCCGGCCGCCGACGCCGTGTACCTGATCGAGGAAGAAGGCCGCCCCGGCCAGCTGATGCCGATCATGGAAGACGAGCACGGCACCTACATCATGAACAGCAAGGACCTGCGCGCGGTCGAGCTGGTCGAGAAGCTGGCCCGGATCGGCGTCGATTCACTCAAGATCGAGGGCCGCACCAAGAGCCTGTACTACGTGGCGCGCACCGCCCAGGTGTACCGCCGCGCCATCGACGACGCGGTGGCCGGCCGCCCCTTCAACCCGCAGCTCATCACCGAGCTGGAAGGCCTGGCCAACC
>JADLIA010000038.1 GCA_020848515.1 Rubrivivax sp. | reverse complement strand
GCGCGGCCAGATCGAGGATGCGCAGCCCGCCATATTCGATGCGCAGCAGCTGCTGGGCCGACAGCGATTGCAGCGCTTCGTTGACGCGCTGGCGCGACAGGCCCACCAGGTAGGCCAGCTCCTGCTGGGTGATGCGCAGCACCTCGCCCACGCCGGGGAACAGCACCGGGTTGACCAGCGCGGCAATGCTGCGCGCCACGCGCTGCTCGGGGTTGGGCGTGCGGTCGGCCTCCAGCGCGCCGATGAACTGCCCCAGCCGCTCGTTGAGCTGGCTCATGATGAAGCGGTTGAAGCCGATCGAATGGTCCAGCAGCCAGTGGAAGGTGTCGGCCGGCAGGCCGGCCACCAGGCTGCGGCGCAGCGCGCTGACGTTGTAGCGGTAGGGTTCGCGCTTGAGCACCGTGCCTTCGCCAAACCAGCCGCCGGGTGTGAGGCCGGAGTAGGTGATGGTCTGTCCGTCGGCCGATTCGGTGCTCATCTTCAGCAGGCCGTCGACGACGCCGAACCAGTAGGTCACCGGTCGGCCCATGCGAATGATCAACTCGCCCGGCTCGGCGTGCGTGACACGCAGCTCGGGCGCCGCGCGGTCGTATTCGTCCGGCTTGAGGTGCGACAGCCAGGGCACGCCGGCCAGCTCGGCCTCGGTGAGCGGGCGACGGCGGTCATGCAGGGCAAGGCGCAGCGGCATTCAGGGAAAACCCAGACGAAATTCGGTCTCAATTGTCGTTCAAACGACAACTTGGCGTCAAAGTCTGGCCGTACCATCCGGCCACAACGATGCCTCTGGTGGGACATCGACGGTTGGACGCACAGGAGACGAGCCGCATGGCGATCACCTTTCCCCGCCTGCTGCAAAAGCACGCCGCCGAGCGCCCGGGCGAGCCGGCGCTGCGCGAGAAGGAATACGGCATCTGGCAGACCTGGAGCTGGCAGCGCGCCCTTGACGAAGTGCGCTGGATGGCCTGTGGCCTGACGGCGCTGGGCTTCACGCCAGGGCAGAACCTGGCCATTGTGGGCAACAACCGCCCGCACCTGTACCTGATGTTCCTGGTGGCCCAGTCGCTGCGTGGCGTGCCGGTGCCGATGTACCAGGACGCGGTGGCGGCCGAGATGGCCTTCGTGCTGCGCGACGCCGAGGTGCACTTTGCCCTGGCCGAGGACCAGGAGCAGGTCGACAAGCTGCTGGAGCTGCGCGACGCCGAGGGCGAGGAGGCGGTGCCGGGGCTGACCCACATCATCTACGACGACCCGCGCGGCCTGCGCAACTACCGCCAGCCGGGCCTGATCAGCGTCGATGAGCTGATGGCGCTGGGCCGCCAGCACGAGCAGGCGCACCCGCAATTGTTTGCCGAGCTGGTGGCGCAGGGCCAGCCCGATGACGTGGCGGTGATCCTCTACACCTCGGGCACCACGGGCCGGCCCAAGGGCGTGTGCCAGACGCACGCGGCCTTCGTCGCCTCGGCGCAGGGCGGGGTGCAGACCGACGGCCTGAACGCCTCGGACGACGTGCTGTCCTACCTGCCGCCGGCCTGGGTGGGCGACTTCCTGTTCTCGATGGCGCAGTGGCTGGTGGCCGGCTTCACCATCAACTGCCCCGAGTCCAGCGACACCGTCAGCATCGACATGCGCGAGATCGGCCCCACCTACTACTTCGCGCCGCCGCGCGTGTTCGAGGGCATGCTGACCTCGGTGTCGATCCGCATGGAGGACGCGGCCCGCTTCAAGCAGCGCATGCACGCCTACTTCATGGGCGTGGCGCGGCGCGTGGGCTCCGACATCCTGGACGGCAAGCCCGTGGGCTTGGGTGACCGGCTGCTGTACGGCATTGGCAATCTGCTGGTGTACGGGCCGCTGAAGAACGCCATGGGCCTGTCGCGCATCCGCGTGGCCTACACGGCGGGCGCGGCCATCGGGCCGGACCTGTTTCGCTTCTTCCGCTCCATCGGCGTCAACCTCAAGCAGCTGTACGGCCAGACCGAGACCTGCGCCTACGTCTGCATCCAGAAGAACGGTCAGGTCAAGCTGGAGAGCGTGGGCCAGGCCGCGCCCGGCATCGAACTGAAGATCGCCGACAGTGGAGAGGTGCTGGTCAAGGGCGTGTCGGTGCTCAAGGAATACTACAAGCGCCCCGACGCCACGGCCGAGGTGATCGACGAGAACGGCTACTTCAAGACCGGCGACGCCGGCGTGCTGGACCGCGACGGCCACCTGCGCATCATCGACCGCGCCAAGGACGTGGGCAAGCTGGCCGGCGGCGCCATGTTCGCGCCCAACTACATCGAGAACAAGCTCAAGTTCTTCCCGCAGATCAAGGAAGCCGTGTGCTTCGGCCACGAGCGCGAGCAGGTCTGTGCCTTCATCAACATCGACTTCGAGGCCGTGGGCAACTGGGCCGAGCGCCAGGGCCTGCCCTACGCCGGCTATGTCGATCTGGCCGGCAAGCCCGAGGTGCTGAAGATGATGGCCGAGTGCGTCGAGAAGGTGAACGCCGACCTGGCCGGCGAGGAAGGCATGGAGGCCACGCAGATCGCGCGCTTCCTGGTGCTGCACAAGGAGCTGGACCCGGACGACGACGAGCTGACGCGCACGCGCAAGGTGCGCCGCGGCTTCATCGCCGAAAAATACGGCGTGCTGATCGACGCTCTGTACGCGGGCCGCGCCGAGCAGTTCATCGAGACCGCCGTCAAGTTCGAGGACGGGCGCACCGGCAAGGTGGCCGCCACGCTGAAGATCCTGGACGCCAGGACCTACCCGCCCGTCAGGAGCGCGGCATGAACACAATTGCTACTGAAAATATAGCTGTCGGCGCTCGCCAGACGGGCGCTGAAGGCCAGTTTGATTCGTCTTCTGGCGCCAAGAAGATCGGCGACGTGATCCTGGACGTGCAGAACATCAGCCTGCGCTTTGGCGGCGTCAAGGCGCTGACCGACATCAGCTTCAACGTCCGCGAGCACGAGATCCGCTCCATCATCGGCCCCAACGGCGCCGGCAAGAGCTCGATGCTCAACTGCATCAACGGCGTCTACACGCCGCAGGAAGGCAGCATCACCTTCCGCGGCCAGACCTTCAGCCACATGAACTCGCGCCAGGTGGCCGAGATGGGCGTGGCGCGCACGTTCCAGAACCTGGCGCTGTTCAAGGGCATGAGCGTGATCGACAACATCATGACCG
>JADLIA010000037.1 GCA_020848515.1 Rubrivivax sp. | reverse complement strand
GGTGTTGGGGCCTGCCCCAGCACCATGAATCGCTTCGCACGCGCCAACCCGCGTGAAGCGTTTCCTGCTGTTGAACGTTCAACTTGATCGAGGAGAAAAAAATGGCAACTGCGAAGAAAGCACCTGCGAAGAAGGCCCCGGCGAAGAAAGCCGCTCCGGCCAAGAAGGCCCCGGCGAAGAAAGCCGCTCCGGCCAAGAAAGCCGCTCCGGCCAAGAAAGCGGCACCGGCCAAGAAGGCCGCGCCCGCCAAGAAGGCACCGGCGAAGAAAGCTGCGCCGGCCAAGAAGGCCGCACCGGCGAAGAAAGCCGCACCCGCCAAAAAGGTAGCCGCCAAGAAAGCGGCACCGGCCAAGAAGGCCGCACCGGCGAAGAAAGCCGCGCCCGCCAAAAAGGTAGCCGCCAAGAAAGCGGCACCGGCCAAGAAGGCCGCGCCCGCCAAGAAGCCGGCTGCCAAGAAAGCCGCGCCAGCCAAGAAAGCAGCGGCCAAGAAGCCGGCTGCGCAAACCACGCTGAGCCCGCAGGCAGCGTGGCCGTTTCCGACGGCCAGCAAGCCCTGACCGGTGATGGCGCACCCGGCCCTGAACGGCCGGGTCGGTTCACCATGGCCCGCCACGGCCCAGCCGTTGGCGGGCTTTTTCCTTTCTGCGCGCGGGTGCAGGCCGCCACCTTCAGCCTGGTGCAGTGTTTCGGGCTCAGGGCAGTTCGGCGCTGCGCATGCGCGCCAAGATGGTGCGGGTGCGGCTGGCCAGGTAGGCCGAACGCGGCAGCTTCTCGAAATAGCGCGGGCGCGGCAGCATGACGGCCAGCCGGGCCGACTCCGCGGCCGTCAGTTGCGCCGCGCTCTTGCGGAAGTAGTGCTGCGCCGCCGCTTCGGCGCCGAACACGCCCTCGCCCCACTCCACATGGTTGAGGTAGAGCTCCAGGATGCGGCGCTTGTCCAGCAGCTGCTCCAGTGCGAAGGTGAGCACCAGCTCCTGCCCCTTGCGCCACAGGCTGCGCTCGCCCGACAGCAGCAGGTTCTTGGCCAGCTGCTGGGTGATGGTCGAGCCGCCACGGATGCGGATCGGGCGCGTCGGCCGGTTCTGCGCCGCGCGCTCGGCCGCGGCTTCCTCGGCGGCGGCGTTGCGCTGCCAGGCCTTTTCGATGGCGTCCCAGTCCACCCCCTCGTGGTTGGCAAAGCCGTCGTCCTCGGACGCGATGACGGCGCGCTTGAGGTGATCGCTGATCTGCGCGTAGTCGCGCCACTGCTGGCGCCAGCGCAGCGTGCCGGTGCTGGCCAGGCGCCAGGCTTCGGAACGCTCGAAGCTGGTGGAGCGCGGGTCGAGCACCACCATCAGCGCCACGCGGCCGACGAAGAACAGCTGCAACAGCAGCAGGCCCAGCACGGCCAGCAGCAGGATGCGGCGCAGCACAGCCCCCATGGTCGATGCCCGTCCCGCCGTCAGACCACGCCCGGCGGTCGGTGGGTGGCGGGGCGCGGGTGGTTCATTTCAACTCCCGCACCGAGGTCGCCAGCGGGTCGGCCTGCAGCATGGTCTCCAGGGTCTGCTCGCGCGTGAACCTGAAGCGCGCGGTGACGTCGAACTGGTCGGTGTCCTTGCGCATGGCGGCGGTGAAGTTGCCGAACGGGGCGGCGCGCGCAGCGATCAGCTCGGCCAGCTTGTCCAGCGCACGCTGGCCCGAGCCGCGCACCACCCGGGCGTCGAGAATGCGGCCGTCGTGGTTGATCAGCAGCGCCATGATCAGCTCGCCATACAGCTTGCGCCCGGCCACCTGGGGAAAGTTGGCGGTGCCCTCGGCCTCGATCTTGCGGCGCATGCTGTCGTAGTAGACCGCGTAGGTGGTGCCCAGCGTGGCGGGGCTGAGGTAGCGCTTGCGCGGGCGCGAGTTCTCTTCCTCGACCCGCTTTTCGATCGCCGCCAGCAGGCGCGCCAGTTGCTGGCGACGCTCTTCCTGGGCGCGCGCCTCGGGATCTTCGCTCAGCTGGCGCGGGTCGGGCTTGGGCATGGCCGCCAGTTGCTGGCGCACCTGGGCCAGCAGCTGCTCCTGCTGCTGCAGCATGGCGTCGATGCGGCGCTGGTTCTCGGTGACCGGCGCATCGCCCGGCGCTTCGTGGGGGCTGGGCGGCAGCGGCGTGCTGGCCATGCGCCGATCGGCCGCTTCGCCGCCACCGGCCAGGCTGGACTGGGCGATGGCCTGGGCCTTGACGGGCTTCTCGTCCGATGCGGCGTTGACCAGCACCACGTCGAGCGTGGTCTCCTGAAACAGGCGCTTGAAGCCCTCGGGATCGACGAAACGCACCGTCAGCAGCACCGCGTGCAGCAGCACCGACAGGCCGAGCGCCCATTGCAGCGTGGACAGCGTTTTATACGAACGAAGCATTACGAGGGCGGATTATCGGTGCGCGCGCCTTCGGTTTCGTCCAGCTCCACCGCAATGGCGATCGGCCCGGCGGCGGCGCCCTCGTCGTCGTCCTCGGCCTCGGCGGCTGTGGGCACCGCCGCCTGGTCCTGCAACACCTCGAGGACGGTGCCGTGCACGTCGAGCGCGATGTCGTCGAGCTGGCCCAGCCGCACCCGCACCCGAGTGCCACGCGGCAGGCCCTGCGCGCCCATCACGGTAAACACCAGCGGCAGCTCGTCGGCGCGCACCAGCCAGGCGCCGCCGGTCTGCTCGCGCAGCAGGCTGGCGTTCAGCTCGGTGATGCCTTGCTGGTGCAGGTAGCGCAGCGTCCAGAAGCGTTCCATGCTGGCCTGGTGCGCGCCATAGGCGCTGTAGGCGGCATCGAAGGCGCTGATGATGGCCAGCAGCGCCGCGTCCTTGGGCTTGAACGGCGCCACCAGCGCCGCCGCCGTGCCGTGGCGTGCGGCGGCGATGATCTGCCACTGGTTGACCAGGTCGACGTAGCGGCGCAGCGGCGAGGTGCTCCAGGCGTAGCTGGGCACACCCAGGCCGGCGTGCGGCAGCGCCCGCGCGCCCATGCGCACCTTGATGCCGGGCAGCAGGCTGGCCTGGCTGCGGTAGATGGCCGGCACGCCCAGGGCCTTGAGCCATTCGCCCCAGCTGCTGTTGGCCAGGATCATGAGTTCGGCGACGATCAGATCCAGCGGCGCGCCGCGCGAGCGGGTGGTGATCTGCACCTGCTCGGCGCCGGTGGGCACGGCGCCGTCGTTGCCGACCAGGCGGAAGCTGTAGTCCGGCCGCGTGAAGGTTTCCGGCTTGCCGCGCACCTGCTCGCGCCGGGCCTTCAGGTGCCGGCTCAGTTGATATAAAAATGATAGCTGTTCGCGCTCGACAGGCAAGCGCTGGGGGTCGATTTGACCATCAACCGAAGCGCCTTGCAGCCAGTCCTCGGTGATCAGCGCGTCGAGCTGGTCGTGGCGCAGGTTGGCGGCGATCGGCACCCGCTCCAGCCGCGTCTGGCGGTCCTGGATCTCCAGCGTGGCTTCGTCCAGCGTGACATACAGCGACACCGCCGGCACCGGCGCGCCTTCGGCGAGCGTGTAGGCGTCGACCACCTCGTCGGGCAGCATGGTGATCTTGTAGCCCGGCATGTAGACGGTGGACAGGCGCGCGCGCGCCACGTCGTCCAGCGCGTCGCCCGGCTGAATGGCCAGGCCGGGCGCCGCGATGTGGATGCCCAGCACCACCGTGCCGGTGCCCAGCCCCTGCAGCGACAGCGCGTCGTCGATTTCGGTGGTGGCCGAGTCGTCGATCGAAAACGCCGCCACCGGCGCCAGCGGCAGCTCCTCGCGGATGACCGGCGCGGCCAGCCGGGCAAAACCCGTGCCCTGCGGGAAGTTCTCGAACAGAAAGCGCTGCCAGTGGAACTGGTAGGCCGACTCGATGGCGCCGGCGCGCTGCAGCAGCGCCAGCGGCGCCAGCTGGGTGGCGCGGCTGGCCTCGACCACGGCCTTGTATTCGGGGGCGTTGCGGTCCGGGCGGAACAGGATGCGGTAGAGCTGCTCGCGCACCGGCGCCGGGCACTGGCCCTGCGCCAGCGCGTCGGCCCAGGCGGCGATCTGGGCCGCGAGCTGCTTTTTCTTCTCGATCGCCGCCAGCGCCTGCGCCACGACGTCGGCCGGCGCCTTGCGAAAGCGCCCCTTGCCGGCGCGGCGGAAGTAGTGCGGCGCCTCGTGCAGCGCGATCAGCGCCGCCGCCTGCTGCACCGGGCCGGGGCCGCCGCCGAAGTAGTCGGCCGCCAGCTCGGCAAACCCGAACTCGTCTTCCGGCGCGAATTCCCAGGCCAGGGCCGGTTCGACGTCGGCGGCCTGGGCCTGCGCCTGGGCCAGCAGCTCGGCCGGCGCCGGCTTGTCGAAGCGCAGCAACTGGTTGGCGGCCTTGACCTTGACGCGCTTGCCGGAGTCCAGCTCCACCTGGGCCGAGGCCTCGGCCTCGGAAAGAATGCGGCCGGCAAGAAACTTGCCGGCCTCGTCGAACAGTACATGCATGGGACGCCGATTGTCCCACTCCCTGCCGCGCCGGCGCTCAGCCGGCCATGCGCGCCAGCACGGGCGTGTGGCCGGCGCGCTCGTGCCACAGCGCCGCCGCCACGTGGCCCAGCACCAGGGCCAGCAAGGCCCAACCCAGGTTGCCGTGCAGCAGCCGGCCCAGCTGCAGCGTCCATTCCACCTTCTGGCTGACGTCGAAGCCCGGCAGCAGCGGCAGGCCGAACGGCGCAAACGCGCGTCCCGAGCCCCACTGGCGCAGCAGCCCGATGGCCGGCACGGCCAGCATCAGGGCGTACAGGCCCAGGTGCCCCAGACGGGCCAGCGCGCTCACCGCCGGCGGCCGGCGGCGCCGCGCCAGTGCCCAGGCGACACGCGCCAGCAGCAGGGCCAGCAGCAGGGTGCCGACCGGTTTGTGGGTGGGCCACAGCAGCGCGTCCAGCGCCGAGCGCTCGGCCAGCGCATGCGCGCCGGCGGAGACGAAGATCCAGGCGAACAGCCCGGCCATGCCCCAGTGCAGCCAGCGGCTGATGCGGTCGTAGCGGACGGGGGTGGGGGTGGGGGTCATCGTGCAAGCCTTTCCGGGGTTCGGGTGCCGGTGATGCTGTCACCCGCCGGTGAAGCCCGTCCGTCTGCCGTGTCAAGCGGTTGTAAAGGCCTTTGGCGCATGCCCAAACTGCGCCGGAAGCTATAGTTACGATAGCGTTACAGAAGGTCCAGAAAGCTCAGCACGGCGTCGATGTGGTGCTCGAAGTCGCTCAGCGCGTGGTCGCTGCCCTCGATCAGCCGCAGCGCCGCGCCGGCGTAGCGCGCCGCCATCTCGCGCCAGTCCAGCAGCTCGTCGCCCTGGGCGATGACGGCCAGAAAGCGCTCGGGCGCCTGCAGCGGGCCGGGTGCCAGGGCGCGCAGCTCGTCCACGTATTCGGGGCGGAACAAGAAGCGCTCGGCCGGGTCGTGCCAGGCGGTCTGCTCGCCGATGTGCGCCGCCAGGTCGCGCGCCGGATCGACCGCCGGGTTGAGCACCACCGCCCGGCAGCCGCGCCGCTGGGCCAGCCAGGTGGCGTAGTAACCGCCCAGCGAGGAGCCCACCACCGCCATGTGCGCGGCCGGCCAGTCGGCGCTGCCCTGCGCGATCAACGCCGCGGCCTCGCGGGGCGAGGGCGGCAGCTGCGGGCACCACCAGGTCACGCCCGGGTGGTCGGCGCGCACGCGCGCCGCCATCTGGCGCGCCTTGGCCGATTGCGGCGAGGAGCGAAATCCGTGCAGGTACAGCAAATGGGTGGTCGGCATGCGGGCAATGCTATGGCTTTGGAAGCCTGACATTTGAACCCAATCCATACCGGCGCCGCAGGCTGCGCTGCGGGGCGGCGGGATAATGGCGCCATGGCCGTGGTGTTCGACAAACCGTCGCTCTGGCAGCGTCTGTGGCCGCTGCTGCGCGGCTTCGACCTGCTGCTGCTGGTGGCGGTGCTGGTGCTGGCCGGCATGGGTCTGATGACCATGTATTCCTCCGGCTTCGACCACGGTACGCGCTTTGCCGACCACGCCCGCAACATGCTGATCGCCGCCGGCATCATGTTCGTGGTGGCGCAGGTGCCGCCGCAGCGGCTGATGAGCCTGGCGGTGCCGGTCTACACCCTGGGCGTGGGTCTGCTGGTGGCGGTGGCGCTGTTCGGCATCACCAAGAAGGGGGCGCAGCGCTGGATCAACGTCGGCGTGGTGATCCAGCCCAGCGAGCTGCTGAAGATCGCCACCCCGCTGATGCTGGCCTGGTGGTTTCACCGCCGCGAGGGCCAGACGCGCCCGGTCGACTTCCTGGTGGCGTTCGCGCTGCTGGCTGCGCCCGTGGGGCTGATCATGAAGCAGCCCGACCTGGGCACCGCCCTGCTGGTGGGCGCCGCCGGGCTGGCGGTGATCTTCTTTGCCGGCCTGCCCTGGAAGCTGGTGTTGCCGCCGCTGCTGCTGGCGGCGCTGGGCGTGGGCCTGCTGCTGGCCTACGAAGGCCCGCTGTGTGCCGACGGTGTGGACTGGCGCGTGCTGCACGAATACCAGCGCCAGCGCGTGTGCACCCTGCTCGACCCCACGCGCGACCCCCTGGGCAAGGGCTTTCACACGCTGCAGGGCATGATCGCCATCGGCTCGGGCGGGCTGTGGGGCAAGGGCTTCATGCAGGGCACGCAGACGCACCTGGAGTTCATTCCCGAGCGCACCACCGACTTCATCTTCGCCGCCTTCTCGGAGGAATTCGGCCTGGCTGGCAACCTGGCGCTGATCGCCGGCTTCGTGTTTCTGATCCTGCGCGGGCTGATGATCGCCGCCGAGGGGCCGACGCTGTTCGCCCGCCTGCTGGCGGCGGCGCTGACCACCATCTTCTTTGCCTACGCCTTCGTCAACATGGGCATGGTCAGCGGCATGCTGCCGGTGGTGGGCGTGCCGCTGCCCTTCATCAGCTACGGCGGCACGGCCATGGTCACGCTCGGGCTGGCGCTGGGCATGCTGATGTCGATCGCCAAGGCGCGGCGCACCCTGATGCAGAGTTGACGCCACGTCGGTGTGCGGCATTGCACGCCGGCGTGCCCCGAAGTCGCCCGGACGGCCCCTCTTGGCCCCACAATGCCGGGCAGCCGGGCTGGGCCCGGCGCATCCACCCCCCATCACTCAAGGAGCGACATTCATGGCAGGCAAGTTCGAACTCAAGAAGTCCAAGAACGGCAAGTTCTTCTTCAACCTGCTGGCCAGCAATGGTCAGGTCATCCTCAGCAGCGAGATGTACGAGGCCAAGGCCAGCGCGGTCAACGGCATCGAATCGGTGAAGAAAAACGGCGCCGACGCCGCGCACTACGAAAAACTGACCGGCAAGGACGGCTCGCCCTACTTCACGCTCAAGGCCGGCAACGGCCAGGTGATCGGCCAGAGCCAGATGTATGCCAGCGAGACGACGCGCGACAACGGCATCCAGTCCTGCGTCAGCCATGCCCCCGGCGCCACGGTCGACGACCAGACCGCCCAGGCCTGACCGGGTCAGCCCCAGCCAGCCAGCCGCCTGCGGGCGGCTTTTTTGCGTCCGGCACGCCGCGGCGGCCTTGTTTTCAGTGGTGTTTTTTGCCGCTACGGCGTACCCACCAAGCGCCAGCAACTATTGTAATCATAGCGTTCTGACGGATATGCAAGGCCCTGCGCCAACGGCTAGACTGGGGCCATGAAACTGCTCGAACCCATCCTGGCGCAGGCCGCGGCCATCTCCCAACTGCGGCGCGACATCCACGCCCACCCCGAGCTGTGCTTCGAAGAGGTGCGCACCGCCGACCTGGTGGCGGCCAAGCTGGCCGAGTGGGGTATTGCCACCCACCGCGGCATGGGCACCACCGGTGTGGTCGGCATCGTGCACGGGCGTGACGGCGGCAAGTCGGGCCGCGCCATCGGCCTGCGTGCCGACATGGACGCGCTGCCGATGACCGAATTCAACACCTTCGCCCACGCCAGCCGCCACCACGGCAAGATGCATGCCTGCGGCCACGACGGCCATGTGGCCATGCTGCTGGCCGCCGGTCAGCAGCTGGCGGCCACGCGCGACTTCGATGGCACGGTGTACCTGATCTTCCAGCCCGCCGAAGAAGGCGGCGGCGGCGCGCGCGAAATGGTCAAGGACGGCCTGTTCGACCGCTTCCCGATGGAAGCGGTGTTCGGCATGCACAACTGGCCGGGCATGGAAGCCGGCAGGTTTGCGGTCTCGGCCGGCCCGGTGATGGGCTCCAGCAACGAATTCCGCATCGTCATCACCGGCAAGGGCGGCCACGCGGCCATGCCCCACACCGGCATCGACCCGCTGCCGATCGCCTGCCAGGTGGTGCTGGGTTTTCAGACCATCATCTCACGCCACAAGAAGCCGGTGGATCCGGGCGTCATCTCGGTCACCATGGTCCACGCCGGCGAGGCCACCAACGTGGTGCCCGACGCGTGCGAGATCCAGGGCACGGTGCGCACCTTCAGCTTCGAGACACTCGATCTGATCGAGCAGCGCATGCAGGCCATCGCCGAAGGGGTGAGCGCCGCCTTCGGCGCCCAGTGCACGTTCGAATTCACGCGCAACTACCCGCCCACCATCAACACCGCCTACGAGGCCGAGTTCTGCCGCCGCGTGATGGCCGGCATCGTCGGCGAAGCCAACGCCGTACCGCAGGAACCCACCCTGGGCGCCGAGGACTTCGCCTACATGCTGCTGGAAAAACCCGGCGCCTACTGCTTCATCGGCAACGGCATGGGCGCGCACCGCGGGCGCTACGAAGGCGGTGGCCATGACGCCGGCCCCTGCACCCTGCACAACCCGCACTACGACTTCAACGACGATCTGATCCCGCTGGGCGGCACCTACTGGGTGCAGCTGGCGCAGCAGTGGCTGGCGCACCAGCCCCCGGCCGACCGCCCGCTGCCGCGCAAGGGCTGAGCCGGTGTGAGCGAACCTTTCATGTCCGCTGCGACCGCCGCAACGCAGCCGCCCGACGTGGCCCGTGGCCGCCGTGGCGCAGGCGCAGGCGCCGCGCGGCGCCCTGATCGGCCGCGTCGCGGCGTACCCCTGGCGTGCCCGACATGCATGCCCAGCTGCTGAGCCTGCCGCCATGATCCCGATCCCGCAGGCCTTTGCCGCCAGCTACGCCCAGGCGCGCGTCAAGTTCCTCGAAGCGGCGGCCAGCGCCAGCACGCAGATCGAGAGCCACCGCCATCCCCTGCCCGGCCGCGACGGCGAGTTGCTGGCGCTGGACCTGGCGCTCGATGGTGACGCGCAGAGTGAGCGCCTGCTCATCGTCAGCAGCGCCTGCCACGGGGTCGAGGGCTTTTGCGGCTCGGGGGTGCAGGTGTTTGCCCTGCACGACGCCGACTGGCGCCAGCAGGCGCGCGACGCCGGCGTGGCGGTGCTCTACCTGCATGCGCTCAACCCCTGGGGCTTCTCGCACCTGCGGCGCGTGACGCACGAAGGGGTGGACCTGAACCGCAACTTCCCCGACTTCAGCCAGCCGCTGCCGGTCAACGCCGCCTATCGCCAGCTGCATCCGTTGCTGCTGCCGCCCCAGTGGCCGCCCGACGCCGCCCACCGCGCCGCGGTGCAGGACTTCATCGCGCGCGAGGGCGTGGCCGCCTGGCAGACCGCCATCTCGGGCGGCCAGTACGAATTCCCCACCGGCCTGTTCTACGGCGGCCACGCGCCGACCTGGAGCCACCAGACCCTGCGCGGCGTGCTGGCGCGGCACGCCGGACGCGCGCGCCGCGTGGCCTGGATCGACCTGCACACCGGCCTGGGCCCGCCGGGCGTGGGCGAGCGCATCTGGGCCGGCGGCCAGAACGCCGCCGGCGTGGCGCGCGCGCGCCGCTGGTGGGGCGAGCAGGTGACATCGATCCACGACGGCTCCTCCACCAGCCCACCGCTCACCGGCCTGATGTGGTCGGCCATCGACGCCGCCGCGCCGCAGGCCGAATACACCGGCATCGCGCTCGAATTCGGCACCGAGCCGATCCTCGAGATTCTCGACGCCCTGCGCGGCGACCACTGGCTGGCCCAGCACCCCGAGGCGCCGCCGGCGCTGGCGGCCGATATCAAGGCGCGCCTGCGGCGTGCCTTCTACACCGACACCGACGCCTGGAAGGGCCAGATCGTCAGCCAGGCGCGCCAGGCGCTGATGCAGGCGGTGCAGGGGCTGAGCGAAGGCGGCCGCGGCACGGCGGCCTGAGGCCGTGCCCTGCCACCGCGCCGGATCATCCGGTGGCCCCCGATGCCGCATCGGGCGGGGCAGCGGGCGTGGTTTCGCGCGTCGGCGGACACAGGCCCAGTTCACGCAGCAGGCCCAGGCTTTCCTGCGCCGCCTGCTCGCCCGCCTCGATGGCCTCGTGCGCCCGATGGAAATCCAGCAGCGACAGGTGCGACAGGCGCGGCGCAATGGTGAACTCAGGCGGGTCACCACTCATGCGGCTGCGCGTGATGCGCACCTGCATGATGTGGATGCCGCTGGTCAGCACCTCCAGCACCGGCGGGATCGGCGGTGTCGCATCCTGGGCGGCGGCCTCGTCGCGGTGCCAGCCCAGACTGCGCTGCAGGTTCTGCAGCCAGCCGATCGACGGCTCGCTGGCCGGCACGGCGGCCTGGGCCGGGCCGTGGCGCAGGTGGCGCCCGATCAGGTCGGCGTTCAGATCGACCGCGATCACGATGTCGGCGCCCAGCGCGCGCGCCAGTGACACCGGCACCGGATTGACCAGCCCGCCATCGACCAGCAGGCGCCCCTGGTGCCACACCGGCGTGAACAGGCCCGGCATGGCGATCGAGGCGCGCACGGCATCCACCACCGAGCCCTGGCGCAGCCAGACTTCCTCGCCGGTGTGCAGCGCGGTGGCGACGGCGGCAAACGGCGTCTCCAGGGCATCGAAGTCACGGTCGGTGAACTGGCTGCGGAAAAATCGCATCAGCTTCTCCCCCTTGAGCAGGCCACCGCCGGTGCTGATGTCCATGAACGACACCACATCGCGCCGGCGCAGGCCCAGCACCCAGCGCTCGAAGCGCTCGGTCAGCCCCAGCACATGGGCCGCGCCCACCAGCGCCCCGATCGAGGCGCCGCACACCACGCCGGGACGGATGCCGCAGTCCGTCAGCGCACGCAGCACACCGAAATGCGCCCAGCCGCGCGCCGAACCGCTGCCCAGCGCCAGGCCGATGACGGGCGCGCGTCGGGTAAAGGCGGCGTGAGCGGGTGGCGGGTGGGTCATGCGTGCCGGGCTGCGTGGGACAGGGACAGTGTCGCACGGGCGGGGCCGTGCGGCTGCCGCTCAGGTGCCGCCGGTGGCGGTGCGCCGTGCCATCTCGGCCAGATGGCGCGCCGTGGCGTCGCGCGCCATGGCCACCGAACCCAGCACTTGGCCGTGGTCGTCCCTGACCACGCCAAAGCTCATGTCGACGTACAGCTTGCGGCCGTCGCGGTGCGTGCCGCGCGTGGTACGCACCTCGGCGCCGCCGCGGGTGGCGCCGCGCGCCATGGCGCGCCGGTACGCCACCCAGTGCGGCTCGCGCAGCCATTCCGGAATGATGAGGTCCAGGCTGGCGCCCAGCGCTTCGGCGGCGCCGAAGCCAAACAGCGCCTCGGCACCCGCATTCCAGGCGCGGATCACGCCTTCGGCATCGGCATAGATCAGCGCATCGGGCACGTCGCGCAGGATGTGGCGCCAGGGCGGTTCGGGGCAGGCGGTCGGTTCGGTCATGGTGGCAACGGCGCAGGCGGGCGAAGAAGGCAGGCCCGCATCCTGCCCCCAGGCGGCGCCCGTGGCAAGGGCAGGGGCTTGCGGCCGGTGGCACCCGCCTGCGCGCGCGCTGCCGGACAATCGCGCCATCGCCCACCCGCGGCCACCTCACCATGTCCACGCCCACGCCGACCCGCATGCCGACGCTGTACATCCCGCACGGCGCCGGACCCTGCTTCTTCATGGACTGGAACCCGCCCGACACCTGGGCGCGCACCGCCGCCTTCCTGCGCGGCATTCCGGACAGCCTGCCGGCCGCGCCGACCGCCATCCTGCTGGTGACGGCGCACTGGCTGGCGCCCCAGCCCAGCCTGAGCAGCGCCGCGCAGCCCGGCCTGCTGTTCGATTACCACGGCTTTCCGCCCCACACCTACGAACTGAGCTACCCCGCCCCTGGTGCACCGGCGCTGGCCCGGCGCGCCGCCGCCCTGCTGACCGATGCCGGCTTCGCGCCGCGGCTGGACGATGCGCGCGGCTATGACCATGGCAGCTTCATTCCGCTCAAGCTCGCCTTTCCGGCCGCCGACGTGCCGGTGCTGCAGATGTCGCTGCTGCGCAGCCTGGACGCGGGCGAGCACCTGCGGCTGGGTCAGGCGCTGGCGCCGCTGCGCGACGAAGGCGTGCTGATCGTCGGCAGCGGCATGAGCTACCACCACATGCGCGGCTATGGCGATCCGCGCTCGACCCCGGTGGCGGCCGAGTTCGATCGCTGGCTGGCTGAGACGGTGGCCCTGCCGGCGGCCGAGCGCCACGCCCGACTGACCGACTGGGCGCGCGCCAGCGGCCCCGCCGGGCGTCTGAGCCACCCGGCGCAGGCCGAAGAGCACCTGCTGCCGCTGCACGTGGCAGCTGGCGCGGCCGGCGACAGCCGCGGCCGCCGGGTGTTCACCGACCGCGTGATGGCGGTGGACATCTCGGCGTTCCGCTTCGATGATTCCTGAACCCAGAAACGGCAGTTGACCGCTTGTCAACTTCGGGCGGGCCGCATCGATGCGGGGTCTGGCGGCTGCGATGGTCTTCACCTCCTGGGTGAGCACGCTGCGCACCCACCCGCACCGCGCTCGGCGCGCCATGCGGCGATGCGCCTGCCTGCGGGCACCAGCCCGCGGCGGCGTCGCGTCTTGCCTGGCACGCCGATCACGGCACGGGCGGGCGCGTCCAACGGCCGTTTCTACCGCGTCCGCCTCAGCGCCCCAGCACCAGCCCCGCCGCCAGCGCCAGGGCGTGCAGGTTGGCGGCGGCAATGGTCAGGCCGATGGCCGGCCGCAGCCGCGCCGCCTGCCGGCGATGGCGCCACAGGAGCCCGCCGGCGGCCATTGACAGCGGCAGCGACAGCAGGCCGGCCAGCGCGCCCGTCGGGGCCCACCCGGCCAGCACCGCCAGCGGCACCACCGCGTGCGCCAGCAGCGCCAGCCCCAGGTACAGGCGCGCCGCCGCGGCCGGCCCCAGGCGCACCACCAGGGTGCGCTTGCCGACCCGCGCATCGGCGGGCGCGTCGGGAAACCCGTTGATCAGCAGCAGGTTGGCCACCAGCAGCGCCAGCCCGCCACCCAGCAGCGCCGGCAGGGCGGCCAGGGCGCCGCGCTGCACGTAGTCCGCCCCCAGCACCACCAGCCACCAGCAGGCGGC
>JADLIA010000036.1 GCA_020848515.1 Rubrivivax sp. | reverse complement strand
TAGTCGGCGTTCACACGGGCGGCGCGCTCGAGCAGGCGGCTGTGCAGATAGAACACGTCACCGGGGTAGGCTTCGCGGCCCGGCGGGCGGCGCAGCAGCAGCGACACCTGGCGGTAGGCCACGGCCTGCTTGGACAGGTCGTCGTAGATGATGAGGGCATCCTGGCCGCGGTCGCGGAAGTACTCGCCCATGGTGCAGCCCGAATAGGCGGCCACGTACTGCATGGCGGCCGATTCGGAGGCCGAGGCGGCCACCACGATGGTGTAGTCCATGGCGCCGGCCTTTTCGAGCGCGCGCACCACGTTTTTGATCGACGACGCCTTCTGACCGATGGCGACGTAGATACAGGTCATGTTCTGACCCTTCTGGTTGATGATCGTGTCGATCGCCACCGCGCTCTTGCCGGTCTGGCGGTCGCCGATGATCAGCTCGCGCTGGCCACGGCCGACGGGCACCATCGAGTCGATCGACTTCAGGCCGGTCTGCACCGGCTGGCTGACCGACTGGCGTGCGATCACGCCAGGGGCGACCTTCTCGATCACGTCGGTCAGCTTGGTGTCGATCGGGCCCTTGCCGTCGATCGGCTGACCCAGGGCGTTGACCACGCGGCCCACCAGCTCGGGGCCGACCGGCACTTCCAGGAGGCGGCCCGTGCACTTGACGGTGTCGCCCTCGGAGATGTGCTCGTATTCACCCAGAATCACGGCGCCGACGGAGTCGCGCTCGAGGTTCAGTGCCAGGCCGAAGCTGGGCTGGCCGCCGGGCGTGGCCGGGAACTCCAGCATCTCGCCCTGCATGGCCTCCGACAGGCCGTGCACGCGCACGATGCCGTCGGTCACCGACACCACGGTGCCCTGGTTGCGCACGTCGGCGCTGACGCCCAGGCCCTCGATGCGGCTCTTGATCAGTTCTGAAATTTCTGCGGGATTGAGTTGCATGACTCTTTCCTTGTCCTTTGGGGTTATCGAGGGGCCTGGCCTGAGCGGACTCAGGCGGTCAGGGCCATCTTCATCTGTTCCAGGCGGGCCTTGACGGAGGTGTCCAGCACCTCGTCGCCCACGACCACGCGCACGCCGCCGATGAGCGACGGATCGACCTGCACGCTCGGCTCCAGCTTGCGGCCGAAGCGCTTTTCCAGCGTGGCGGTCAGATCGGCCAGCTCGGCGCCGCCGATCGGGAAGGCGCTCTGGATCAGCGCATCGGCGCTGCCCGTCACGCTGTTGGCCAGCTGGCGGAACTGGCGCGCCACTTCGGGCAGTGCCGCCAGCCGGTCGTTGTCGATCACGGCGCGCAGGAAGTTGGCGCCGCGCGCCGGCAGCGACTGGCTCAGCACGCCGCTGACGAGCTGAAACACCTGCTCCGCGCCGACCTTGGGGTTGGCAGCGAACTGGAGCAACTCGTCGTTGCCCGCCGCGCTCGCCAGCCCGTCCAGCCAGCTCTGGGTCGCCGCCAGATCAGCGCGCGAAACCTGAAACAGGGCTTCGGCGTAGGGTCTTGCGATGGTGGCGAGTTCTGCCATGGGCTTTCCTTTGCGCGTCGTGGCGCGGGATCAGAGTTCGGTCTTCAGACGGCTCAGCAGATCGGCGTGCACCGTCGGATTGACTTCCTTGCGCAGGATCTGCTCGGCGCCCTTGACGGCCAGCGCGGCCACCTGCTCGCGCAGGGCCTCGCGCGCCTGCAGCACCTGCTGCTCGGCGTCGGCCTTGGCGGCGGCGACGATCTTGCCGGCTTCCTCGGTGGCGCGCACCTTGGCTTCCTCGATGATCTGCTGCGAGCGGCGCTCGGCTTCCGCCAGGCGGGCCGCGGCGTCGTTGCGCGAGCTGGCCAGCTCCTGCTCGACGCGCTGGTTGGCGGCGGCGAGCTCGGTGCGGGCCTTGTCGGCGGCAGCCAGACCATCGGCGATTTTCTGAGCCCGCTCGTCCAGCGCCTTCGTGATCGGGGGCCACACGAACTTCATCGTGAACCACACCAGGATCGCGAAGACAACGGCCTGCAGGAACAGGGTCGCGTTGATATTCACGGTTCGACTCCTTTCAGTCGCGAAAGGATCCGCCGATTACTTCAGGACGAACGGGTTGGCGAAGGCGAACAGCAGGGCGATGGCCACACCGATCAGGAAGGCGGCGTCGATCAGACCGGCCAGCACGAACATCTTGGTCTGCAGCTCGTTCATCAGCTCCGGCTGGCGGGCCGAGGATTCGAGGAACTTGCCACCCATCAGCGCGATGCCGATCGACGCGCCGATGGCGCCCAGACCGACGATCAGACCGCAAGCCAGAGCGACGAGGCCGAGAATGTTTTCCATGATTGCTCCTAGTGAAAAAAGAGGAAGTTGAGGGAAGGAAAGGTGAGAAAACTCAGTGGGCGTCGTGCGCCTGACCGACATAGATCAGCGTCAGCATCATGAAGATGAACGCCTGCAGCGTAATGATCAGGATGTGGAAGATGGCCCACACAGACCCCGCGATCACGTGCCCGACACCCAGCCAGAACCCGCCCGTCAGCGGGTTGAACTGCCAGGCCCATACGCCGCCCATCAGGGCGATCAGCATGAAGACCAGTTCGCCGGCAAACATGTTGCCGAACAGTCGCATGCCGTGCGAGACGGTCTTGGCGACGAATTCGATGATCTGCATCAGCAGGTTGACGGGCCACAGCACCGGGTGGGCGCCGAAGGGCGCGGTCACCAGCTCGTGCGCCCAGCCGCCGGCGCCCTTGATCTTGACGTTGTAGACCAGACACACGATCAGCACGCTGACCGACAGGCCCAGCGTGGTGGACAGGTCGGCCGTGGGCACCACGCGCTGGAAGGCGTGGTGGTCGGCGGTGGCGATCTGCCAGCCCAGCGGCAGCAGATCGACCGGCAGCATGTCCATGGCGTTCATGGCGAAGATCCAGACGAACACCGTCAGCGCCAGCGGCGACACCAGCTTGCGGCTCTTGGCGTTGTGGATCACGCCCTTGGCCTGGTTTTCGACCATTTCGGACAGGATTTCGACCGCCGCCTGGAAGCGCCCCGGCACGCCCGAGGTGGCCTTGCGCGCGCCCAGCCACAGCAGCCAGCAGCCCAGCGCGCCCAGCAGCACCGACCAGAACACCGAATCGGCGTTGAACAGGCTGAAGTCGATGATCGACTTCTGCGTCACGTTCTCGAAAGCAAAGTTCTTCTGCAGGTGGTGCAGATGGTGCTGGATGTATTCCCCAGCGGTCTGTCCCTGCGCAGCATCAGCGGCCATGTGTCACCCAGTCTTCGAACCGAATCAGACTCCGCGCGGCATCACCGCCCGGCGCCTCGAACTCCACCACAAGGCCAGCCACGCCGCCTTGATCGTCACCACGAACCCGGCCAGCAGCGCCAGCCAGTGCACCTGCGTCAGCACCCGGGGGGCCGCCAGCAGCAGCGCCACGGTCAACGCGATCTTGATGCCCTCCCCCACCATCAGCGCCATCAGGGCGCCGCCAGCGTGGGCCTGCAGTCGCATGCGGCGCGCCACCATGCGGGCAAACAGCACCGCGGGCAACCAGGCCGCCAGCGCGCCGTAGGCCAGGGACAGCAGCACGGCGCGTTCGCCGCCCGACACCCACCAGCCCGCCGCCACCGCCAGCACCGCCACCACCGCCTGCGCGCCGACCACCGGCCAGGGCGACTGCGGAGGATGGGCTGCGCGCCACTGGGCTGCCTGCTCGGCGCTCAGGGGCTCGAAACCGGCGTCGGGGGCGTCATCCGCCTCGTCGGCAGACCCCGCCCGCCCCGATGAGTGTGCTTCGGAAGCGATTGTGGCCATGTCGGCTTTCACGCAGTTGACGGTGCGCTAACACCTGCTTGCGACTGCAAAGCCTCTGATTATAGGGTTAGTCCGAGGTCGATCCGGGCCTTTCACACAAAAGACCGGCGGTCATCGCGCTGCGCGACAATGCGCGCTGTCTGCGCCACACCACAGTTCCATGCCCCGCGACCCTGCCGCCCACCTGCCGCCCCTGCCGTGTTACCTCGACGGCGAAATCACCAACCTGCGCGAAGCCCGCATCAGCCCGCTGGACCGCGGCTTCATCTTCGGCGACGGCATCTACGAGGGCATC
>JADLIA010000035.1 GCA_020848515.1 Rubrivivax sp. | reverse complement strand
CTGGCACTCATTTCGACCTGATCGTGGGCGATCTGTCCTTCATTTCGCTGACCCTGGTGCTGCCGGCGCTGCTGCCGCTGCTGGGCAGCGGCGGGCAGTTGCTGCTGCTGGTCAAGCCGCAGTTCGAGCTGCAGCCGGCCGACATCGGCAAGGGCGGCATCGTGCGTGATGCGGCCCTGTACGCGCAGGTCGAGCAGCGGCTGCGCCAGGCCTGCGCCGCGCTCGGTCTGGCCGTGCACCACTGGTTGCCCAGCCCCATCACCGGTGGCGACGGCAACCGGGAATTCTTTCTCCATGCCGCGCGCGCGGCGACGACTTGCGATACCCCATGAGCGTCAACCTCAGTCTCGAGTTCTTCCCCCCCAAGACGGCCGAGGGCGCCGACAAGCTGCGCGCCGTGCGTGCCCGGCTGTACACGCTGCAACCCGAGTTCTGCTCCGTCACCTTCGGCGCCGGCGGCTCGACGCAGGAAGGCACGCTGGACACGGTGCGCGCCATCGTCGCCGAAGGCTGGCCCGGCGTGCCCCACCTGTCGTGCATCGGCCAGACCGCCGCCAGCATCCGCGAGCGCCTGGCCAGCTACCGCGCCGCCGGGGTGCGGCGACTGGTGGCCCTGCGCGGCGATCTGCCCAGCGGCTACGGCATGGGCGGCGAATTCCGCCACGCCAGCGACCTGGTGGCCTTCATCCGTGCCGAAACCGGCGATCACTTCCGCATCGCGGTGGCCGCCTACCCTGAGTTCCACCCGCAGGCGCGCTCGCCCGAGGCCGACCTGGACGCCTTTGCCGCCAAGGTGGGCGCCGGGGCGGACATGGCCATCACGCAGTATTTCTTCAACGCCGACGCCTACTTTCGCTTCGTCGACGAGGCGCGCCGGCGCGGCGTCACGGTGCCGATCGTGCCCGGCATCATGCCGATCACCAACAGCACCCAGCTGCTGCGCTTTTCCGACAGCTGCGGCGCCGAGGTGCCGCGCTGGATCCGCCTGCGGCTGCAGGGTTTCGGCGACGACAGCGCCGCCATCCAGGACTTCGGCGCCGACGTGGTGGCCGCACTGTGCCGCCGCCTGCACGAGGGCGGCGCGCCGGGCTTTCACTTCTACACCCTCAACCAGTCGGCCGGGGTGCTGGAACTGTGCCGCCGAGGAGGCTGGGGCGCCCCTTCCATATAACCATTGGTTTAATGTCAACGGTTTTATCTGGGTTTTACCGTCTGAAACCCTGGATTGGGGGGTCCGGAGCGCCTGGCTGGGGCTGGCTGGGGCGGTGGCGCCGTTAAAATCGGCCCCATGCCACGGGACACCTCTCCCGGCGCCCGCTTGCGCGGCACGCCGGTTTCGGGAAGTGCCCACCGTCCGTCAGCCCGCCGACTGCTGTGTCTCGGCGCCCTGTGGCTGGCAGCCGGGCCGCTGGCGGCCCAGACGGTGAGCCTGAACACTTCCACCCCTGCCGTTGCCGAGCCTTGCTCTTCAGCCAAGGCGGTGCACGACATGCGCTGCCCCAACTACACCGGCTTCAAGCCGCGCGTGGGCGGGCTGGCGGGCGCGCGTGCGCCGGCCGGCCGCGCCGCCGATGACGTGGCCGAAGGCCTGGCCCTGCCCGAGCGCCGGCCGCTCGGTCTGCGGGGCGGGCGCGACCTGCAGCGCGGCATGGCCTCGTGGTACGGCCCCGGTTTTCACGGGCGCCTGACCGCCAGCGGCGAGCGCTTCGACCAGAACGATCTCACCGCCGCCCACAAGACCCTGCCTTTCGGCACCCGCGTGCTGGTGCACAGCCCGCGCACCGGCAAGCAGGTGGTGGTGCGCATCAACGACCGCGGGCCGTTCGTCAGGGGCCGGGTGATCGACCTGAGCAAGGCCGCCGCCCGCATGCTGGGCCTGCACGCCCTGGGTCACGACGCCGTGGTGCTGCGCGAGCTGACACCCGATGCGGGCGACCAGGCTGCCGCCGCCGACCGCGCCGGCTGATCCCGGTCGCCATCAGGTCAACCGGCACCAGCGCCCGTGGCAGATTGCGGCGGGCTCAGCGCTCGTCGTAGCTGACCACCAGCCGGTCGCTGGTGGGGCGGGCCTGGCAGCTCAGCACGAAGCCCTGGGCCATTTCCTCTTCCTCCAGGGTGAAGTTCTTGTCCATGCTGACGCTGCCTTCCAGCACCTTGGCGCGACAGGTGCAGCACACGCCGGCCTTGCAGGAATAGGGCGCGTCCAGCCCGGCGCTGAGGGCCACGTCCAGCACATGCTGGTCGCGCCGCATGGCCAGCTCGTGCGGCTTGCCGTCGATCAGCACCGTCAGCGCCACCTGGCCGGCCGGCGCCTCGGGGTCGGGCTGGGCGATGGCGGCGCGGCGCGCCTCGGGGCTGAGCTCGTCCAGGCGTGGGGAGCTGAAGCGCTCGGTGTAGATGCGCTCGGCCGGCACGCCGGCGGCGCGCAGCGCGCTTTCGGTGGCCTCCAGCATGGCTTCGGGGCCGCAGATGAAGACCTCGTCCATGCTCTTGGCCGGCAGCAGGGTGTCGAGCAGCTGCTGCACCTTGGCGGCGTCGATGCGGCCTTCCAGCAGCGGCACCTCCTGCGCCTGGCGCGACAGCACGTGGATCAGGGTGAGGCGATCCTTGTACTTGTCCTTCAGGTCCTGCAGCGCTTCGTTGAACATCACGCTGCCCATGCGGCGGTTGCCGTAGACCAGGGTGAACTTGGCGCTGTCGCTGTCTTCCAGTGTGCTGGCGATGATCGACAGGATGGGTGTGATGCCCGAGCCGGCAGCAAAGCCGACGCGGTGCAGTGCGCGCGGCTTGCGGATGGTGAAGCGGCCGTCGGGCGGCATCACGGCCAGGGTGTCGCCCGGGCGCAGCTGGGTGGCGGCCCAGTTGGAGAACATGCCGCCTTCCATCGGTCGGATGCCCACTTCCAGCTCGCGCGCGCGCGCGTAGCGGCTGCGCGTGGAGCAGATCGAGTAGTTGCGCCGCACGTCCTGGCCGTCGATGGTGGCGCGCAGGGTCAGAAACTGGCCGGGCTGGAAGTCGAACTGCCCGTGCAGGTCGGGCGGCACGGCGAAGGTGATGGCCACGGCGCCAGCGGCTTCGGGGTTGATGCGGGCGACGGTGAGGTCGTGAAAGCGGGGAGCGGACACGCGGGTCTCCTCAGATGCTCTTGAAATGGTCGAACGGCTCCAGGCAGTCGAGGCAGCGGTACAGCGCCTTGCAGGCGGTGGAGCCGAAATGCGAGGTTTCGGTGGTGTGGGTGGAGCCGCATTGCGGGCAGGCCACCGCATCTTCGGCATCCGATGGGCCGTCGGCGCCCGCCAGACGAGCGCCGGCAGCTCTTGATTTAGGAGCAAAATGGATCACCGATTCGCCGCCGCGGCGGCTGGCGCAGCGCGGTGGCGCGATGCCGTAGGCGCGCAGCTTGTCGCGCGCGGCCTCGCTCATCCAGTCGGTGGTCCAGGCCGGCGCCAGCTGGGTCACCACACGGCCGGGCACGCCGGCGTCGCGCAAGGTGGCGGCGATGTCGTCGGCGATCTGGTCCATGGCCGGGCAGCCGCTGTAGGTGGGGGTGATGACCACCTCCACCGCGCCGTCGCTGCCCCGCCGCAGCGCGCGCAGGATGCCCATCTCGCGCAGCGTGACCACCGGGATCTCCGGGTCGGTCAGGGTGTCGAGCAGCGCCCAGAGTCTGGCTTGCTCCTGATTGGATAGCTGCTCGCGCTCGCCAGTTGGGCGCTGGAGGTCGATCGGGCTCATGGGGCGGCCGGCGTCGCTTACCAGGTGGCGCCCGGGTGGGCGCGCGCCAGGCTCTGCATTTCAGCCAGCAGGTAGCCCAGGTGCTCCGAATGCAGGCCTTGCTTGCCCTGGCTGACGTAGCCCGGCTGCGCGGCCGGGCGGGTCAGCGTGGCCTCGGCCAGCGCGTCGTTGACCAGCGCCTGCCAGTCGGCGCGCAGCGCCGCCATGTCGACGCCGCTGGCGTTGTCGCGCGCTTCGGTTTCGTGCGTGCTGGCGGTCCAGAACTCGTCGGTGAAGGGCAGCAGCCAGTCCAGCGCGGCCTGCGCGCGGCGCTGCGAGGCGTCGGTGCCGTCGCCCAGGCGCACCAGCCAGTCGCGCGCGTGGCGCAGGTGGTAGCGCACTTCCTTCAGGCTCTTGGCGGCGATGGCCGCCAGCTGGGGGTCGGCCGAGCGCTGCAGGCGCTCCCACACCAGCACCATCAGCGCGCTGTAGAGGAAGTTGCGCACGATGGTGACGCCCCAGTCGCGGTCGCCCACGCCGGTGGGCACCAGCGGCGGGCTGTGCGGCAGCTCCAGCAGGGTGTAGTTGCGGAATTCGGGCACGTCGCGGAAGTAGGCCAGCGTGTCTTCGGTCAGGGGACCGGCCGGCCAGTGGGCGCCGCGCGGCGCCCGCACGTCGCCGGCCAGTCGCTCGGCCGCGTACTGGTAGAGCAGGCGCGCCTGGCCGATCAGGTCCAGGCTGTTGTTGGCCATCGCCATGTCCTCTTCCAGGATGGGCGCGTGGCCGCACCATTCGGCGTTGCGCTGGCCCAGCACCAGGGCGTTGTCGGCCAGGTGCAGCAGATAGTCGATCGGGGCGCGGGTGCTGACGCGGGCGTCCATCACATGTGCCCCACTTCTTCGGGGATTTCGTAGAAGGTCGGGTGGCGATAGATCTTGTCGCTGGCCGGCTCGAACAGCTGGTCTTTCTCGCCCGGGTCGCTGGCGGCGATCAGGTGCGAGGGCACGACCCAGATCGACACGCCTTCCTGCCTGCGCGTGTAGACGTCGCGCGCCATCTGCAGCGCGTGCTGCGCGTCGCTGGCGTGCAGGCTGCCGCAGTGCTTGTGCTCCAGGCCTTGCTTGCTGCGGACGAAGACCTCCCACAGAGGCCAGTCCTTCAGTGCGGGTGCGTTGCTCATGGTTTCTCCTCGGGGATCAGGCGGCCTTGCGGGCGCGTTGTTGCTGCTTGGCGGCATGGGCCAGCGCGGCCTCGCGCACCCAGGCACCGTCGTCGTGCGCCTTCACTCGGGTGGCCAGGCGCTCCTTGTTCATGGGGCCGTGGCCGCCCACGGTCTGCCAGAACTCGTCCCAGTCGATCGGGCCGTGGTCATGGTGGCCGCGCTGTTCGTTCCACTTCAGCTCGGGGTCGGGCAGCGTCACGCCCAGCACCTGCGCCTGCGGCACGGTGGCGTCGATGAACTTCTGGCGCAGCTCGTCGTTGCTGACGCGCTTGATGCCCCAGCGCATGCCCTGCGCGCTGTGCGGGCTGTCGGCGTCGGGCGGGCCGAACATGGCCAGGCATTTCCACCACCAGCGGTTGACGGCGTCCTGCACCATGTCGCGCTGCGCCTGGGTGCCCTTCATCATGACCAGCAGGGCCTCGTAGCCCTGGCGCTGGTGGAAGCTCTCTTCCTTGCACACGCGCACCATGGCGCGCGCGTAGGGGCCGTAGGAGCAGCGGCACAGCGGGATCTGGTTCATGATCGCCGCGCCATCGACCAGCCAGCCGATCACGCCGACGTCGGCCCAGTTCAGCGTCGGGTAGTTGAAGATGCTGCTGTACTTGGCGCGGCCCGAGTGCAGCGCCTCCAGCATCTCGTCGCGCGAGGTGCCCAGGGTCTCGGCGGCGCTGTACAGGTACAGGCCATGGCCGCCCTCGTCCTGCACCTTGGCGATCAGGATCGCCTTGCGCTTGAGGCTGGGCGCGCGGCTGATCCAGTTGCCCTCGGGCAGCATGCCGACGATCTCGGAATGCGCGTGCTGGCTGATCTGGCGCACCAGCGTCTTGCGGTAGGCCTCGGGCATCCAGTCGCGCGGCTCGATGCGGCCGTCGGCGTCGATGCGGGCGTCGAACTGCGCCTGCAGCGCCGCCTCGCGCTCGCTGGCCGGTCGCTCGACCGTCTTCGGCCCGGCGGCCTTGCCCTCGTCGTCGGGAACGGAAAAGGATTGGGTGTACACGTCGCGGATCTCCTGGGTGACCGACAGCACCAAGCCCGCGCAGCCTCGAATGACCGGACCACGCGGGCGTGAAGACCCAAAGTATAGTGAGTTAACCGACCGAACGGTTGGTTAATTGAGGCGGGATCGCCCAGGGTTTACCCGGGCGTCCGCCGCTGCGCGCCCCGCGGGCCGGGACTGCGCAGATGGGCATGCATGCCGAGTGCCGACGAGAGCGGCCCAAAGCGGCCGATCCGGGCCCCAGACACCGCCGCCGCATGGGCTGCGCCCACCATGGGCCGGCAGGGCCGGTGGTGGGTTGGGGCGGTTCTTGCCGGCACTGCGGAATCGTTGGCGCCCCTCAAGGGTTGGCGCTGATGGCCTGATTGAGGGTATTCCACAGGGGTTTGGTGTAGGGCACCATGTCCTGCTTGAAGTACCACCAGAAGTGTCCGCCGGCCCAGTTGGCCACGGGGGGTTTGATGGCGTAGTAGCGCTGCAGGTAGGCGGCCTTCTGTGCGGCCTTGCTGGTGCCCACCTCGCCAAAGCCCAGACGCGAGTTGGGGAACATGGTGGCCAGGCGCTGGAACACGGCGTTCCAGTCGG